>NZ_JBHSNC010000043.1:0-158088 GCF_042655785.1 Cohnella yongneupensis
TATAGTTTTCATCGGTAAAACACCAGGGTGTTTTATACAATGTCCACTATAAGGGGTGCACTTCACGTCGGAGATCGCGGCGTTTTTTTCATAATGAGGATGCATTTTATTACTTTCTCGATATTTGTCGCGAAATCAAAATAATTATCGAAATCTATCGTACTTTTCCTGTAAAATGGTAGAATGATGGTCTTATTTTCATATATTGGTCGGACTGTCCAGACAGACGGCTTGATGAGATAGGTTGTTCATTATTAGGAGGGTAATTATAATGCGCAAGGGATTTATGATTTGGTTGGCTATTTTGATCGTAGCCGTGCCGTTGCTAGGGGCGTTCTCGAAGGAAGCGGCGGCCGCGTCGTCGCGGGTAGCTGTTATTAAGGAGCTTAAAGGCACCGTTAAGGTGAAGAAGGCGGGAGGCTCCAAAGAGTTTACGGCATTCGCCAAAATGAGTCTGAACGAAGGGGACGTACTCTCGGTCGGTTCGGCTAGTTCCGCCGTGCTGCAGTTCGCCAACGGCACTTCCGAGGATGACCGGATGACGATCGCTTCGAATACGAAGCTGACGTTCTCCAAGCTATCTAGTAAAAAAGGTACGACGACGAAAGTCAGCATGTGGAGCGGCTCGGCATGGGTCGACGTTAAGTCGATCACGAACGCCGACGACCAGTTCACTCTGGAAACTCCGACGGCTGTCATGGGCGTTCGGGGAACGCATCTTCTCGTAACGGTGAATCCGGATACCGGAGCGACGAGAGTAATGGTAGCTGCCGGTGTCGTCAGGACGACGGCGACGGGCGAAAGCGGCGATACGCGTGACGTTTACCCGACGCAGAATGCGCTTGTTACGGATGAGGGAACCGACGGCGATTCGGAAATCACGATTGCTCCCGTCGATCTGGCAAAGCTCATGCAACAAGGAAACGCCGAAATTGTGAGAGCTATTCTACTAGGCGCTGCGGATATTATGGCAGAGAACGAGCATCACGTCGACCAATACGAAAACGGCGAAGTGCCGGATGAGATCGGCGGCACGGAAGCGGATCTGGTGCGCTTCAAAGCGAATACGGAAAATTTGTTGGGGGCGCTCGTCAACCAAGCATTGGATAGCGGTTTAATCAATCCAGAGCGGCTGCATCAGATCATCGAAGAGGTGCGAGCGCAATCCGGCTTCGAGATAGATCTATCGAAGAACAAGCTGCAACTGACCGATGAAGAGAAAGCGCAGTTGGAGCTGCAACGCAAGAAAGAAGCAGAAGCGGAGAAGCTTGCCTCTGACCGCAAAGCTAAGGAAGAGGAAGATCGTAAGAAGAACGAGGAAATGCTGCGTTTACTCGACGAGGCTCGCAAGGCTAAGCAGAAGGCTGATCAAGAGGCCGAGGATGCTAAGAAGAAGAAGGCGAAGGACGAATACGAGAGCCAATTGTCCGATTCTGAGAAGAAGCGCTTCGCAGACGATACGAAGCAGCGCGAGCAGGAGCTTGCGGGACAGAACGGACAGACGCCGCCATCGACGACTCCGGGCTCGTCGCCAAGCTTGTCGTCGGGCAAAGATATCGTGTCGTTCGGCTTCGCGCAACAGATAGGAACGACATTCATCGATAAGGCTTCTCATTCGGTAGAGGTCACGATGGAGAGAGGAACGAGTCTATACGAACTTATCGCCAACTTCGAGCTCTCTTCCAATGCGGTCGCTTATATTGGCGATGTCCGTCAGACGAGCGGCGCAACGCCTAACGACTTCGAAGAACTAGTAACCTACACCGTCAAGGCACAAAACGGTACATCGCAAGCTTGGACGGTCGACGTGAAGTATTCGATCTACACTTTGCCTGATCATGTGAGCAGTTGGTCCGTAATGGAGTCGCTCGATTCGGCTTTGCCACGGTTCGTAAGTGAAGGAACCGATGAAATCGGAGGGACGCGTTACGAGTATTCGGTCGCCGTCCCTGAGTTAACTAGCGACGTTCAATTGAGTATGGCACTGGCTAACGGAACACCTAATCCGGATAGCGTTACGGTCTATGACGAATCCGCAAATCCTGTTCATCCGACTTACACGAATGAGGGCACGGGCATTCAGTTCACGGTTGGATTACACCTAAATGCGGAGGATGCGTACACCACCTATTGGATCGAGTACAAGATGGAAGACGAAGTCCCGTCAGTCATCAGATTTACGATTCTTAGGGGCACCCCGTACGAAGAGGAACTCTCGCTGAATAGCGTAGCGATTGGTTATTCGGAGGGCGAATCTTTCGATGCAACCTCCTACGGAGAGAACAGCTTCTTTGCTTTTGCAGGACCGGACACGGATGGCTACTCCAACTTGGAGATTGTGCCTTCGCATGAGCATTACCAAGTGTTCCAGTGGGCCCACGGCAAGAAAGTCGAGCTTCGCGACTGGGGAATGATGGGCTTGGAAGCAACGCTTCCGTTGGACGATGAATACAACATGGTCCCGGGGTGGTACGACTTCGAGATCGTCGCGTGGGACAGAGCGATGCAGCAATCCCATATCTATAATCTTCATATCTACAGAGGCATGGAATTGCCGCAGCCGTTTGCTGATATCGGGTTCATTGCCGATAATAATACGGGACTTGGCGCTGCATTCGATAATCCGACGCAATGGTATCTGGAAGTCCCAGGTGAAAGCGGAGTTCAACGTATTAAGCCGCTAGTGCTCCCGACAGGCGTACAACTTGAAGGTGCTCAAGCGATAGTAGAGGGAATGCCCAATAGCTTGGAAGCGGATGCCGATGGTTACTATTCATTTGATGGGATAGGGTTCGGCGGCACGATCAACTTCACGTTCTCGTATGGCGGACACGAGTTAGTCTATAAGGTCGATGAGCTTCCGGAGATGATAGCCTTTTCGCTCAATAGCGTCCAGGTGATCGACAGAACCGGATTCCACTATAATACGTATTCTACCGTCGATATTCCGGGGGAATCGCTGGAAGCCAGCATTACCTTGCCGAACAATATAACGGACGTAGCCTTGAAGCCGTTCAGCTCGAGTGTCAATCCGTTCTTGCACGTCACGATTGACGGCCAAAATACTAGTCTTGACTGGTACGAGTACGGTAGCTGGAACTCGAGGGATGTTAGCAATATAGGAGCGGGAAAATCGGTCGAGATCACGATAGCGTCTCCTTCCGGTAAAACCGTGAAGACGTACACGTTGCATCTGAATAGGCCGCCGGTCGAAGCGGGAGATTTAGCTTACTTGTACGTAATGGCATCCGGTAACCCAGATTTACTTGACTTCGGGTCTAATCCGGTAGAGATAAGCGAGAACACCTACTTCTCGAGTTATAGAAGCAACGATTCCGCGAGCTTTATCATGTATGCCAGCAAGACGGCAAAGAGCGGCGGCATAGAGGTTTATCTCGATGAGGATTCGACGCCGATTCCGGTCAGCGGCGGCTATTATTATTTGAATGATTTGGCCCCTGGCTGGCACGTGGCCGAAATCCGAATCGACGATTCGCTCAACAGCGGTCACCCGACGATTTTCAATTATCGGATATGGGTGGGAGAGCAACCTCCAGCGGATTTCTCGCTTAGCGGAATTTATGCCGAGGACAGCTTCGAGTCGCTCGTCGACTTCCAACCTGTCGGTGAAACGTCCAAATGGACGGCGGAAGTGGATCCTGACGCTACCGAGGTAGGGATTAACCCTACCTTGAGTAAAGCCGACGCGCACATTATAAAGGTTGTTCGGGACGACGGCGTCGAAGCCGAAGAAGACGGTGGCATGTATTGGTTCCCTCTGAACGATGGGAATCCGACTAACGCTCAGCTGTGGGTGGAATACGATGGTCAAGTATTCGTGTATTCGATCGAAGTCACGCCGATATCGCTTTAACCTGGTTCACGATGAACTTCGAGCCCATTGCTACGTAATTAATTGCAAAACCTACAACTAATTTGCAATAAAAATGTGAGATACGCAGTTTAGTTGCCAAACATTCACCTAATTGGCAGGATTATCGGAGTAACATCGAATTTGAGTTAATTTAGCTGTACGAATGCAGCTAAATAGGCGAACTCAGCGGTTGGCGTGAAATTTAGTTGTATGAATTACATTTAAACCGCGTTGATTCACGCAGCAAACCGCAAACCGCAAAAAAGACCATGCAGACTACTATGCTGCATGGTCTTTTGCGGTTCTTGTTAGCTTAAACTGCCAACCCCAACCTAATCTCATTCCCGAACGGATCGCTCACGACCCAATCCCCATTCTGCTGCGCAATCTCCACACCCGATTCTCGCACGCGAGCCACGACTTCATCCAACTCCGCAGCCGACGGCAGCACGACCTTGAAGTAATCCAAGCCCGTAGCATTGGCCGGAGGCTGAGGCGCGCCTACGCCGGCCCAGACGTTGAGGCCGATGTGGTGGTGATAGCCGCCAGCCGAGATGAAGAGGGCGCGCATCATGCGCGACATGTCCGCGGCCATCTCCCAGCCGAGGAGGTCGCAATAGAACGCCCGAGCTTTCGCCAAATCGCCGATGTGCAGATGAATATGCCCCATGATCGTCTCCGGCGGCAAGCCTTGCCAAGGGGAATCCTCCGCCTCGCGCAGAATGCCCGGAATATCTAGCGGATCGGACGCCATTTTGACGTTGCCGCCTTCCCACTCCCATTCGTCTCTCGGCCGATCGCGATAAATCTCGATGCCGTTGCCCTCGGGATCGGACAAATATAACGCTTCGCTCACCAAGTGATCGGCCTGCCCGATTCGCACCCCATACTCCGCAAGCCTGCGAAGCGATAAGCCAAGCTGCTTCCGGCTCGGCACGAGAATAGCGAAATGGTACAGTCCGGTCGTCGACCGCTCCGGCATCGTGATCGCGTTCGGAAGCTCCTCGAGCACCAGCAGCGCTCGCTTCCCGTCCGCCGTAAGCTCTGCTTTGTGGCTGTCCCGGTTCAACACTTGCAGTCCGATTACGTCTGTATAGAAAGTGATCAAGTGAGCAAGGTTGCGTACCCTCAGCTTCAATTCTCCAAGCACTGTATGGGCAGGTAAGGAATAGGCCATCATAAACCCTCCGTTGCTTTATATTTAATTACTTTATGTAAGTAACTATATATGATAAATTGAAATCTGTCAAAAAGCGATCATTAGAGTGAATGTCTAACGGTTGGAGATCATGATACAATGTAGGGAAATGGTAGGATGTCGAACAAGGCGGAGGCGTTCAGGATGTCGCAACAAGAGCAACAACCGATCATTCGGTTTGATCGGATCAGTAAGAAATACGATGACGGCACGAAAGTGCTGAACGATGTCAGCTTCTCGATCGAACGGGGTAAATTTTACACGCTGCTCGGTCCCTCGGGCTGCGGCAAGACAACGATTCTTCGGCTCATCGCGGGCTTCACCGAGCCTTCCCAGGGCAACGTGGTTTTCCAGGGTAAGGTCATCAATGGCGTGCCTGCGCATGAACGTAAGGTGAACACGGTGTTCCAAGATTATGCGCTGTTTCCGCATTTGAATGTATTCGAGAACGTAGCGTTCGGCTTGCGGGTGAAAAAATGGAAAAAATCCGACATAGACGCGAAGGTGAAGGAAGCGCTTCGCTTCGTCAACTTGAGCGGCTACGAGAATAGGGAAATTTCCGACATGTCCGGCGGTCAGCGCCAACGCGTCGCGATCGCGCGCGCCATCGTCAACGAGCCGGAAGTGCTGTTGCTCGACGAACCGTTGTCCGCGCTCGATCTGAAGCTGCGCACCGAGATGCAGTACGAGCTTCGCGAGCTGCAACGCCGTCTCGGCATTACGTTCATTTTCGTCACGCACGACCAAGAAGAAGCACTCGCCTTGTCGGACGAGATCTTCGTCCTGAATCAAGGCGTCATACAGCAAAGCGGTACCCCGGTAGATATTTACGACGAGCCGATCAACCGGTTCGTAGCCGACTTCATCGGGGAATCGAACATCGTTCCCGGCACGATGATCGAAGACGGCTTAGTCCGATTCGCGGGCAAGACGTTCGAATGCGTCGATCATGGCTTCCTGCCGAACGAATCCGTCGAAATCGTCATTCGCCCGGAGGACTTGGAAATCACGACTTCCGAGCTTGGCAATCTCCAAGTCAAAGTCGATAGCCAGCTGTTCCGGGGCGTACACTACGAGATCAGCTGCAACGATAACGCGGGCAACGAGTGGCTCGTTCATTCGACCCGGAAAGCGACCGTAGGCGATAATATCGGCTTGCGCTTCGATCCGGAGGCGATTCACGTCATGCGGTTCAACGAGACGGAAGAAGATTTCGACAGACGTCTCGAAGCCTACGGCGGGGCGGAAGCAGGGGCTGCCCAATGACGAGGTCTAGAAATCTATTCCTTATACCGTATTTGGCTTGGATGGTATTATTCGTCGTAGCGCCGATTTTGCTTGTCGTCTATTATTCGGTGTTCGACGTCGACGGGAATTTTACGTTCGATAACTACACGAAATTTCTGTCTCCGGTGTACTTGCGGATGACGCTTAATTCGTTCTGGTACGCGTTTCTCATCACCGTATTTTCGCTGCTGGTCGCGTACCCGACCGCATATTTCCTTACCCGGACGAAGCATAAGTCGCTATGGCTGCTGCTCATAATCGTACCGAGCTGGATTAACTTGTTGCTTAAGACGTACGCGTTCATCGGGATCTTCGGAACGTACGGTTTCGCGAACAAGGTGCTAGAGCTCGTAGGGATTGGTACTAAGCAAATCCTGTTCACCGACTTCAGCTTCGTGTTCGTGTCGGTTTATATTTTCATTCCGTTCATGATTTTGCCGATTTACAACGCCTTGGATGAACTCAATCCGTCGCTGATTTACGCGTCCAGGGATCTCGGGGCATCGCCATGGGCGACGTTCCGCAAAGTCGTCTTCCCGCTCACGCTCGAAGGCGTCAAAGCGGGCTGCCAAGCGGTGTTCATTCCGGCACTGTCGCTGTTTATGATTACGCGTCTCATCGCGGGCAACCGGGTCATTACGCTGGGTACGGCTATCGAGCAGCATTTTCTCGTCACGCAGGATTGGGGGATGGGGTCTTCGATCGCGGTCGTCCTCATTATCGCGATGGCCATCATCATGATCGTAACGGGCAAGCGGAAGAGAGGTCTCGTCGATGGGTAAAAATAATAAGTGGGCCAACGCCTATCTCGTGTTCGTATTCCTCATTCTGTATGCGCCGATCGCTTATCTCGTCTTCTACTCGTTCAACAGCGGCGGGACGATGCATGGTTATGACGGCTTTACGCTCGATTGGTACCGCGAAGTGTTCCAGGACACGCGATTGCTGATTATCGTGCTGAATACGCTCGTCATCGCGCTGTTGTCTGCTGCGATTTCGACGATCTTCGGTATCGCCGGGGCGCTCGCCATTCATCGGATCCGGCGCCACAGGCGCAAAAACACGCTGTTATCGATGAACAACGTGCTGATCGTCAGTCCCGACGTAATTATCGGGGCGTCGTTCCTCATCTTGTTCACGATCGCGGGTGTGAAGCTCGGCTTCACCTCGGTGCTGCTGTCGCACGTCGCGTTCAGCGTGCCGATCGTCGTGCTCATGGTGTTGCCGAAGCTGCAAGAGATGAGCCCGACGCTCATCGACGCGGCGCGGGACCTCGGGGCCAATGGCTGGAACGTGCTGTCCAAAGTCGTTATTCCGTTCATTAAGCCGGGCATCTTCGCCGGATTTTTCATGGCGCTGACGTATTCGCTCGACGACTTCGCGGTCACGTTCTTCGTCACCGGCAACGGCTTCACTACGCTGTCCGTCGAGATTTACTCGCGCGCGCGGCAAGGGATCGCCTTGAATATCAATGCGTTGTCTACTTTAATCTTCCTCGTGACGATCGTACTCGTCGTGGGCTATTACTTGATCAACCGCCGCAATAGCGGCCGTCGCGCCAGACTGGGGGTGCCGCAGCCATGAAGCAGTTAGCCAGGCTGTTCGCCGCGGTGCTCGTCATTTCTTTCGCGCTCATGTACGTGACGTACCGGTTGAACGCTTCCGAAGGGTATTCGGGGGGGAATACGCTGACGATTTACAACTGGGGCGATTATATCGATCCCGACCTGATCTCCGAATTCGAAGAGAAGACGGGTATTACGGTCATCTATCAGACGTTCGATTCCAACGAGGCGATGATGACGAAGATCGAACAGGGCGGCACGACTTTCGATATTAGCATTCCGTCCGACTACGCGATCAGCAAGATGAAAGAAGACGGGTCTCTCATTCCGCTCGATCATTCGAAGTTGCCGAATTTGAGCAACATCGATCCGCGCTTCATGGACCTTCCTTTCGATAAGGGGAACGCGTACTCGATTCCGTATTTCTGGGGGACGGTAGGCATCGTGTATAACCCCGAGCTGGTCGGCGATCATAAGTTCACCAGCTGGGACGAATTGTGGGACCCCGCGCTTCATAACGATATTTTGCTCGTGGACGGGGCTCGGGAAGTGATGGGGATGGGGCTGAATAGCCTGGGCTATTCGCTGAACGATACGAACGAGGATCACCTGCAAGAGGCGAAGCGGAAGCTGAACGAGCTGACGCCCAACGTGAAAGCGATCGTCGGCGACGAAATCAAAATGCTGCTCGCGAACGAGGAAGCTTCGGTCGGTCTCGTCTGGTCCGGCGACGCGGCGGAAATTTTGTCGGAGAACGAGAAGCTGGATTACGTCGTGCCGCAAGAGGGCTCGAACGTCTGGTTCGACAACATGGTCATTCCGAAGACGGCGAAGAACATCGAAGGCGCGTACGCCTTCATGAACTTCATGCTCGATCCGGAAATCGCCGAGCGCAACGCCGAATACGTAGGTTACTCCACTCCGAATGCCGAAGCGCTCAAGCTGCTGCCGGAAGATATTTCGGGAGACGAGCGGTTCTATCCGTCGCCGGAGCTCACCGACAAGCTAGAAGTGTACGACAACCTCGGCAAGCGGATGTTGGCGCATTATAACGAGCTGTTCCTCGAGTTTAAGATGCATCGGAAGTAATCTGCGAAACAGTAAAAGCATCGTTCCCAAGTCCGAATTCGGTTCGGAGGGGGCGATGCTTTTTTGCGATCGAGTTCCTCGCAAGTTTGTGGACCGTAGAGACCTTATGTTAGCAAAAATTGCGATAGTTAGACATCCAGCGGACACGGTGGATGTTATTCGCATCAATAATATAAATAAAGCTTGATATTCCGTGAGATAGAGGCGACTGAGTCCGTTACAATCGTATATTGGAGCTATTTTCAACAAATAACGTCATCTGTGTCCGCGAAGCCCGCCGAAATTTCACATTCAAGGAAATACAAGCTTCACCGGCACGACGACGCTTCGCGGCGCATAGGCGTGCTATCGAAATCCGCAGAGCCAAAACGATAGATGAGCTATCTCGTACGAGCCCGACTGTCATCTGGAGAAAAAACGAATCCTAACCTTCATCTCTCACTAGACTTATATAATCGTAAGACCCCAGACCGCTCTAGTAGCGAGTCTGGGGTTTTTGCATGCGTCGCAAGATTGGCGGAGCAAGATTTGGGTAATTACTAGTGTTGTATGGAATGATGCGAATCGAGTTGCATACAGTAGGGTTGTCTAACGATTTCGTCGGGTAAGGAAGAAGGAGGAGCGAGAATGAAAGGTTCCACGAAAGTGTGGCTGGTCGTCGGGGCGATCGTCTTGATCGTCATTTTGTCGGCGGTTAGCTCGTACAACAAAATCGTCAGCGCGGACACCGCGGCGGATAACGCGTTCGCTAATATCGACACGCAGCTGCAGCGCCGGGAAGACGTTATTCCGAACTTGGTCAATACGGTCAAAGGATACGCCGCGCACGAGAAGGAAGTGTTCGAGTCGATCGCGGCAGCGCGAGCCAAGCTGGCCGGGGCGAGCACGCCCGAAGACGTGTCGAACGCGAACGCCGAGCTGGAAGGGGCGCTGTCCCGCTTGCTTGTCGTCGTGGAAAACTATCCGACCTTGAAGGCGGACACGCAGTTTTCCAAGCTGATGGACGAGTTGGCCGGCACGGAGAACCGGATCGCGATCGCCCGCAAAGATTACAACGATGCCGTGACGAACTATAATACGCGCATCAAGAAGTTTCCTTCGTCGATCTACGCGGGGATGTTCGGGTTCGATAAGAAGGCGCTTTTCAAGGCGAAGCCTGGCGCGGAGACCGTGCCTGAAGTGAACTTCTGATGACGGGGCCGCGTCGTTATGGCAGGAAGATCGCCGCACTGCTTTTATTCGCGGTATTATGGGCGCTTCCGGTCGCCGCGAACGGGGCGTCCGCGGCTACGTCAGGCGATTCCAGGTACGGCGTTTACGTCGTCGACGAAGCGAACGTTATCTCCTCGGAGACGAAAGTGCGATTATACAATACCGCGATATGGCTGAATCAAAAGACCGGCTCCGCGCAAGTCGGCGTCGTAACCGTGCCGTCGCTGGAGGGCACGACGCTGGAACAACTCGCGGTGGACACCTTCCGCAAGCTTGGTCTAGGCAGCAGCAAGCTTAACGACGGCGTGCTGTTGCTCTATTCCGCTGCGGATAAGCACGTGCGGATCGAAGTCGGATACGGTCTCGAAGGAAGGATTACGGACGGAAAAGCCGGAGCGATTTTGGACCAATATTTCGTGCCGAACCGGGACGCGGGCAAGCTGGATGAAGCGTTTATGCAAACGCAAAGCGCGCTAATCGTAGAGGTCGCGGCGGAATACGGCATCGATGCGACCGGAAGCGTTGAAGACATCGCTCCGCTGGCGCCCGCGCAACAAAGCGACGGCGAAGGCTTCTTCGCGAGCATGCCGACGTACATGAAAACACTGCTCGGTCTCGGCGTCGTCTTGCTGATCGTGCTGGATTTTAAATTCACCGGCGGAGCGGTCACTTGGGCCATCCTCAGCATGGTCGGCCGAAGAGGCGGCGGAGGCGGCGGGCGCTCCGGAGGGGGCCGCGGTGGCGGCGGTTCCTCCGGCGGCGGGGGCGCGAGCAGGTAAGGATCGATGGGGCGTTCTCAGAGTCACCGTGTAGGGTCTGGATATGCTCCCCGAAC
The DNA here is from genome assembly GCF_042655785.1 of Cohnella yongneupensis. NCBI lineage: Bacteria > Bacillati > Bacillota > Bacilli > Caryophanales > Paenibacillaceae > Cohnella > Cohnella yongneupensis. The sequence continues at coordinate 11,061 of NZ_JBHSNC010000043.1, forward strand.
GAGAGACAGGTGAAATAATAAAACCTGTTTATCGCGAGGGGAGCATTTTTCATGACTAAAACAGAACATAAGGCGTCGGAGAAGTCCGGCATACTCAACATTCAAATCGTTTAACCAATTAACAGGCGTTCAGGGTATCCTTTTCCTTCATTTCAACGTTGATAGGCAGTTTTTGGAGATTAAAGATATTCCAACAGTCGAATAAATCGCCAATAAAAGAGAAAAAAAGCGCTTGCATAAAAAAGGAAACGTGTGATATAACAAAGTTGTAAGTTTTTAAACGTTTAGATAACGGTCAGATTCAACCGATACTTAAAGATTTCATGCAACATTCCTGAGGATTGAATGGATCCGTGCACGTCAAACTGAACATTACAAGGTTGTAACCGCTTACGGCGGTACGCGGGGATCCGAATTCCCTCGATGACCATGTAATCTTTTGGGTTCTTGTACGAAATAATCTAAACGTTTAGAAAACAGTTTTGAGCCTATAACGGCAGGAAAAGTGATGCTAAACGTTTAACTCTATAACTTGGAACTTCCAAGGAGATGGGTCAGACGGTTGGACATAAATAATTTTTCTAATGTTGAAGGGAGAGCGGGGCAATGAAAGCAGGAAAGAGACTTGGGGTAGGTCTTCTCTTGGCTGCATTGGCATTCAGCGTCATAGGCTGTGGTGGGAACAACGACAACAACAACACAGCTCCAGCATCGGGAGAGGCTTCAAAGGCACCGGAGAAGACGCCTTCTAAAACGGAGAAGGTCAAGATTACTTATTCGATGTGGGGAAGCGAAGAAGAAGGCAACAAAACCCAGGAAGCGGCCGACAAATTCAATGCTTCCCAAGACGGAATCGAAGTAACGGTGCAAGCGGTCCCTTGGGAAAGCTACATGACCAAGTTGAATACGCAGGCAACGGCAGGTCAATTGCCAGATACCGGGATCTTGAAGGAAGACGGCGTTATCCAATGGTCCTCCGATGGCATGCTGAACGACGTAAGCTCCATGTACGAGGGAAGCGACAGCAAACCGCTGGATAGCTTGGCTTACAAATATCAAGGCAAGACGGTAGCCTATGCCGCTGCCAATGAAATTCTCCTCCTTTACTACAACAAAGACATGTTCGACAAAGCAGGCGTGGCTTATCCGCCATCCGTGCTGGATAAAGCATGGACGTGGGACGAATTCGTAGCCGCGGCCAAGAAGCTGACGAACGACAAGAACGGCAAACATCCCGACGAGGATGGATTTGATTCGCAGAGCATCGTACAGTTCGGCGCATCCGTCGAAAATCTGCCGTGGCAGTTGGAAACTTGGGCGCTTAGCAATGGCGGCGGTTTCTATAACAGTGACGGTACAGAGGTGAGAATCGGGGAAGACGCAAGTGCCGAAGGGATTCAGAAAGTCGCGGATCTGTACTTGAAAGATCATGTTGCCCCGTTGTCCGTCGGACAGACCGATGATGGCATTCAGCGTACCATCATTGCAGGAACGGTCGCCATGGCGACGAACGGTGCATGGAACGTGGGAACTAGCTTGAATGCGGCCAAGGAAGCAGGGCTGAACTATGGCGTAGCCGTATTGCCTTACATGAAAGAGAAGGTTACCCTCAACACGGGCGGCGCCAACGTCGTATTCTCCCAGACCAAGCATCCGAAAGAAGCGATGGAATGGCTCAAATGGTACACGGCCGAAGAAAACAACTGGGGACTCATTTCATCGGGCATTTGGATGCCAACGCTGGCAAAATGGTATACGGATGAAACGCTCACCCATAAATGGGTAGATAATCCGAACTTCCCTCCGTATGACCAATACAAGTCTGCGGTAGTCGATTATGCGCAATCGTCCGCGGCGAGACCGGCTTCCTGGTTCTTTACGAACCATACGACGGACTTCAACACCTTGCTCGGATCGATTCTGGGGGATGTTTGGACCGGTAAGACGACCGCCAAGGACGCGATCGCCAAAAATCTCGATGCTTTGAAAGCGGCCAATAAAGGCGACAAATAACGGATAGGAAGGATGACCGCCAAGGTCTCGCAATCGGCGGTCATCCTTCAAACATGAGATGGGGAGCGACATATGGAAACCATCAATAAACCGCTGAAACGCCGTTCCCGCATACGTTCGAGCGAACAACGGGTTGCTTATATCTGTTTGATTCCCGCTTTCCTCGGACTGATCTTTCTGACGTACGCGCCGCTTGTCGGGGTGCTCGGAATCAGCTTGACGAATTGGACGGGATTGGCTAAACCCGAATTCGTCGGCTTCGATAATTATGTCAAGCTATTTACCACCGATCCCTATATTAAAGATTCGATTAAAGCGACGATCTACTTTGCCGTTCTATCCGTAGCCGGCAGCTTGATTTATTCGCTATTCATCGCGATGCTGCTCAACCGTAAAATTCCGGCAAGAGGTTTTTTCAGAGCCGTATTTTACGTGCCGTTCGTTTTGCCGGCTGCCGCCATCTACGTAGGATGGAACTGGCTTTACGAAGCGAATTTCGGGTTCTTCAACTATTTGCTCGCCAAAGTCGGATTAAATAAAGTACTCTTTCTCGCGGATTCCGATTATGTAGTTCCTTCTCTTTCCTTGATCGCGGTGTGGCTGGCGGGTAACTTGATCGTTATTTTTCTGGCCGGGCTTCAAAGCGTCCCGAGCGTCTATCATGAAGCAGCCGAAATGGATGGCGCGGGCGGATGGAAACGCTTCAAGCATATCACCTTGCCCTGTATGACGCCGATTATCTTTTACAACTTGTTGCTGAGCCTGATCGCCAATCTCCAGGTCATTACGCCGGCCCTTTCGTTGACCAATGGCGGCCCGGGCAATTCTTCAAGGTTCATGACTTATCTGATGTACGATCAGGCTTTCGTCAATTACAGGTTGGGTTATGCTTGCGCGACGACCTTTATTATTTTCGCCATTCTTGCCGCCTTTACCGCCGTTTTGTTCAAGACTTCAAATCGGTGGATCTTCTCCGAAGGGGGCGACGACAGATGAGCGCAGTAACTTACGGCAAGCTTAAGAGCAAGAAACGCCAAGCTCGAACGGGGAATATCATTTCGTTTATCCTTATTCTATTCTTTGCCGGACTCGTACTCTTTCCGATCTGGTGGATCTTCCGTACGTCTCTGATGACCAACCCCGAGATTTACAAATATCCGCCGTCTCTAGTACCTGGAAATTGGTTGTTTTCCAATTATGAAAAAACGCTGAGGGTATTCAAATTTTGGAAGTATTTGTGGAATACGATGGTGATTATCGTTCCATCTTGTTTGGCGGGAACGTTTACGGCGACCTTGTGCGGATATGCCTTTGCAAGGTTGCGGTTTCGGGGCAAAAACTTGATCTGGGCCCTTTGCGTCGGTTCAATGCTTCTGCCTGTCATGGTTACCCTCATTCCGCTGTACATAGGGTGGACGCGGGGCTTGGGGCTCCATGACAGCTATCTGCCATTGATTCTGCCTTATTTTTGCGGCGGCGGCGCTTTTAATATCTTTTTGATCCGACAGTTTATTCTCTCTATCCCTAGAGAGCTCGACCAAGCGGCTACGATCGACGGAGCCGGGTACTTCCGCATCTTGTTCAACATTATAATGCCGGCAATCAAGCCCGCCATGATCGTCGTCGCGTTGTTTATCTTCATCGGCCTATGGAACGATTTGCTCCAGCAGATGATTTACATTAACTCGAGCGATAAATACACGATAGCGTTGGGACTTACCAATTTCAGAGGTCAATTGAAGCAAGATTGGTCGCTGACGATGGCAGCCACGTGCCTGTCGTTTGCTCCGGGCGTCATTTTCTACCTGATCGGTCAAAAGTATTTCGTAGAGGGAATTACGCTGACCGGATTAAAAAATTAATGTTCGAGCGGCAACTCGCGAGGCCGTCCCTTCTTATCGAAGAAATCTGAACGTTTATCGGAGGAGACCCTATTGGCACACAATTCCACAAGCTCGATACCTTTGGAAAAGGTACGGATACAGGACGAGTTTTGGTCTGAATATATCCGGCTCGTCCGAGACGTCGTCGTTCCTTATCAATGGGAAGCGCTGAACGACCGCGTGCCGGGCGCCGAACCGAGCCATGCGATCCGCAACCTCAAAATCGCCGCGGGGGAGGAGCAAGGCGACTTTTACGGCATGGTTTTCCAGGACAGCGACGTGTCGAAGTGGCTTGAAGCCGTCGCTTACTTGCTGGATTCGGCACCTAATCCCGATCTGGAACGCGTGGCGGACGAAGTGATCGAAATTATCGGCAAAGCGCAGCAGCCGGACGGCTACTTAAACACGTATTTCACGTTGAAGGAGCCCGGCAAGAGATGGACGAATTTGGCCGAATGCCACGAGCTCTATTGTGCGGGCCATCTCATCGAAGCGGCCGTCGCTTATGCGAAGGCTACGGGAAAGCGTCGCCTGCTGGACATCGCGTGCAAATTCGCCGATCATATCGGCACTGTGTTCGGAAGCGAACCGGGGAAATTGAAAGGCTACGACGGGCATCAGGAAATCGAGCTTGCTCTCATGAAGCTGTACCATGTCACGGGCAAAGATTCCTATCTGCAATTGTGCCGGTTTTTCGTGGATCAGCGCGGCATGCTGCCCCACTTTTACGAGGATGAATTCAAAAAAAGAGGCGGCACGGTTCATTTCAAGGATCTTGCGATGTCTCACGACCTTTCGTACAGCCAAGCGCATCTCCCCGTTCGCAAGCAAGAAACGGCGGAAGGCCATGCGGTACGGTTAGTGTACATGTGCACGGGCATGGCGGAGTTGGCGGCGGAAACCGGAGACGCGGCGCTGCTTGAAGCGTGCCGCAAGCTGTGGACCAACATCGTAACCAAGCGCATGTACATTACCGGCGGCATCGGGTCGATGGCGCACGGGGAGTCGTTCACGCTCGATTACGATTTGCCTAACGATACGATGTACGCCGAGACTTGCGCCTCGATCGGATTGATTTTCTTCGCGCGAAGGATGCTTCAGCTCGATCCTCGCGCCGAATACGCCGACGTCATGGAACGGGCGCTGTACAATACGGTCGTCAGCGGCATGTCCAAGGACGGCAAGCATTTTTTCTACGTAAACCCGCTCGAAGTAAAGCCGGACGTCTGCAAAATCAATAAAGCGTACGCTCACGTAAAACCGGTTAGACAAGGTTGGTTCGGATGCGCCTGCTGCCCACCGAACATCGCCAGATTGCTGGCTTCGCTCGGCCAATATATTTATTCGTTTAAGGACGACACGCTATATACCCATCTTTACGTAGGCAGCCGAATCGAATGGGAGACGGACGGGCAGACGGTCAATTTGGAGCAGCTGTCGGACTACGCTTGGAACGGGAACGCGATGTTCCGCGTCAACGCGGCTAAGCCGGCGAAGTTCACTTTGGCGCTGCGGATTCCGGGCTGGTGCAAGGGCGAAGCGGTCATCCATATCGGGGGCTACAAATATACTTACGATCCGAATCAAGTGACGGACGGCTACGTTAAAATTACCCGGCTCTGGCAGGACGGCGACGTAATCGATATCTCGTTCCCGATGACGATATTGCGGATGAAGGGTCACCCGAGCATTCGCCAGACGATCGGCAAAGTGGCGATCCAGCGCGGACCTTTCGTGTACTGCCTCGAAGAGGCGGACAACGGACCCGAATTGCACACCCTACAGCTTTCGGAACGGAACGAATTGACGACCTATTTCGATTCCGGGTTGATGGGCGGCTTGCAAGTCATTCAAGCGGAAGCGATCCGAACGGGCGCGGAGGATTGGGGCTCCGACTTGTACCGAAGCGACGCGATATCTCGTTCCAAGAACGTGACGGCAAGACTGATTCCATACTTTGCGTGGGCGAACCGCGGCGTCGGCGAAATGTCGGTCTGGGTCAGGGAGAGTACTTAACGCAGCTAGAATATTTACGAAATACCCTTACTCGGAAGCCTGCTTTAAAAGAGGTTTTATCGGTGCTAAGGGTGTTTTTGTCTAAACGTTTAAATAACGATTCGAGAAGTTACGATAACCTACTACTCCGCGTAAGGATTCCCCATTATACTCTCAACTCTCTTCCTACTAATGATCATTCCATTGTCGACAACCACCGAGCACTAGACCCGTCGCAAGGCCATACATTCTATGGCTTTATTTTTCCGTGCTTGCATGAAGGTTCACCTTCGGCTGCGCGGCCTCTTGCTCTGAAAGGAGGTGATGGATATAAGCGCATCGCTTGGCAACGAGAAACGCAAAAGTTAAAGAAACGGAGGGAGTGCGAAAAAACCAAGCTTTGCCCGCAGTACATTAAAAAGGAGGAATTAAGGTGATTGAACAAGCAGGAACGGGTAAATTGCGGCTTCCGAGGCGAGCGTTATTTCTGACGGCGATGTTGGCCGCGGCGATCGCATGCGTCGTGTTTTTGCCTAAATCGGTGTTCGCTTATACGTTATCGAACGGCACGTATAACGTTCAAACCGGGACGAACGGCGAAATCACGTCGATCCAGCTGGTCGGAGACAATTTTCCGACGAACTACGTCATGAACGCGACGAACGCTCCGCAACAAAATACGGCCGACCATGAGTGGGTCGGGGAATTGATGTTCAAGTACCGCCTAGGCACGGGCGCTTGGCAAACCGCCCTGACGCAGAGCTCGGCGGACGGCAGAACGCAAAGCCAGAGCGGCACGACCGCGACGGTAACGTACCAAAACTCGACGAACGCGAGCGGAGTCAAAAACTTCAAGCTCGTCGAGACTTATTCGCTCGTAAGCGACTATATCCAATGGCAAATCCAACTGACGAACACGAGCACGCAGACGATCGAGTTCGGCGACGTCGGATTGCCTCTTCCGTTCAACGAATATTGGTCGGGCGGCAACAACGAGCAAATTTACGAGACGCGGGTCGTGACCCACTCCTTCGTCGGCAATAACGGCTCTTATCTTACGATCGGCCGTCCAAGCGGCATCGGTCCTTATCTGTTGATGATACCGGACGCGACGACGGGCGCGGGCTTCGAATACCAGGACCGCTGGAGAATCGAAGAGCACGCGGGCAGTAAATGGGCGGGCGACCAAGGCGGATGGTCGGAAGGTCTTAACGTCTTCTACATTCATTCCAACGTCATCAAAAGCACGAATCGCGGCTATTTGCCGAACACGAGCTTGACGCTTGCGCCGGGGGCCAGCAAAACGTACGCCTTCAAGCTCATTAAAGTGGCGAACGATACCGCGGTCAAAGACCGGCTTTACAGCGAAGGCCTCGTGGACGTGACAGTCGTGCCGGGCATGATCGTACCGACGAACCAGACGGCCAAGTTCGATCTTCATACGTCGAAGGCCATCACTTCGATTACGGCGCAATATGCTTCAGAGACGACGATTACTTCCTTGGGCACGACGGGTACGGACCATAAGCTGTATTCGCTCACGATGAGCCATCTCGGTCCGAACTTGATCACGGTCAACTACGGCAGTGGGGAAAAGACGGTGCTTCAGTTCTACGCGATCGAGCCGATCGACGCCGCCTTGCAGAGGCACGCGACGTTCATGGTTAATAGCACGCAGTGGAACGTGCCGGGCGATATACGCGACAAAGCGTTCGACGACTGGCTGATGCAAAGCAATGCGAAACGGAACGTCTTCAACGGCTACTGGGGCTGGGGCGACGACTGGGGTTACACGCACGGCCAGTTCCTGGCGGAGAAAAACGTGCAGAAGCCGGTCGCGTCGGAAGTCACGGCGCTCGACCAATATTTGGAGACGACGATTTGGACCAACTTGATGGCGGGACACCATAGCGATTATTTGATTTACGATTTCCTGATGCCCGCCCCGAACGACACGCCGACTTACCGGGGTTACGCTTATCCGCACATTTACAACACGTACTTCAGCATGTACAAGATCGCCAAGCTGTACCCGAATTTGATTACGTATACGAATACCAGAACGACGTATTTGTCTCGCGCCTACAACATTTTCAAAGCGCTCTACGACGGACCCGTCGCTTACAACTGGAACACGGGCCTAATGGGAGAACAGACGACGCCGGAGCTGATCAAAGCGCTGCAGGACGAAGGCATGACGACGCAAGCGAACGATGTCATCGCCAAGATGGCGACGAAGTACAACAACTTCGCGAACACGACTTACCCTTACGGTTCGGAATACAACTACGACAATACCGGCGAGGAAGCGGTCTATACGCTCGCCAAGATGAACAACAACAATACGATGAAGAGCAAGATCAATACGAAAACCCGGGCAACCCGCGGCCAAATGCCGGTCTGGTACTATTACGCGGATCCGGTAACGATCACGGGCGAGAACTGGTGGAACTTCCAGTACACTGTCTCCTTGGCCGGCTACGCGATGGACGATTGGGTACGCAATAACTCCACGTCGCCGGAAGTCGAGCAACGGTTGTCCTACGCCGCGAAGATCGCCAACGTAAGCGCGATTAACTCCGGTCAAATCAGCTCGGACGCGGCCGATCTCGGCGCGGTCGCTTGGACTTACCAAGCGGAGAAGGGCAACTATGCGGCGCTCGGCCTGGGGGGCGGCGCGCTTCAGAACGGTTGGCGCGGCATGTCCGGGGAAGCGGATCTCGGCTTGTTCGGCGCGATCCGGATCCTCAGCTCCGACGTGGCCGTCGATCCGATCTTCGGCCTGTACTGCTACGGCTGCGACGTGACGGCAAGCGGCGGCAACTACAGCGTTACGCCTAAGGACGGCGTAGGCCAAAAGCTGAACCTGATTACGCAAAAGCTTAACATGACGCTGGAGCGCGATAAATTCACGGCCGCTACGGTCGCCACGGCGAAAAACTTTGTCAACTTCACGCTGCAAAACGTGACGGCGGGCACGGCGCATACGACGAAGGTGACGTTCACGGGCCTTGCCGCGGGCACGTACCAAATTCTCGTCAACAATGCCGCGGTCGGCTCCGTTAACGCGACGGCCGGCGGAACGACGACGGTGAACCTCAGCATCGGTACGGCCGCGACTTACGACATTAAACTCCAGCAAGGAGCAGCGGTGAATAACGCGCCTGTCGTAGACGCCGGTTCCAACGCCGTAGTTAACCTGCCTGCCGCGATTTCGTTGTCCGGTACGGTTAGCGACGACGGGTTGCCAAACGGAAGCTCGGTAACGACGACTTGGAGTTTGCAAAGCGGTCCGGGAACGGCAACGATCGCGAACGCGGGCGCCTTGAACACGACCGCGACCGTCACCGCCACGGGTACCTACGTCTTCCTGCTGACGGCCAGCGATTCCGCGCTATCGTCATCGGATACGGTGACGCTCACCGTTAACGCGGCATTGGCCGATCAGCTAGTCCGCTATCAGTTCAGCGAGACGAGCGGAACGTCGGCCTCGGATTCGTCCGGCAACGGCAAGACGGGCACGTTGAACGGCGGAGCGACGTTCGCGGCGGGGCAATCCGGCAATGCCGTCGCGTTGAACGGCACGAACGGTTACGTGAGCATGCCGAGCGGTATCGCCAATGGCGCCACGAGCGTAACGATTTCCACGTGGGTGAAAGCGAACAGCTTAAGCAACTGGACGCGGATATTCGATATCGGCTCCGGCACGTCCAGCTACATGTTCTTGACTCCGCAGCCCGGCGGCGCGGGACTCCGTTTCGCCATCACGAACAGCGGCAACGGAGCGGAGCAACGAATCAGCTCGACGACCGCTTTCCCGACGGGCGTGTGGAAGCACGTGGCGGTCACCCTTTCGGGTTCGACCGGCACGTTATACGTGGACGGCGTGCAAGTCGCGACGAACGCGAGCATGACGCTGAATCCGTCGAGTCTGGGCGCGACGACGCAAAGCTGGCTCGGCAGATCGCAATTTTCCGGCGATCCTTACTTCAACGGACAGATCGACGACTTCCGCATTTACAGCAGAGCCCTGAGCGCGTCCGAAATCAGCGCTTTGGCAGGCGGCGGAACCACGGCTTCGGATATCGCGCCTCAAGCGACGGCGACGACTTCCTTCGTCTCCTCGTGGGAGAGCTTGGCGGGCTTGAACGACGGGTATACGCCGACGAGCTCGAACGACCGCGGGCATCCGGTGTACGGCAACTGGGATAACCCGAACACGACGCAATGGGTGCAGTATACGTGGAGCTCGGCCCGCACGATTTCCTCGACCTCGGTCTATTGGTTCGACGATAACGGGGGAATCGACTTGCCGGCTTCGTATACGATTCAGTATTGGAACGGCAGCGCATGGGTGAACGTGGCGAGTCCGTCCGGCCTCGGCTTGCTGGCGAACCAGTACAACGCGACGACGTTCACGCCGGTGACTACGACGCAGATCCGGTTGAATATTACGGCGAAATCGACGACTTCGACGGGCATCGAATCGTGGAGAGTATTCGGAAGTTAACGGGCCAAGGAGGGTTGGGCGGCGCTTGGGCGCTGTCCAACCTTTTGCATCTATTCGAGGGTAATGTAACGGCTTTTCTTGGTCGCTTTACTGTACGTGGATAAATAGCGCTTGCAAACGTGATTTATAGCGTGGTATAAAAAAGATAATAGTTTTCTAAACGTTTAGATTTAGGAGAGTAGGGGTCTGGATGTCTAGAATCGGAATCAAGGATATCGCCGCCAAAGCAAACGTATCTACGGCTACCGTGTCCTACGTGCTCAACGGTACGCGCAACGTCAAGCAGAATACGAAGGAACGGGTTTTGCGCGTTATCGAAGAGATGAATTATAAACCGAACGATATCGCCAAGAGCTTGAAAAGCCAACGTACGAATACGATCGGCGTCATCGCGGAGGACGTGACCGTCTTCAACGTTCCCGAGATCATCGACGGAATCAACGATTTCGCGGACCGCCACGATTTGCATATTTTGCTTACGAATTTGAGGCTGGATAAGCGAATCGGACGCAAGTTCGACCAAGTGGACAGCTACCGCAAATATATGGCGAACGCGGTTTCCGATCTGCTCGGCAAACAAGTGGAAGGCATTATCTACGTCGGCGTGCATCCGCGGGATCTGACGGGTTTGGTCGATACGTCCGGCAAACCGATCGTATATACGTACTGTTACACGCAGCAGGACATCTCCATCCAATACGACGACGAGCAAGCCGCCTTCGAAGCCATGTCCTACCTTATTAGCAAAGGCCATCGACGGATCGCGATCATAAGCGGAATGATGGATTCGGTCCCTTCCCGGATGCGCTTCAACGGTTTTTACAAAGCGGTAACCCAGTTCGAGCTCCCGTTCGATCCACAATTGATCAAAATGGGGGACTGGGAAGCGAAGTCGGGCTACGAATTGACGAAGGAATTGCTCGCGCTGCCGGAACCTCCGACGGCCGTGCTGGCGATGAACGACGTAATGGCGGTCGGCGTGCTTCGCGCCGCGTCCGAAGCTGGCGTGCCGATCCCTCAGCGGTTGTCGGTCATCGGATTCGATAACCGCGAATTCAGCGACTATTTGACGCCCCGGATCACGACGTTCGATTTGCCACTGCACGAGATGGGGTATCGGGCGATGGACTCGCTCATGCGCTCTATCCGAGGAGAAGAAGTCGAACAGAAACAAAGTCCCGCGTGCAGGTTGGTCGAGAGAGATTCCGTCGCTCCGCCCCAACAGTCCTAGAGGAGAATGCTCGCAATTTGTCGAACATCTATTCAGAACATGAACGTCGATCGGAATAGGTGCAGCAATGAAAAATAAAGGTTGGGCCATCGCGGCCGTTTTCATCGTTTTGTTTAGTCTGCGACTGGTATGGACGATAGAATCCGAGAAGGGCGCGCCGCAAGCGCATACGGGCGTGCTCGATTTATCGCGGTGGAACGGGAAGCAAGATAAAATCCTTGCGCTTCGCGGCGAGTGGACTTTTTATCCGGGCGTTCTGCTCGAACCGGGACAGCGGCTGCCGGATCAATCGCATACGAAATACGTCAGCGTCCCTGGACAGTGGGACAAAGCGGTTGGAGACGGCGATCCAACCGCTTTTGGCGTTGGGACGTACCGGCTTCTCATTCGGCTGCCGGAGCAGGAGCTGCGGCCCGAACTGTACGGCCTGCGCGTGCAACGCATCCGAACGGCCCATAAGCTGTTCGTGGACGGCAGCTTGATCGGGCAGCAGGGCGTACCGGGCACGGATCGCGCCACGACGTCTCCCCGCGTGCAGCCTTATACGGCGAGCTTCGCTCCCAAAGGCGATCATGTAGAGTTGCTCGTTCAAGTGGCGAATTATCATTACGGTACGTTAGGCGGTATATTCGAGGATATTCAGTTCGGCTCGAAATCGGGGATTGAGCGCGAATACAAGCTCGTATTTGCCGGCAACAGCCTGATGATGGGCTTTTATATCGTCAGCGGGATGTATTTTCTGCTGCTTTTTTTATACCGCAGGAAAAATAGAGAGCTATTATACTTCAGCTTCGTGCTATGGTTCTCGCTATTGTTTTGGGCGACGCACGGCGAGCGGCTGCTGCTCTTGCTATTCCCTTCACTCAGCTATAACTGGGAAACGAAGCTGCAGATGTTATCGTCGCTCGCGTTGTATGCGTCGATGCTGGCGTTCGTTAGCGCCATGTTCCCGGGCTACGATAGGCGGCGGCTTACGAAGCTGGCTTATACCGTAACGGCAGTCGTCTCCGTATGGGTGATCTTTACGGACGTGCACCTGTTTTCCAGCTATGAGACGCAGGGGATCCTGTATTGCACGCTGGAATTTTTCTATGCGCTTTATATTTTACTGCGGGCAGGTAAAGGGGGCGCGCTAGGGTCGGTCTATATTTACGTAGCGGCCTTATGCATTTTCTCGGAGTCGCTCATGCAAGCGCTCGTCTATTTGGGCGTCGTTCATATCGCTAATCCGATTCCGGTAGAGAGGCTGGTATTCATCTTCATTATGGCGATGTTGATCGCCAGACGGTTCTTCACGAACATGGACCAAGTGGAAGTGCTGTCGAAGCAATTGCTCGTCAAAGACCGGCTGAAGGACGATTTCTTGGCAAACACGTCGCAGGAAATCCGCGTGCCGCTTCAAGGGATGATTAATCTGGCTCAGCTGATGATCGAAGAAGATGCGCTCAAGGACCAACGGCAAGTCGAGCGGCTCCATCTCTTGGTGGCGACGGGAAGGCGGCTTACGCAGCAGCTTAACGATATGTTGGACTTGTCCAAGCTTAACGAAGGAAACATCGAGCTTCGGCTGCATGCCCTTGACTTGAGAATGGCGATTAACGGCGCGCTCGAAGTGATGCGCTATACGACGGACGGTCGCGATATCCGGTTCGACAACCGTACGGAAGCGGGGCTTCCGTACGCGAAAGCGGACGATCAGCGGGTGATGCAAATTTTATTCAATTTGCTGCACCATGCCGTGAAGTCCGGAGCGGAAGGGACGATAACGGTTACGGCCGAGCGATTGGCGGAGCAAGACGCGATCGGCATTACGGTCCGCGCCGTTAGAAGCGGAGGCGGCTTCGGAGCGGAGATCGGTTCCGATGCGGCGTTGGATGCGGACATCGGCTTGGACATTAGCCGTAAGCTGACGGAGATGCACGGCGGGACGTTCCTGTCGAACAGAACGACCCCTCAAGACGTGGTGTTCGCGTTCACGCTGCCATTGGCCGACTCAGAGGATGCGGTAGTGGCACACTTAACTCCAAACGCGGAAGTCGCGGCGGCCATCCAGACGAAGACGCCGATGACGGATCGCAGAACGTCTAGACGCGGAGATCAAAGAGCGGCAAAGGCAGGCTCGCAAAAAGTGCTGATCGTAGAGGACGATCCGGTTACGCTTCGGATTATGGAGGATATTTTGACCCAAGAAGGCTTGGAAGTGACGGCGGCGACGGACGGGCTGCAAGGCTTGAAAAGCTGGGAGCGCGAGACGGAATGGGATTTGATCGTATTGAACGTCATGCTTCCGAAGCTGTCCGGTTACGACCTGTGCCGCAAAATTCGCGAAAGACATACGTTCTACGATCTTCCGGTCCTGTTCCTCACGTCGCGCAATCAGCCGGCGGACTTGCTCGTCGGCTATAACGCCGGGGCGAACGATTACGTCATCCGTCCGATCAACGACTCCGAATTCAGGGCGCGTACCCGGACATTGCTCCGCATGAAGCAGTCGATCCGGGATCAGCTGCACATGGAGATGGCGCTTATCCAAGCGCAGATCAAGCCCCATTTTCTGTACAATACGCTCAATACGATCGCCAGCTTAAGCGAATTCGATCCCGAACGGACGCGCGAGCTGCTTAACGACTTCGGCAGCTATTTGCGGAGCAGCTTCGACCTTCGGAACTTGGATCGGTTCGTTCTGTTCGCCAAGGAGTGGGCGCTCGTCCATTCTTACCTGCAAATCGAGCAGGCGCGCTTCGGCCAGCGAATGACCGTAACGACGGCGCTGCCGGAGCATCCGAACTTCAGCTTGCCTCCGCTGACGATCCAGCCGATCGTGGAGAACGCGCTTCGGCACGGCATTTTGACGAGGTTCGAGGGGGGGCATCTCCATATCGGGGTATCGGAAGGCGCGGACGGATATTCGATCGTCGTACGCGACAACGGCGTCGGCTTTCCGAAGGAGAAGATCGAGCCGATCCTGTCGGGAACGTATCGCGGAGGAATCGGTCTCGTGAACGTGCATCAACGGTTGATGAACGCGTTCGGAACGGGTCTTGAGATTACTGGCACCGCAGGCGAGGGGACCGAAATTCGGTTTCGGATTCCCGCCGCCGTGAAGGAGGACAACGCATGAAAGCTATAATCGTAGACGACGAGTACTTGGCGCTAGAAAGCATGACCCGGCTGCTGCAGCGGTTCGAGGTGAACGTCGCGGGAGCGTTCCAAGACCCCCGAGAGGCGCTCAAACAACAACAGTCGCTTAACGCGGACGTAGCCTTCGTCGATATCGAAATGCCCGAGCTTAACGGATTGGAACTGGCGGCTCGCATGCAAGCGGCGCAGCCGGGACTTCAGATCGTATTCGTGACCGCTTACGAGCAGTATGCGATCGAAGCGTTCGAGCTGGCGGCGATCGATTATTTGCTTAAGCCGATTCAGCTCAAACGTCTCGATCTGACGATCAAGCGGCTTCAGGCAAGGCGCGCCGACCCGACGCCCGAACCGGAACAAGCGGCGGCTCCGATGGTGTGCTTCTTCCATCATCTTAGCTTCCAGGACGCGCAAGGCCATCCGCTCACGGTCGCGTGGCGTACGGCCAAGGCGCGCGAATTGCTCGCATACTTGATCCACTCGGGCGACAAAACGCCGAGCAAGGAAGAGCTGCTCGACCGCATATGGCCGGATGCCGATCCGGACAAGTCGATCACCCATTTGCATACGACGGTGTACCAGATTCGCCAATCGATGAAAGCGATGGGCATCCCGCTCCGCTTGCAATACAAGGAAGGGCGATATCATATCGATCAATGCGGAACGCAAGTGGACGTGCTTGCATGGGAAAAGGCGGTCAGAGAAGCGGCTGAAGCGGGAGACGACGGCGCGATGAATCGTCTGCTCATGTCAAGTTATCGCGGGGATTATTTGGAAACCGAGGATTATATGTGGGCGGACGGAGAGAGGGAGCGGCTTCGGGCGCTTTGGCTTGATCATGCGCTCAAGAACGCCTCGCGGTTGGAAGCGACGGGAGCGTCCAGCGACGCGCTTTCCCTCTATCAGCAGTTGCAGGTACGCTATCCGGAAAACGAGGAGAGCTACTTCGGGTTGATGCGGCTTTATGGCAAGCTCGGCAACAACGCCGAGGTGCATCAGCAATATGCCAAGCTTACGGATATGCTCAGCGAGGATTATGGCGTTGAGCCTAGCGAGTCTATTATGCAATGGTTCGCGCAGTGGAACGAGCGGAAGCAGGGTTAACGGAAAGCACCCACCTGCCCGATTGTTCAGAATTTGCTCAGTCTTGTCGGATATGATCGAATTATCGGAGTAATCCGATCTGACTAAGACGGGCGAACCTGACTATTCGGGAGGCTTAAGCAATGGCGAAAATCATGGTAGTGGACGATGCCGCGTTTCTGCGTGCCATGTTGAAGGATATATTGGTACAAGCCGGTCACGAGGTCGTGACCGAAGCAAGCAACGGACAAGAAGCGATCGAACGCTACATGACTTACAGGCCGGACGTAGTGACGATGGATATTACGATGCCGGTCATGGAAGGCCTGGAAGCGGTCAAAGAAATCCGCAGGCTCGATCCCAAAGCGAACATCGTCATGTGCTCGGCCGTCGGGCAGAAGCATCTGATCATCGAAGCGATCCAGAACGGCGCCAAAGATTTCATCGTGAAGCCGTTTCATTCGTCGCGCGTGCTCGAGGCGGTCCACAACGCGATCGATCGGTAACTAACGCGTCGTCCGGTATTGTCCCGGCGTCATTCCCATCGTTCGTTTGAAGACGGAGAGGAAAGAACCGATATCCCGATAGCCGACGCGTTCGGAAATTGCCGCAACCGTAAGCTGCGTGCCGCTTAATAGCGCGCAGCTTTTTTGCATACGCCGAAATTGGACGTAGCGATGGAACGATTGCTCGGTATGCCGCAGGAACAGCCGCTGCAGATGGCGTTCGCTCCAACGGCTCATTCGCGAGAGCCGAGAGAGCGTCAGCTCCTCGGATAAATGCTGATCCACGTAATCGAGTACGGCGGAGAATGCATCCAGCGTTTGGCCGGCCCTCTGCGGAGGACGCTGTTTAACGCGGTACACCGAGAGGAGAAGCTGGACGAACAGCGCGTATAGATAATCATGCGAGCCCTCGCCGCCAAGCGTATATTCCCGGTGAAGGGCCTGAAAGAGTTGTTCGATCGTCTCCCCGGCATCGGGTCGCGTGAAGTATTGTTCTTGGCCTTCGGCGAGATTCGCGATATATCCGAGGATGTCCGGGTCCGACACGAACCCGGCAACGCGTTCGAGCAAGCTAGGATGGACAAGGCAATTGCAGACGATGAGCGGTTGTTTTTTCGTATTCGAGGAATGCGGACGGAACACATGGGATACGCCGATCGGAAGGAAGAATAGCTGTCCTCTGCGGACGGCGTACGTCTCGTTTCCGATATAGTGGTAGCCGGTGCCTTCGGCGATATACGTGAATTCGAGAAAGTCGTGGTCGTGCTGCGGGGCGGCGAAGCCTTCCGGCACCCGGTTGACGTAGAGCAGCAGATCGTCGCGGAAAAAAGAGTCGCCCCGGTACGTCTCCGTATGCAGCTTCGGCTGCGTGCGCGATAAGGTTTCCATGTCGATCGTTATCCCCTTCGCTCAGACATTATTTACGTTTCAGCTGTCCATTTTACCATACATAAATGTCCGTAATACCAGTAAATTTGAAAGCGAATTCATTATATCATAGGAGGTATTCAAGCGATAAGAGAGGCGATAATTCATGTTGAAAGTCGTATCGTTACGGTGCGAGTACGCGCGTAATCCGATCGGGATCGGCGTTCGCGATCCGAGAATTAGCTGGAAGCTGCAATCCGACGCGCGCAACGTATCGCAAGCCGCGTATGAACTCGAAGTAGCTTGCGACGCGAACTTTAATGACGTCGTCTGGCGTACCGGGGAAGTACGTTCCACGCAGTCCGTGCACGTGGAGTTATCCGGCTTGCAGCCGGAGGCACGCAAGCGCTACTACTATCGCGTCCGGGCATGGGATCAGGCAGACCAAAGCTCGGGCTGGTCCGAAACGGCGTTCTGGGAAATGGGCGTGCTGGAGCCGTCCGCTTGGAAGGCGAAGTGGATCGCGGCGCCGAAAGATGCGAATGCGGACGCGGATGCCGAGCGGGTACCGATGCTCCGTAGAACATTCGAAGTTAAGGGCGCCGTTCGCCAGGCTCGTCTCTACGCGACGGCACATGGCCTTTACGAGCTGGAGCTGAACGGGCGCCGCGTCGGCGACAGCTACTTTACGCCGGGTTGGACCAGCTACAAGCATCGGCTTCAAGTGCAAACCTACGACGTGACGGATAGGCTTCGATCCGGCGATAACGCGATCGGCGCGTACCTGGGCACGGGCTGGTATTCGGGTCATTTGACGTGGAATAACAAGCCCGACTTCTATGGCGATCGCCAAGCGTTGTTCGCGCAATTGCACGTAACGTACGAGGACGGCTCGGAAGAGATCGTAACGACGGACGAACGATGGACGTCTGCGGGAAGTCAAATCTTAATGTCGGAAATCTATCACGGAGAAACGTACGATGCGAGGCTCGAACAAGCCGGTTGGAGCGAAGCCGGCTTTGACGATCGCGGCTGGCAGCCCGTGGATGTCATCGATGGCGCTGTCGATATCCTCGTCGCCCAAGAGAACGAGCCGGTGCGGCGAACGGAGGAAATCAAGCCGATCGCGCTCATCCGTACGCCGCTCGGCGAGACGGTCATCGACTTCGGCCAAAACATGGTCGGCTGGGTGCGGTTTACCGTCGAAGGGGAAGCGGGACGGCAAGTGGAACTCCATCACGCCGAAGTGCTCGACCGGGACGGCAATTTCTATACGGACAACATTCGTTCCGCGAAGCAGACGATCCGGTATACGCTAGGGGGCGGACGTCCGGAGACGTACGAGCCGCGGTTCACGTTCCAAGGGTTCCGCTACGTGCGAGCCGTCGGCTTCGCCGAACCGATCGATCTGTCGCAATTTACGGGTATCGTGCTCCACTCCGATATGGAGGCGACAGGCTCGTTCGAATGCTCGGACCCTCTCGTCAACCAACTGCAGCGCAATATCGAATGGGGATTGAGAGGAAACTTCCTCGACGTTCCGACGGACTGCCCGCAGCGCGACGAGCGGTTAGGCTGGACCGGGGATGCCCAGATGTTCATCCGCACGGCGGCTTACTTACGGGGCGTGGCCCCGTTCTTCACGAAGTGGTTGCGGGACTTGGCGGCGGACCAGAACGCGGAGGGCGGCGTTCCGTTCGTAATCCCGCATGTGCTTAGCGAAGGGGAGCACTCTTCCGCGGCATGGGGAGACGCGGCGGTCATCTGTCCTTGGACGATCTACTTGGCTTACGGGGACAAACGGATTTTGGAGCAGCAATACGACAGCATGAAAGCGTGGGTGTCCTACATTCGCGCGCAAGGGGACAACGAATACTTGTGGAATACCGGCTTCCACTTCGGCGATTGGCTGGGGCTCGATTCGAAACCGGATACGTACATCGGCGCAACTGACCGAGACTATATCGCGACGGCGTTCTATGCCTATTCCGTCTCACTCGTTCAGAAGACCGCCGCCGTGCTAGGCAAAGAAGAAGACGCAGCGGCGTTCGCGGAGCTGCACGCGCGCATTAAGGGGGCTTTCACGGCGGAGTTCGTAACCCCGTCGGGCAGGCTGTCGGTGCCGACCCAGACGGCGCAAGTGCTCGGGCTTACGTTCGGGCTGCTGGAGGGAGCCGCCAAGGAGCGAGCGGTCGCCAAGCTGATGGACCTGCTGCAAGAGACCAAGCATCATTTGACGACGGGCTTCGTCGGTACCCCTTACTTGAATCATGCGCTTAGCGCGAACGGGCACAACGACGCGGCTTACAAGCTGCTGCTGCAACAAGATTATCCGTCGTGGCTGTACCCGGTTACGAAGGGCGCGACGACGATTTGGGAGCACTGGGACGGCATCAAGGAGGACGGCAGCTTCTGGAGCCGCGATATGAACTCCTTTAACCACTACGCGTACGGGGCGATCGGCGATTGGATGTATCGCAGCGTGGCCGGCATCGATACGGACGAAAGCCTTCCAGGGTATAAGCATATACTTATTTACCCTCGTCCCGGAGAAGGGCTGAACTGGGCGGATGCGCGTCTGGAGACGATGTACGGGGAAGTTCGATCGTATTGGCGGCGCGAAGAGAACGGCGAGATGGAGCAGCAGGTAACAGTTCCGCCGAATACGACGGCAACGATCGTATTGCCGGGCGCAACGCCGGATACCGTACGCGAGGGCGGCGATCGTCTAGCGCAGGTGGCAGGCATTACGGCAATGGAAGTAGACGAGCGCGGAGTCGTGATTCAGGCAGGATCGGGGAATTATCGATTTACGTGGTAATGGCAAATTCGCATATGAAATCGTCTTCTTTACAGGGTGGACACGCGTTGCCTTTTATGACAACATCGAGGTTAATGACGTGAAAAAGGTGGGTTATAGACGTGTCCGACAAGCTGCGAGTGAATGCGTTATTTACGGATCATATGGTGTTGCAAAGAGAGCGCGGGGTTCCCGTATGGGGAACGGGCGCGGAAGGCGCAGCCGTAACGGTGCGATGCGGGGAAGCTTCCGCGCAAGCCGTCGTGCGGAACGGCGAGTGGAAGGCGGAATTGCCACCCCTTCAAGTCGGCGGCCCTTATGAATTGATTATAGAAGCAAGCGCGGATCGTATCGTTCTTCGCGACGTGCTCGTCGGCGACGTGTGGCTCGCCGGCGGCCAATCGAACATGGAATGGCGATTAATCGATTCGGCGGATCCGCAACCGGAAATCGCGAGCGCATCGCTTCCGAACATCCGTTACTACGAAGTGCCGCGCGTAGCCTTCGACGACGGACAACAACACGCGGGGGCTTGGACGGTTTGTTCGCCGGAGACGGCTGCTCAGTTCACCGCGGTCGGGTACTATTTTGCGAAGCGGTTAGAGCGTTCGCTTGACGTGCCCATCGGCATTCTCGGCTGCAATTGGGGTGGAACGTCCGCTACTTGCTGGGTACCGGAGGAGTCGATAGCGAGCGATCCCGAGCTGCGCATCTACGTCGACGAATATAAGGACGCGATCGGCAAGCTTAATTCCGATTCGGCTAAGCAGCAAGCGGATGATTACCAAGCCGCCGTCGACGGGTACATAAGCAGGCAAGCCGCGGGACATACGGGGACGGAGCTTGGAGACTACCCATGGCCTCCGCCGATGAACGAGCGAAGCTTCCTGCGCCCGAACGGGCTGTACGGCACGATGCTTAAGCCTACCGCTCCTTACGCGATTAAGGGCTTCATCTATTATCAAGGCGAGACCGACGCGGGGCGGGCGTCCATGTACGATCGGCTCATGGGTATTCTGATCGACAAGTGGCGCGGCGATTGGGGAGATTCGACGCTTCCTTTCTTGTTCGTTCAATTGACGGGTTATGGGGACGGCAACGATCGGGAGCATGACGCCTATAACTGGCCGTTGCTGCGCGAGGCGCAACAGAAGGTGACCGAGCAGGTGCCAAATACGGCGATGGCGGTCATCTTGGATTGCGGCGAGGAGCTCGATATTCACCCGAAGGATAAAAAGTCGGTGGGCGAACGTCTGGCGGGCATCGCGCTTAAAGAGGTATACGGTCAAGACGTCGCTTGCTACGGTCCGTTTTATAAGGAACTCGTCATCGATGGCGGCAAAGCGATCGTGCATTTCGAGCATACGGACGGCGGACTTAAGTCGACCGAGGGCGATGTGCTAGGCTTCCAGATCGCCGGATCGGACGGCCGGTACGCGGACGCCGTCGCGACGATTGCCGGCGACACGGTCGAACTTAGCAGCCGAGAAGTAGCGGCGCCCGTTGCCGTCAGATACGGTTGGGCAAGCTTCCCGATCGCTACGCTCGCTAACGGCATCGGTCTTCCCGCCGCTCCGTTCCGCACGGATCGAGGGCAATAAGCGATGGAAGGCATCTACAAATCGAAAATCACCGAGGAACAATTGAACGCGGCCGTATTAAGCGCGTTCGGACAACCGCTAAGCTCATCCACGGAACTAACGGACGGATGGGCGAACAGCGCGTATGCGATAACGATCGCGGATGGAACGCGCGTAGTGCTAAAAGCGCGTCCCCCCGGCAACGTAAAGTTCATGCGCTGCGAGCCCGACACGACCCTCGCAGCTTGCGCGGCGGAAGCTGTACGACTTGTACCTGGACCTCATTCTCGTGATCGAATGCACGTATCGCCAATACGAGAACGAAGGCCATATTCGTTGGGCGAACGATAATCTGACGGGCGGCATTAGACGTTTTTTGGAGCCCGCGCCGATCGGCTAAGATTACTCGCCATAGTTTAAGATTGTCTCCTTGTTCCACTCCTCCTCCGAAATTAAGATAGAGGCGCCTACAAGATTAGGCTTGAGGAGGAGAGCGGATTAATGAAAACGATCGCGGTAACGGGCGGAAGCGGCAAGTTGGGCGTGTGGGTCATAGAGGAGCTGCAACGCCAAGGGTATACGGTAATATCGCTGGACGAGAAGCGCTCCGACCGGTTGTCCTGCAAGCAGGTGAAGGTGGAGCTGTCCAATCTCGGACACGTAGTCAGCGGAATTCAAGGCGCGGAGGGGGTCGTGCATTTGGCGGCCATACCCGCGCCTATTATTTACACGCACGACTATATTTTCGACAATAACGTCATGGCGACTTACAACGTGTTGGAAGCGGCGGCGTTACTCGGCATCAAGAAAGTGGTAATCGGTTCGAGCGAGTCGGCTTACGGCTTCGCGTGGTCTCCGAAACCTTTCGCGCCGAATTATTTGCCGGTCGACGAAGACCACCCGTTATTGCCTCACGAATGCTACGGGTTATCCAAAATCGTGGGCGAGCAGACGGGCGCGATGTTCCATCGCCGCACGGGCATGCAGGTGATGGCGCTTCGGTATTCGACGATCTATACGCCGAACGATTATGCCGGCCTGTCGCTGGCTGACGCCGGCAGATACAAGAAGACGATGTGGAGCTACATCGATATCCGGGACGCGGCGACGGCTACGCTAGCCTCGCTGGAGTCGGATGCGGGCGGGTTCCACGCGCTGAACATTACGGCCGACGACACGTTAAGCGATTGGGAGAGTGCGAGGTTAGCCGAACAATATTATCCGGAGACGACGGAGCGGCGAGGCGCGTTAGAAGGCAGAACGGCCGTCGTCAGCAACGCGCGCGCGAAGGCTTTGCTCGGCTGGGAGCCTAAGTATTCTTGGCAACAGTTTAAATAATCCCTATAAAGTTTTCGAATACCCCCGTGTAATCTTAAATTCCGTTCCGTTATGATGGATGTGAAGACACGCTAGGCATCCTATAAACATTTGGACCGGGAGGGTGATCGTATGTTGCGCGCGCTGATCGTTGACGACGAATATGAAATTCGCGAAGGCTTACGCAAGCGGATTCCTTGGGCGGATTACGGAATCGAGGAAGTGTTCGTTGCGGACGACGGGGACACCGCCCTCGAGATCGCACTCGATAAGATGCCGGAGCTGATCGTTACCGATATTAAAATGAGCCGGGTTTCCGGTTTGGATTTTCTTGCCGAGCTTAACAAGGAAGCGGACTATACCTGGAAAGCGGTGCTAATCAGCGGCTATGACGATTTCGAGCTGGTTAAGCAAGCGATGCAGCTAGGGGCGCTCGATTATATTTTGAAGCCGATCAATACGGACGAGCTAGCCAGTATTATTCGCAAAGCGACCGAGCAGATCATGAAGGAACGGATGGACCGGCATAACCAGGCACAGCTCAACAATCAAGTGCAATACGCGGTTCCGAAGCTGCGGGAAGAGCTGCTAAGGGAAATCGCGGAGCAAGAATACGATCCCTATCGCGAGCTTAGGATTATGCATCGGTTGCAGGCTTTGAAGCTGGATTGGATGACGCAGCAGCCGTTGCTCGTCATGCTGGTCGAGGCCGACGATCTGAAGGCGATTTCTAACCAGCGCGGCTATTCGAACGAGAAGGATCTCGTGCTGTTCGGTATCGGCAACGTCGTCAATCAGACGCTGACCGAGGAGTTTTCTAATCCGTTCGTGTTATTCACCGACTCCAGCCAACGATGGGTTGCCGTATTGAGTTGCAAAAGCCAAGATCAGGTTTCGTTCGGCACGGCGGTGGCGCAGGTGTGCTTAAAGAGAATTAACGAGTTCGTGAAGGTGAAGGCGAGCGTCGGCATCGGCTGCACGCCGCGCGACCTGAAGTATCTCCATGAGCTATATGTAGAGTCGGGCGAATTGTTGGAGCAAAAAGCCATATACGGCGGCAATCGGGTGTTCACCGAGCCGGGCGTCGACTTGGACGGGGAGCGCTCCGAGTTGTCCATCGAGGAGCCGAGCGAGCTGCTCGACCTCGTCAAATACGGCACGGACGAAGACATCGTCGCGTCGATGGACGGCTTCGTTGACATGGTGCATGCGTGGGGACTGCCTCACTTGAAAGATATCCAGCAGCAAATTTTCAAGTGGTTGATGGGGATTTTCAGAAGCGCGGCCGCGGCAGGCTGGCCGGACCGGAGCTGGGAGCGTAATCCGATCGCGATCTGGGAGCAGCTGGAGCAATTCGATAACTTGCAATCGCTTCGCGAGCAGACGGAAAGCTACTTGCTGTCTATCGCCGCGGATTTCCGCAAGCTGACGGCATCGCCAAGCCAAATCGTGCTCGAAGCGGAGAAAATCATCCGCAAACGCTACGCCGACAACCTCTCGCTTCAGATCGTCGCCGACGAGGTTCATGTGACGCCGGTATGGCTCAGCAAGCTGTTCAAAAAAGAGAAGAAAAAGACGTTCTTGGAATATTTGACCGATATCCGTATTATTAAAGCGAAGGAAATGCTAGGCGACGTCAAATATAAAATCTACCAAATCTCGTACCAGGTAGGGTACAAGGATCCGGTTCACTTCACGAAGCTGTTCAAAAAACAGTCCGGCTTCACGCCGAAGGAATACCGGAGGCAGAGGGGCATAGCAGATGAATAAAGCCTCTTTAAGGCTCGTATCCTCTTTTCGCAACAAAATGATTCTCATCTTCTTCGCTATCACGATCGTGCCGTTCATTCTGTTCGCTTATTACGCTTACAACAAATCGATCGAAGGCATCTCGAACAGCTCATCGACATTCTCGATGAGCTATTTGCAGCAGGCAAAAGCGAACTTCGAAACGTACCTCGGCCAAGTGAACGATCAGATTAACGACCTGATCGGGAACAAGGAGCTGCAAGGGCTACTCGAGAAACCGCTCGTGACCGAGGAAGACGAGGACGAGGTCTCGTCGGATCTAGTATCGTTCATGTATCCGAGAGTCCGGCAGATCAACGCGGCGGGCGTGCGCGTGTTTCCTATGAATCCGGAGTTATATCCTACCTACATGACCACCTTGTCGGAGCCCCTCGATATCGCCCAGTCGCCATGGTTTATCGTAGCTTCGAAATCCGTCGTTCCTACCTGGCATTTGTCGATGCCTGGGCAAGGCATTTACGGAAAACCGATGCTGTCGTATGTCAAACGGTTTACCGGATTGTACGACCGCACTCCCCGCGGGCTTATCGTAACGGATTTCGGCGAAGACCATCTGCGGCGGTTTTTCAGTCCTTCGGACCAAATGGTCGGACAGAAGTTCCTGCTTGTCGGTGCGGACGGACAAGTATTGTTCGATTCCAACGACAACGAGTGGACGGGACAGCCGATTCCGTCGAAGAAGTTCCTGAAGCTGCGCGAAGTGAACTCGGAAGGGACGGAAACGCTCGAGTTTAGCGGCGAGGAAAAGCTCATCACGTACTTGCAGATGGACAGCGAGCCGTGGACGATCGTGAGCATGACGCCGATGCATACGTTAACGCATCCGATCGCGGAGATGAACAGGCTGCTGATCGGATTTCTCGTCATTTATTTAATTTGCTCGGTTGGCGTCGTCATCTACATTACGTTGCATTTTACGGATCCGGTCGTGAGGCTCGTACGTCTGATGCGGAAGCTGGAAGAGAACGGGTTCGAGTACAAAGTGCCGCAGTCGAATCGCAACGACGAGATCGGCTGGCTCTACCGCGGGTTCGGCAACATGATGCAGAAGATCGAAGGGTTGATCGAGCAGACTTCGCGTTCCGAGCGGAGGAAGAAGGAGCTGGAGTTCCAGGTGCTCAGCCACCAGATCAACCCGCACTTCTTGTACAACACGCTCGAATCGATTCGCTGGAAAGCGGAAAATCACGGGCGAAGCGATATCGGCGAGATGGTGTCGGCGCTAGGCAACTTGCTGCGGTTAAGCTTGAACCAAGGGAAGGACATCACTACGGTCGGCCGCGAGGTCGAGCAGGTGAAGGCGTACGTGCAGATCGAGCAAGCTCGCATCGGCAGGCCGCTCAGAGTATTGTATTTCTTCGACGAAGAGACGCTGGAGATGCCGTTCATGCGACTGCTGCTGCAACCGCTCGTCGAGAACGCGATTCAGCATAGTATCCGCGACAACTTCGAGAAGGGCAAAGTCATCCTGTCCGGTTACGTCGAGGACCAGGATATCGTCATCGAGATTACGGACAACGGCAAAGGCATACCGCAATCGGTATTGACCCAGCTCGAAGAAGAGCCCGCGGAAGGCAAACCGAGCACGCGACGCCAAGGCGTCGGCTTGCGCAACGTCAACGAGCGGCTCAAGCTATACTTCGGCAACACCTATAAGCTGAAGGTCGAAACCGGAGAAGGCATGGGGACGAAGATCACGATCCGCCATCCGATTCTGGATCCGGACGCGGACGATCGCCCGGGTAGCCGCGATATTGATGCGGGTTAACGGTTGTGTAGAACAGGCCATGGAGACATTCTCCATGGCCTGTTCTTTTGTGAGAATCGGTTGGTGTCCCTCCAGACGCGTCGCTGTAACCTCGCCAAACGATGCTAAAGCGGCAAAACTCCGGATGCGTGAGATGTAACCTTGCCAAACGTTGCTACAGCGGCGAAACCCAGGGAGCGTGCGCTGTAACCTCGCCAAACGAGGCTACAACGGTGAAACCCAGGGTGCGTGCGATGTAACCTCGCCACACGAGGCTACAGCGGCGAAACCCAGGGTGCGTGCGATGTAACCTCGCCAAACGATGCTACAGCGGCGAAACTTCGAGTGCGTTCGAAGTAACCTCGCCGCCTCCGGGATACGCGGACAAAGTAATTATGTTTGTGAAGATCTCCATTGTCGGTACCGCGGCGCATCAGCAAGGCTGCGAACAAAGAAAACCCGCCCGGGACAGCGTCCCGGGCGGGCTACATGCAGCAGGGTTAACGCAACCCCACCGTGACGATCTCGTACTTGCCTACCGGCAATCTTCCATCGACGGCAATTCCGCCGGCGTCTTCCATGATGTTGCTAACGTACGAGCCGCCGCCTTGCGGCGAGGACAGACGTACTTCGCCGGCTTGGCCGGTGACGTTATACCATCTGGCCATCCAATCGCCGCGCTCCTCGTTCGTCTTCAAGCTAGAGAAGAGCACGCCATCGCCCTGCCATTGCAGGAAGCTGTAGCTTAGCGGCAACGTACCCGCATGGATACCCGTCTGGCTGACGGTGACGGGAACCGGGAACCGATGCGCTTCCCGGTAAGCATCGACGCGATCGCGCCCGGCGTGCGGGATGATCATCCACTCGACGGTGTTCACGCCGAGGCATTGCGCTTCCGGCGTCGGGAATACGCCCCAGTCGCCGAGCTCGCCGACAGAGCGAAGCACGGTGACCGCTATCGTATTGCGTCCGTCCAGCAAAACTTCGTATTCGTTTAATCCTTTGCCCGCGATCGTCAAACCGCGTTTCGCTTCGTGCACGTCGATGAAGTTAGACATATGCTGGGCGTTGCACGGATTGCGCCATTCCGCGGAAGGCTTCGTCTCGCGCTCGGCAACCTCGAAGATCGAATCCGCGAAGTGCGTCGTCGCGTTGACGTCGGTCGGATAGAGCACGCGCAGGCGATGGTCCGTCGACTTGTTGTCGTACGTTGAGTTGACGCGAACGCCTTTCCCGCCGCGTTCAAGCGATACTCTCGTAACGATGCGCAGCGGCACCGTTTCCGTAGCGCGTCCGGCGTTTCGATCGTAGATGAACGTCATCGTATTCATTTCCTCGGCGAGCCGCTCGTCCGCCGATACAGGAATATCCAATGTCTGTACGATCTCCAGCGTCGCGCGGTAGGACGTATTTTCGACGACGCGAATGTCGGCCGCCCGCCCGTGAGTCGTAATCGGCACGTCGCCTTTCGGTTGCACGAAAATATACTCGTTGCCGACGTCGCCCGTGTTCTCGTAGTGTCCGAGACCCGCGAAAGATTGCCCGCTGCGCTTGTCGAGCAACGTCATGCCGCCGTCCGAAGCAACTGTCAACTTTAGCAACTCGTTTTCAAGCGTCGAATCCCCGGTGAGAAGCGATCCGGTTTCCGCAGAAGCTTCAGACCCCGCGTCCGGCACCCAAGCGTACGTCGCATAGCCGATGCCCGGCAGCGCGTCCGTCTCGAACGTCAGCCGCACGGTTCTGCAGTAATAAGGCTGACGGAACTTATCGTCCGGCAGATCATAGCCGAAGCGAACGCCGAGATCCTCCGACGAGCACGCCACGCGCACACCCCGTTCATTCACCAGGTATCCCGCGCCATGCGTCCGCGAGCGGACTTCTTCCGCTACCGCGACCGGATTCTCGCTTTGCTTGAAATAACGTCTCGACAGCTCGACGTCGACGGTTACGACGGAAGACCCTTCATAACCGCTCGTATTGAATACGACGAACGGAGCGGCGCCCGTCCCGATCGCTTCGAACGCCGAAGTATCGACGCCGTCGCCCACGGCTTTCGCGCTTTCGATGACGATCGCTTTAGCCACTTCCATGCTTTTCGCGAAGCGGATTTCCATCTCGCGGTACACTTCGTCGACGCTGCAGCCGCAGATGCTGTCATGCGGATGGTTTTGCATGAGCGTTTTCCAAGCGTATACGAAAAGCGCGTGCGGATAGGCTTTGCCTTGCCCGTTTGCGATCGTGGCAAGCGGTTCGGCGACTTTCTCCAGCAGCGTCTGATTCTGTTGGTTCAGCTGCTTGATCGATACGCGGGCCGAAGCGGTGTTGGCCAACGTGAACAAGCCGTCGGTCTTCTGGCCGCGAAGCTCGCCCCTAGTCAAGCTAAGCTTCGGCGGCAAAGAAACCTGTACCGCCTTCATATAATCGTCGAAGTTGGAATGAATGAACTCATGCTCCGGGTACAGCTCGCGCGCCACGCGCAGCGCCTCGGACAAGTTCGTCTGCACCGGTTGGTGATCGCAGCCGTTCATCAACAGCAGATGCGGCGTCGAGGCGTAGCGGGAGGCGCTAGCGATCCGATGATCCCAGTACGCCTTCGCTTCCGTAGGATCGACGGGGATTTCCATGCCGTTGTTGTACCAGTTGGCGAACAGCACGCCAAGCACTTGCGAGCCGTCGGGAGCTTCCCATACGAGCTCGGAGAAAGGCGATTCTAGGCTCGCGCCGTCTCCGACCGAGTTGTTGAAGCCGGTCGCCTTAACCCCGCGGCCGAACACGGCATTGTCGATGCCCGCTTGGCGAAGCAGCTGCGCGGCTTGGCCCATGTTACCGAACGAATCCGGGAAATAGCCGACTTTGGATACCGGCCCGAACCCTTTGGCGTCGCGGTGGCCGATTTGCATGTTGCGCACGTTCGCTTCGCTGCTCGTCAGAAACTCGTCCTGAAGTACGTACCAAGGACCGGCCGACAGCTTGCCTTCCTTAACATATTGTTGGAGCAGTTCTCTGCGTTCCGGATAGATTTGCAGGTAATCTTCCAGCACGATCGACTGCCCGTCGAGATAGAAGCTCTTGAATTCGGGATCCGTAGCGAACGTATCCAGCAAAGCGTCCATCGTTTGAACGAGCTTAACGTGATGGGCTTCGTAAGGCATATACCATTCCCGGTCCCAATGCGTATGCGAGATGACGTGAATAACCCGCCGTTGCGTGTTCATGTAGTTGCCTCTTTTCCATAGGAAGTTGAAATAACCTGCGGTAATTGTAATGGACGGCTACCGGACGAACAATGAGAGGATTGCAAACTTTCAGGTGCATGATTGGCGAGCCTTCCCGCGACAAACGGACAGAAACACCATGTTTAATTTAAGAACGTCTCCTATTCAAAAAATAATCGATCCTATAGTATTTTTTCTTGCAAGATGCACTTTTTTTGTAAGCCCTTTCAAAGGGGGTGATTGCGAAAGGCGCATCCAGACCGGCAGAAGCAACGCGTACGACGATGCTATAGAGAAGGAGAGTGAGGTAAAGTTCGGGTCGGGGAAAACGGAATCATCACATCACGAACAAAGGCACACGCAATGAGCGCTTTTTAGTAACTCAAATCGAGGAGGGTACTAATGCTTACTCAAGCGAAAATGGTGCAAAAGAGAACGCTGCTCGCCATACTGCTGGCCGTAGCGTTGATCGTGACGCTGTTCACGATTTCGCCGCCCGTGGCTAACGCCGCGTCGGCTTTTAATCAAACCGCCGCATCCGGCTATACGAGCCAATCCGGCATTCAATTGGAAACGTCGACCGAAGGCGGCCAGAACGTCGCGTTCGTCGACAACGGCGACTATATTGCCTTTACGAACACGGACTTCGGCACAGGAACGAGCACGTTCAGCGCGCGGGTCGCCAGCGCGGCAAGCGGCGGCAGCATCGAAGTGCGGATCGACAGCTTGACCGGCACTTTGGCAGGCACTTGTACGGTGCCGGGTACCGGCGGCTGGCAAAACTGGACGACCGTAAGCTGCAACGTGAGCAACATTACCGGCGTGCATACGATGTATTTGAAGTTCACGGGCGGCGCGGGCAATCTGTTCAACATTTTGTGGTTCAAGTTTGCGGCCAGCGCGGTCGTATTCAACCAGATCGAAGCGGAGAGCTTCAACACCCAGTCCGGCATCCAGACCGAAGCGACTTCCGATACGGGCGGCGGCCTGAACGTAGGCTTTATCGACAACGGAGACTACCTGTCGTTCAACAATATCAACTTCGGCAGCAGCGGCGCGACGTCCGTGCAAATGCGCGTGGCGAGCAACGCGAGCGGGGGCAACGTCGAGGTTCGCCTCGACAGCTTGAGCGGGACGCTCGCGAGCACTTGCGCCGTTCCCGGAACGGGCGGCTGGCAGAATTGGACGACTGTTAACTGCGCGGTTACGACGATCACGGGCACGCATACCGTGTTCCTGAAGTTTACGGGCGGAACGGGCAACCTGTTCAACATCAACTGGTTCAAGTTCGGCACGACGCCTCCGACCGGCGGCAACGACGTCGTCGGCAAAATTTTTGCCGGCTACCAAGGCTGGTTTAACGCATCGGGCGACGGCTCGCCGAACGGCGGATGGGTGCACTGGTCCAAAAACAGCAGCGCGCCAACGGCCAACTCGAACGTCAACTTCGAGCTGTATCCGGACATTAGCGAGTATTCTTCGCTCTATGCGACGAACCTCGCCAACTTCGGCGACGGCACGCAGGCGAAGCTTTTCTCGTCGTACGACCAATCGACGGTCAACAAGCACTTCGAATGGATGCAGACGTACGGCATCGACGGCGCCGCGCTGCAACGGTTCGGCGCGGACCTGAACAACGCGCCGAACAACTGGAAGTCGAACCGCGACAGCGTCGCCGTCAAGGTAAAGAACGCGGCGGAGCAATACAACAAGAAGTTCTACGTCATGTACGACATTACGGGCATGGACGCGAACACGTGGGACGACGCCGTCATGAACGACTGGAACACGCTCGTAAAAGGTTCGCTTAACCTCACGTCCTCCAGCGCTTACGCGAAGCAGAACGGCAAAATCGTCGTCTGCATTTGGGGCATCGGCTTCACCGACCGTCCGGGCACGGCGGCCGAGCACCAAGCGCTCATCAACTGGTTCAAAAACCAAAACGTATACGTCATCGGCGGCGTCCCGACGTATTGGAGAACTAACAATAACGACTCCAAGACGGACTTCGCCAACGTGTACGCTTCCCTCGACATGCTCCAACCGTGGTTCGTAGGCCGCTTCGGCCGCAACGGCATCGCGGACGTGGACTACTTCTCTACGAACCAATACGGACCGGACTACGCGAGAACGCAGCAGCTGGGCATCGCGTACCAGCCGGTCATTTGGCCGGGCTCGGCTTGGTCCAACCTGAATCCGGGCGCGCCTCGCAACGAGAATCCGCGTCTGCACGGAGATTTCATGTGGCGACAAGCTTACGACATGAAGCAGCTCGGCATCAATACGGGCTATTTCGCAATGTTCGACGAGTATGACGAAGGCACGGCGATCGCGAAGATCGCGCCGAACAGCTCGAAGATCCCGACGAACCAATACTTCCTGACGCTCGACGCGGACGGCGTGGCGGTATCCTCGGACTTCTATTTGAGGCTCGCGGGAGACATTACCAAGATGTTCAAAGGACAGATCGCCACGACGGCGAATCATCCGACAAGCCATCAGTAAGCAACGTTCGAAAGGTCCCGGGGGCTAGTCGACCCGGGATCTTTTTTATTTAGCCAATTTAAGTCAAACAGGCTATGTATAACCTGTAAAATTTAAAATCGTCTCATGTCGCGCCTGCAACATCGGGTGATAAGATTACGTAGAAAATTACTTTGATCTTGCGACAAGCAAGGCAAAGCGAATAATGTAAGCACTTCCATTAAGCGCATTTAGAGGGGGTGGTCGGCAAGGCCTTAGGAAATACATACGCCCTGAGGCAGCGGTATCCGGTTCTGAAATGCGTTGGGGAGTTCAGCAAGGTACGGCCAGTTTTTGCAATGATTAGCGATAACAAAAAAAACGAGAAGTTAATCAAAAAAGGAGTGTTTAGACAATGAAAAAATCTTTATTGGCTCTCGCACTGACTACGGTACTGCTTGTTGTAGGCGCAACTTCCGCATTCGCTGCGGACGCGAACCCTTACAGAACGATCCCGGGAGCAGAAGCTACCGAACTGAACAGCGACTCCGGCAAGTTCTCCGACGGCTCCGGCCCTCGTATCGAAACTAATGATGCGAAGAATATCGGCTACATCGTTGCCGGCAACTGGGCTAAGTTCAGCGGTCTTAACTTCGGCGACCCAGGCGCTACGAAAGTTAAAATCGAAGCTGCTTCTGGCGCTGCTGCTGGTGGTACGGTTGACGTATTCCTTGATTCCCCTACGGGAACTAAGATCGCTTCGATCGCCTACGACGTTACTGGCGACTGGCAGAAGTACAAAGAAATTTCCGCTGACGTATCCGGTGTAACGGGTACGCATGACGTTGTCTTCGTATTCGTAAACGGCGACATCAACGTTAAATCTGTTTCCTTCGAAGGCGACGCTGGTTCCGGCGCTGCTGCTCCAGCTGCTAACCCTGCAACAGGCGACAACGGCGTGACCATGTATGTTGCGTTCGCAGCCGTAGCCGCAGCAGGCTTCGTGCTTCTGAGCCGCAAAAAATTCGCTAAACAACAATAAGCTTTCCTTAGAATCGGCAAGCCCAGCTTGCTAACCATTCCGAGTAAAAGAGGACGTCCCGAGGCCGAATCCGGCCGCGGGACATCCTTTTTTGGATGAGAGGGTTGCGGATGAGAATAGCTTACGCGCAATGGATAAGAAGGGGAATGCTGGCGATCGCCGCCGGCGTGTTTCTTTTTTCGTCATATAAGGTGTACGCCTACGTGTCGGACAATTACGAGAGTAAGAAGACGTACGCGAGCATTAAGGAGCTCTATTACGCACCCAACGCGGACAAAGCCGTCTCCGCGGACGGGAACACGGCGACCGGCGATAAGCAAACGACGGAGAACCGATCGGATTCGGCAACGACATCCGTCGCGGGGTCCGATGCGTTCAGCGTCAGTCCGAAGTTCAAGCCGCTGCTCGAGGTGAACGATGAAATCGTCGGTTGGTTGCGCATTGCGGACACGGAAGTCGATTATCCCGTGACACAGACGGACGACAACGAGTATTACTTGACGCACGACGTGAAGAAGGAAGAGAACATTACAGGCAGTATTTTCATGGATTACCGGAATAACATCAAGGGATACAACCGCAACACGATTTTATACAGCCATTCGATGAAGAACGGAACGATGTTCGGCGCGGTGCTAAGGTACGAGAGTAGATGGAATTTCGAGAACAAGCCAATAATCGAGTTCGATACGCTGTACGGTGACGAAAAATGGGAAATTTTCTCCGCCTATAAGACGGATACGAGCTTTGACTATATTCGGACGGATTTTAAATCGGACGAGGATTTTCAGCAGTACCTAGATACGGTGAAAGCGATGTCGCTTCACAAATCCGACGTGGAGGTATCGGCTTCGGACCAGATTTTGACGTTGTCGACTTGCTACCATGGCCTTAAGAACGGTCGGTTCGTCGTGCATGCGAAGCTGATCCGCGAAACGAAGCATCCCCTGGAATTCGATCCGGTTACCGGGTTGTGGCGACCTGCGGTCGGCGAGAAGAGCGTCGATGAGACGCTGTCTCTCGAACCTAAGGTAGAGCTAGAAGAGCCGGTCGCGACAGAAGAGACGAAGAAGAATGTTGCGAAGGCGGAGAAGTCTGAGAAGAAACCGGTGAAGAAACGAGCGGAGAAACCGACGAAGAAGCCGTCGGAGCCGAAGCCGGAGGAGCAACCGGCCACAACAGGGGCCACGGAGACGCCGGAGCCAAAGCCAGCGGAACAACCAGCGGAAGCAACGGAGCAGCCGAAGAAGGATGAAGTCGAGAGCGAGACATTGACGGAAGTCGGCGGTGCATCCACATCATCGCCTGCGATAGATTCGGGTGAAACGTCACCTGCGGCGGAGCCGAGCGCGACGCCGGAAAGTACAGAGACGGCAGTAAGAGGTGGCCACTAATTGGGGGAAATTATGAAGATGAGCAACAAGCAAGCGTCGTCCGTCCGGGAGGGCGACATCGTCGGCCACGTACTCGCGGGTTATCAAGGCTGGTTTAACGCCGAAGGCGACGGATCGGATAGCGGCTGGGTGCATTGGAGCGGACGCAGAATGGTGCCGACCGCGGGAAGCGACGCGCTCACTTTCGATTTGTACCCGGATATGCGGGAATATACGATAACGTACGATACGCAGCTAGGCAAGCTAGGGAACGGAGAGCAAGCGCGGCTGTTCTCTTCCTACGACGGGAGTACGGTCGATAAGCATTTTGAATGGATGCGGGATTACGGCATTCACGGGGTGGGCTTGCAGCGATTCGGAGCGAGCGATAGCGACGAGCCGAACGTATGGCGAGGCAGCCGCGATAGCGTCGCGGTCAAGGTGAAACAGGCGGCGGAGGCCTACGGCCGCAAGTTTTACGTCATGTACGACACATCCGGAATGAGGGCGGACAACTGGATCAAGGCGATCAAGCATGACTGGACGGTTAATATCGTCGGCAAGATGGACTTGATCGCTTCCAGCGCTTACGCGAAGCAAGACGGCAAGCGTGTTGTCTGCATCTGGGGCATGGGCTTCGACGATCGTCCGGGTGCCGCGGAAGAGTGCATCGGATTGATCGCATGGTTCAAAGAGCAAGGCTTCTACGTAATCGGGGGCATTCCGACGCATTGGCGCGAATGCGTTATCGACTCGAAGCCGGGCTTCCTTGAAGTTTATCAATCGCTAGATATGATCTCTCCTTGGTTCGTCGGCAGATTCGGCGGGTTATCCGGCGCGGACGAGTATTTGGAGAAGCAATGGAAGCAAGACTTCGAAGCTACAGAGTCGCTCGGCATCGACTACATGCCGGTCATCTGGCCGGGATTTGCTTGGAAAAACTTGCACGGCGGGCCTATCAATCAAATCCCGAGGCTGCACGGGGATTTCATGTGGCGGCAAGCTTATAACCTAAAGAGCATCGGCGTCGACACGGCATATATCGCCATGTTCGACGAATACGATGAAGCTACGGCTATCGCCAAGGCGGCGGAGGATGCATCCATGTGTCCGACCGATCATTATTTTCTTGCTTTGGACGCTGACGGCGTGGCTGTCTCTTCAGACTTCTATCTTCGGCTTTCCGGCGACATCGGCAAGCTGTTTCGCGGAGAAATTCCGCTCTCGGAGACGCATCCTACTCTGCATAAGGAGGAGCTATGAGAAAGCTGCTGCTGACCGTCGCGCTCTCAGCGGCGCTGGGAATCACGGGCTGCCAATCGAATAACGGCGACTCGAACGGGAGTCCATCCCCTACCGCCACGGTAACCCCACCATCTACGCCCGAGCCTACTCCTACACCTACGCCGCAACGGGAAGGTGACGTCGTCGGCGAAATATACGCGGGCTACCAAGGCTGGTTCAACGCGCCGGGCGACGGCTCGAACAACGGCTGGGTTCACTGGAGCAAAAAAGGGAGCATGCTCTCGGCGGGCGCGGATGTGAACTTCGAGTTGTATCCGGACACGCGAGAGTATAAGGACTTGTATTATACGTCACTTGGGAATCTCGGAAACGGCGAGGAAGCGCAGTTGTTCTCGTCGCGCGACCAAAGCACGGTAGACTTGCATTTTCAATGGATGCAACAGTACAACATTACCGGCGTCGGCTTGCAGCGCTTCGGCGCGGAAGAGAGCGACGCACCGAACAATTGGAAGAAGAACAGAGACGACGTAGCCGTGAAAGTAATGAGCGCCGCGGAGAAGTTCGAGCGCAAATTCTACGTCATGTATGATATTACGGGCATGAAGAAAGACAATTGGGTACAAGCGATCGAGCACGACTGGACGACGAACGTCGTCGGCGCCATGCATCTCACGGAGTCGAGCGCGTACGCGAAGCAAGACGGCAAGCTCGTCATCAACGTTTGGGGCATCGGCCTAAGCGACCGGCCGGGAACGGCCGCGGAGTCCGCCGCCTTGATCAAGTGGTTCCACGATCAGAACGTCTACGTCATCGGCGGCGTTCCGACTTACTGGCGCACGGGGACGAAAGATTCCAAGCCGGACTTCATGGACGTGTACAAGTCGCTGGACATGATCTCGCCTTGGTTCGTCGGTCGATTCGGGCAACTGCTCGGCGCGGATCGCATGAAGCTGTTCAATTACGCTCCGGACTTCAAATTTACGCAGGAAAACGGAATAGATTATCAGCCGGTTCTGTTCCCGGGCTCCGCATGGTCCAATATGACCGGCGGGCCGAAGAACGAGAATCCTCGGCTGCACGGCGACTTCATGTGGAGGCAGGCGTACAACATGAAATCCGTCGGCATCAACACCGGTTATATCGCGATGTTCGACGAGTTTGACGAAGGAACCGCGATCGCCAAAATCGCGGAGGACAGCTCCATGATCCCGAGCGATCAATACTTCCTGACGCTCGACGCGGACGAAGTACCGGTATCGTCGGACTTCTACTTGCGGCTCACGGGCGATATTAACCGGTTATTCCACGATGAAATTCCGCTGACGGAAGAGCATCCGACGCCTCACCAACCTTAAAAAGCATGACGCAATAGCGACCGTTCGGGCAGTTGATTAGCATGCTCCCGGGCGGTCGCTGTCGTTTCTGCGTGAAGAGGAGTATAACCACCAGCCGCGTAGTTGCAAAACATACATCTAATTTAGCGCAAATCTTGGATTCCTATGGGTTAGTTGCAGAGCGTACAACTAATCCAGCCGAATAACGAGCATATGGACGAAATGGCACGATTAGCTGTATGAAATGCAACAAAGGATCGGTATCAAGCAGGTTGAGGCGAAATTAGTTGCACCTTTTACAATAAACACTCGCTTTTCCTTATGACAACAGCCCGTACCTCGCCCCGTTGATCGCCGTTCCAGAACGGTTTTGCACACTCGCTTTTCCTTATGACAGCAGCTCGTACCTCGCCCCATTGATCGCCATCTTAGAACGGTTTAGCATACTCAAATGCCCTCTCGCGCTATTAAATCATTCACTAAGTAAATTAATATACGATTTAAGTAAATTATTACATTAAAACGCCCGAATCCCGGATATATGATGAAGCTAGCTCTATGCGTGCAGGTATCTTATTCCAAGGAGGGTATTAAAGAATGGAATTGCTTAGGAAAGGAAAGAAGAGACTGTCCGCGCTAGTCGCTG
Organism: Cohnella yongneupensis; assembly: GCF_042655785.1. NCBI lineage: Bacteria > Bacillati > Bacillota > Bacilli > Caryophanales > Paenibacillaceae > Cohnella > Cohnella yongneupensis. The sequence goes on from NZ_JBHSNC010000043.1 coordinate 48,858, forward strand.
CATCGCTGCTCGTCGCGACGGGCGTCTCCACGGGCACAGACACGGTGTCGGCAAGCTCGACCACCCAGGCGTTCAACTCGTCGACAGGTGTATTGAACGTGGATTATGCCAACTATTTGTCCAAGCATGACGTCGTGTACAACGGGCCGGTCACCGATACGAAGAGCGGACTTACGGTAGGCAACGGACGCGTAGGCGCCATGGTATGGAACACAACGGGCGGCCTGACGATGCAGGTGCAAGGCGTCGACGCTTCGGAGGAGGGCTTCGCTTCGCAAGGACTCGTCAACCTGTATTCGAACCCAGGCTTCGATAGCGGGTACTCGACCTATCAGCAGCGGCTATCGTTGTACGACGGTCTAGTGACGACGAAGTACGATAACAACCGCACGATCACGATCATGGGACAGCCGAATTCGGAAGTAATCGGCATCCACGTGGACGATAGCCGGACGGGGTTGTCCAACGTTACCCTCGATCTTAGCATCTGGGACGTGAGTACGTTCAGCGGAGGGGACGTGCCTGATATTAACACGTGGCGCACCGTGTCCACGTTCGTCGATCCGACCGTCGTCGGCTTTAGCAGAGGGCAGACGGACGCGAACAAATTCGGCTACACGATGGCTGCGACGGTTGAAGGCGCAAGCTTTACGACGCAATCGGTGGACGGCCGCAAAGTAAGGCTGAACATTACGCCGTCGTCCAGCTATACGATCTGGATCGCTACCGCGAGCCGCCTCAATGCGCCAAGCAACAATTCGGTAAACCAAGCGAAGACGTTGCTGACGAACGTCAAAAATACCGGTTACAGCACGACATTGAACAACTATAAGAACTGGTGGCACGACTTCTGGGGCAAATCGTTCGTGCAATACAGCAACGGCTCGGGAGATGCCGACTACCTCGAAAGCTTCTACTATCTCAGCACGTACATGATCGCGGCAGGCGGCTTCGCCAACTATCCGAACCACTTCATTAACGGAGCGTTCAGCGCCGTGAACGACAACGATAGCGGCAAATGGAGCAACGCTTACTGGTATTGGAATCAACGCGACGTCTATCACTCGTTCCTCGCTTCGAACCACGCGGACATGGTGAACATTTTCAACAACTTATACAGCCGCAACTATAACGCCCTCAAGTCGTACACGATGACCCGATACGGCATCGACGGCATCTGGGTGCCCGAGACGATGGGCTGGAACGCCAGCGCCGCGGGAACGATCGGCAGCGACTATACGCAGGATATTATGACCACGGGCATGGAAGCGGCTATGAACATGTATGCGCAATACAAATACACGAACGATTCGGCATACTTGAGCAATACCGCGTATCCGTTTATCCGTGAAGCTACGAAATTTTTGGCGGCGAAGCTCAGCTTCAACAGCACGACGGGCAAATACTATATGGCTTCCTCCAACGTACACGAGCAGCATTGGGACGTTCAGAACGCGATTACCGACTTGGCGGCCGTCCGCGCGATGTTCCCGGTCGCAATCCAGACGAGCACGACGCTCGGGGTCGACGCCACCCTTCGTACCCAGTGGCAGAACATCTTGAACAACCTCGTTGCGTATCCGGTCGATTCGGCCAACCCTAACCAATATGCGCCGCATACGCCTCCGATTTCCCAGAACCGGAACAACGAGAACACGATTCTCGATCTGGTTTGGCCGTATAACGTATCCGGCATCGGCGCATCCGATCAGCAAATGCTGGTCAACAACTACAATAACCGTCTGTACAAATACGACAATAACAACGTCTGGGATCCGGGTCCGATTCAAGCGGCGCGCCTCGGTCTCGGCGACGAAGCGTACTTGGGCATGAAGAAGATGATTCAACGCTACCAGGATTACCCGAACGGCCGGACGACGAACACGAACGGCGAGTTCGAGTATATCGGCGTACATCTGATCGCGATGAACGAGTCGCTGCTGCAAAGCTACAACGACAAGATCCGCGTCTTCCCGGCGTTGCCAAGCGACGCGAGCATGAACGCCAAGTTTACGCTGCTCGCCAGCGGAGGCTTCCTCGTCAGCTCCGAGAAGGAAGCGGGAGAGATCAAGTACGTCGGCGTGAAAAGCTTGTACGGCAAGCAAGCGACCGTCGTCAATCCATGGGGTACGCAGCAGGTAAGAGTCAGAAAAGCGTCCGACAACTCGATCGTCCTGACGACCTCAAGCGCCGAGTTCAACTTCGCCACAGCCGCCAATACGGTGTACGTCGTGGAGCGCACGGCGAAGACGCTTAGCAGCTACACGGCCGAGACGCTGACCGGCACGGCTAACCAATCGAAGAAGACGATCACGATCAGCGGCGTGGAGAGGACGCTTGGAAGCGCTCAGCCTTACACCGGACCTAAGCCGACGTTCTACCCTAACGCCAACTACGGCGGAACGGGCGTATCGCTCGCCCCGGGTAACTACAGCATTTCGCAAATGCAGGCGGCGGGCATTGCCAACGATAACATCTCGTCCATTCGCGTTCCGGCGGGCGTAACGGTTGTCGCCTACGGAGACGGAGCGTTCGACGGTCCGTCGTGGACGTTCACGTCGGACAACGCCAATCTTGCCAATACCGGCAACGACAACACGATCTCGTCGATCAAAGTAACGGTATCCGGCGCCACCGGCGTAACGTTCTACCCGGATCCTAACTACGGAGGCACGGGAGTCACGCTGGGCGTAGGCACCTATACGATCGCGCAAATGCAGGCGGCGGGCATTCCGAACGACGCGATATCTTCTATCCGCGTTCCGGCTGGCCGCACGGTGACCGCGTACAGAGACGGAGCTTTCGATGGCACGGTGTGGACGTTCTCGTCCGACAATGCGAATCTCGCGAATACCGGCAACGACAACCAGATTTCTTCCTTCAAGATTACGTAAGCAAGGCGGCATGCCGGCAGGCATGACCGCAAGCCGCATAGAGCTAGGAGGCGCCCTTGACGGGGCGTCTCTTTCGTTTGGGTACAGAAAGATAGGAATGTACTGCAAAGTTCAATAACGCCTCATTTTGGATTGGAAGTAGGTGGTATACGATAGTGGCAGATTGCAGTCATTGGCTCGGTTACATGCATTCGATACGAATAATGGCGGGGTGTGCTTTTGTCGTATATCAAAGTGGATTCGTTAACTAAGCAATTCAAGAGTCAGATCAGACGAACGGGATCGATGAGCGCGTTCAAGGATTTCATTGCGCCTAGGCACGAGCTGAAGGACGCGGTTAAGGACGTCAGCTTCACGATCGACAAAGGAGAAATCGTCGGTTATATCGGACCTAACGGCGCCGGCAAATCGACGACGATCAAGATGATGGTCGGCATTCTCGTACCGACTTCCGGGTCGGTGGAGATTGGAGGCATCGTGCCCTATGAGAACCGGCTGGCGAACTCTCGTAAAATCGGCGTCGTCTTCGGTCAGAGGACGCAGCTATGGTGGGACATACCCGTCATCGAGACGTTTAAGCTGATGCAATACATTTACGACATACCAGACCGTCAATTCGAGACGAACATCCGCCAATTCGCGGACATTCTCGGCATAGACGAATTCGTGAACACGCCGGTTCGCCAGCTCAGCCTTGGACAGCGGATGCGGGCGGACCTGTGCGCCGCTCTGCTTCATAACCCGGAAATCGTCTACCTGGACGAGCCGACTATCGGCCTCGACGTGGACGTAAAGGAACGCGTGCGCGGGTTCATCAAAGAAATCAACCGTACCCGCGAGACGACCGTCATCCTGACGACGCACGACACGGCCGATCTCGATAAACTTTGTTCCCGCGTCATGGTTATCGACCGAGGCTCCATGATGTACGACGGCGAGCTTTCGTATTTAAAGCGCAATTACTCTAGTCACGAGATCGTGACCGTCGAGATAGAGAGCGAGTTGCCCGAGCGCATGCTACGCGCACGGTTCGGCTCCGCCGTTACGTTGGATGGCCGATTGTGCCACGTTCGCGTCGATAGAGAGCGGGAAAGCTCGGCGGATTGCATCGCTTGGTTCATTCACAACAGCCGCGTGTTGGACGTGAAAATCCGCGAGACGGACATCGATGAAGTGATCCGGAACATGTACGGGACGTTCAAGAACGCGGAACGGGAGTCGGAGGCGGAGGCGCAATGAGGCTGTACCGCGAGATTATGCTTCGCGCTTTCCAAAGCCATACGACTTATCGGATGGACACGTTGATGCATCTGCTGTCGAGCTTATTCTCGATTTTGATTCAGACGACGATCTGGCGGGCGCTGTATCAGGGAAACAACGAGATGGCATCGAGCGTCGGCAACATCAGCCTGCAAGAGATGCTGACTTATTCCATTCTAGGCTCGTGCGTCTCCATTGTCGTCAACAACGGCATTATCGGCAGGCTAAGCCAAAAGATCGGCTCCGGCGAAATCGCGATGGACTTGATTAAGCCGATTCGTCTTGGGCGGTACCTGTCCGCGGAATCCGCGGGATCGACGCTATTCCGCCTCTTATTCGAGCTCGTTCCTATCGTCGCGTTCGGCATAGCCGTCTTCGGTTTACTGCCGCCCGCAGCCGGCGACCTGCCTATGTTCGCGCTCATTTTGTGCAACAGCATCGTTCTTTTCTATTTAATGAACCTCATCTGCGGCTTGTTTGCTTTCTGGTACTTCGTCTCGTGGCATACGCAGTCGATTTTCGGCCTCGTCATGTCCCTTTGCTCTGGAGCGTTGCTGCCGCTTTGGTTTTTCCCCGAAGCGGTGTCGAAAGTATTCGGCCTGCTGCCGTTCCAGCTCATCTATTACGGGCCGATCTCGGTATTTTTGGGTAAAAGAGCGTTCGAAGAGCAGCTCGGCATTTTCGGCCTTCAGCTGATTTGGATCGTGCTGCTAGGATTGCTATTGAAGTGGATTTGGGCGAAGGCCGTACGCAAGCTCGTCATCCAGGGGGGATAACATGCGCGGTATCGGACTCTACATGCGCTTCGTCGGCATTTATATGAAAACGAAGGTCGAGTACGATCATTTCTTCGTTTTCATGGACTTCGTGCTCAATTCCATATGGCCGGTCGTCAATATGGCGATGCTCTGGCTCGTGTTGGAACGGTTCGAAACGATAGGCGGCTGGAACTTCGACCAGCTCCTGTTCCTATACAATTTAAGCCATTTGTCGTACATGATCTGCGCAATGATCATATGGAATCCGACGAAGGATTTGCCGGATCTCGTGCGAAGCGGCGGCTTCGACGCTTACTTGACCCGGCCGATCAGCCCGCTCGCGCACATGATTATGCGCCAATTCTCGCATGGCCACCTGTTCGGCTTAGTTCTCTCGATAGGCATGATGGTCTATAGCGTGAATAGGTTGGATTTGCCGATCACGATAGGGAGCGTCGCGTTGTTGCTTTCGATCGTGTTCGGGGGAGCGATGATCTACGGATCGGTCATGCTTGTCTGCGGCAGCCTTTCGTTCTGGTTCGTCAAAACCGATTCGATCTACGGCTTGTTCGTCCACGAGCTGCGTCGCATTACGGAATATCCGCTTCCGATCTTCGGTAAGTTCGTGAAGGCGATTTTGCTGTTCGTAGTCCCCTACGGTTACGTCAATTACGTACCCGCGCTGAATATCGCCGTCGAAGCCGATGGGGAGGGAATTCAAGCGATGCAACTTCTCCTTACCCCCGTGCTAGGCCTTGCGATGTTTTCCGTCGCGTACTTGATATTCAAGCGGGGCATTAACAAATATCAAAGCACAGGAAGCTAAAGCAAAGGAGAGACCCTCATGATGAAGAGATTCATCGCCGTAACGATCTTCGTCGCCGCAATCGTCGTCATGATCGGTTGCGATAAGAAGGTAGTAGATCCTCCCGTCGTCGCGACCGAGTCTCATTCGTTCGATGAACGGACAGGAGTTATATCGGTCGATTACGCCGGCTACTTGGCCAAGCACGACATCGTATACAACAGTCCGAACCAAGAGCCGAGCGAAGGGCTGCCGGTCGGAACGGGCAAGGTTGGCGCGATGATCTGGCAAGAACGCGGACTGAAAATGCAAGTCACGAACGTAGACGGTTCGCCACATACGCAATTGTCCTCGGGCACCGTCCAGTTATTCACGGAGCCTGGGCTAGATTCGGAGTACGAGACGTTCCAGCAACGCTTGAACTTATACGACGGCATAGTCACTACGCAATATGGAAGCGATCGGATCGTTACGGTATTCGGAGACGCGAGCTCCGAGTTGCTCGGCATACATGTCGAAGACGAGCGGACGAACGTCGAGAGCATCGCGCTAGAGATCGGCATTTGGGATACTAGCGAGCTTGCGAACGATGGGTGGAATCGGGATTTACCCGACGTGGACAGCTGGAAAAAAGCAAGCACGATCGTTAGTCCGGAGATGATCGCCATCAGTCGGGGGCAGTCGGACCCGGACCATTTCGGTTACACGCTGGCCGCGTCCGTCGACGGCGCGGAGTATGAGGCGGAGAAAGTGAGCGCCTCCAAGCTGAGGCTCCATATAAAGCCGACGCACAGCTATACGATCTGGATCGCCAATCCGGCACGGCAAAACGCTAAGAGCTACGATTCCGCCGCCGCGGCTTCCGGACTGATCGCCGAAGCGAAGAAGTCCGGCTATGCGTCGGTTCTCGATCGGAGCAAAGCGTGGTGGCACGCTTATTGGTCAAGCTCGTTCGTGCAGTACTCGAACAAGATGGAGGACGCCGATTATTTAGAAAACGTGTATTACGTGTCGCAATATTTGCTCGCGGGAGCTTCCCAAGGGAAATTCCCTTACCAGTTCATGTCCGGCGCGTACCGTTATAACGGGGATCAAAGCAAATGGGGCTGGGGTTATTGGAACTTCAATACGCGCGCGGTGTACGACTCGGCGCTTGCGTCGAACCATGTCGGGCTGCTGGAGCCGTATTTTAACATGTATCGCAACGCGCTTGACCGGATCATGCTGGATACGAAGCTCTATTACGGCATCGATGGCGCCAAAGTGCCGGAGACGATGAAGTGGGACGGGAGCGGCAACAACAAGGGCGGGGACTATACGGAAAAGGTTTATACGGCCGGCGCGGACGTCGCGGTCCGCATGTACGCGCGATATCGTTATACGAATGACCGCGATTTTCTGGCTCAAGTCGCTTACCCCTTCATGAAGGAAGTCGCGAAGTTTTACCAAGGGATGCTGACTTTCGACGGGACGCAGTACGTGATGGTTTCCTCGAACGCTCGCGAAAATTTCTGGAACGTGAAAAACGCGTTGTCGGACCTTGCCGCCGTTAGAGCACTGTTCCCGATGGCGATCGAGGCTAGCGAATTATTGGGCGATGATGCCGCGCTGCGCGGAGAATGGCAGAACATCCTCGACCGATTGGCGCCGTTGCCGAAGACGGCGGACGGAGCGGGAGAGAAGTACGTAGCCTGCGATTGCGCGGGAGTGACCAGTCATAACATCGAGAATCCGGAGCTGGAAAACGTGTATTACGGCTTGACCGGCATCGGGTATCCCGATCAGCAGACGGCGATCAATACGTTCAACGCCAAGCAGAACGGACTCACGATCTGGTCGCAGGAGGCAGTAAACGCGGCGAGACTCGGACTCGGGGATTCGGCGTTCGATTATATGAAAAAGATGCAAATGCGCAATCAGCCGCACGTGAACGGGATGTCCGACGACGGCAACGGCATATTCGAGTCGAACGGGTTGCTTATGACGGCGATCAACGAATCGCTTATGCAGAGCTATGACGGGGTTATTCGCGTCTTTCCGGCGCTTCCGTCCGACGGGACGTTCACGGCGAAGTTCACGTTGCTCGCCAGCGGCGGATTCGTTGTCAGCTCCGAGCGGGAAGCGGAAGAGATCAAGTACGTCGGGTTGAAAAGCCTGTACGGTCACCGGGCTACCCTAGCGAATCCGTGGCCGAACGAGCAGGCGCAAGTTAGGAGGTCGTCGGACGGGGAAATCGTGCTGACGGAGTCCGGAGAGCGTATCTCATTCGATACGGCGGCAGGCGAAGTTTACGTCATCGAGCGTACGGCGAAGCCTTTAGCGGGATATGCGTTCAAGGAGTTGACCGGCAGCGCGAACGAACGCATGAAGTCGTTCCCGGCGAACGGCGGCACCATCACTAGAACGCTCGGCAAAGCGGGCACGGCTTCGATTACCGTATACACCGACCCGGAATACGGGGGAGATAGCGCCTTGTTGTCGCCAGGCGGGTACACACAGGAGAAGCTCGAGGCGGCAGGCATTCCGGGCGGCAGCATTGCCTCGATCAAAGTGCCGAAAGGTATTAAGGTCGTTGTTTATTCCGCGGACAGCTACGGCGGAAGCTCGGAAGCGATAGCGGAGAACGATCCGGACTTGACGGATACATTCGATCAAGGAACGATCGTATCGCTCATAATCGTGGGAGAATGACGGCAATGCTCGCGCGGATTCGATAATTCAGTAATTTTTTCGACGAAATTCAATAGGAAATTCTCTACTTCGGACGAAAGATTATCCCTACTATTGTAGGTAAGCTCAGGCTAATCGAATCGGGGAGAGGACTTGCGGATGAGAAGAAGGTCATGGCTAACGAACGCGCACGATATAGGAAACCATCGATTCATCAGGGTTGGCAAGATCCAGACTAGGTTAACGTTAATCTTCATCCTGTTGCTCGTAGGCGCCATCGCGGCGATCGGCATTACGTCCAACCTGAAAGCGTCAGGCGCGATCCATTCCAAGGCCGAGCTCTATTCCCAGCAAGTTATGAATCAGATTAGTCAAAATATAAACCTTAGTCTCGACTCGATACGCGGCATCATGGACGATATGATCGCCTCGGAGTCCATCCAGGTTGGCTTATCGGGATACGATGCCGCCGCGGCATCGGACAGAAGCGCGATCGAGGCCGAGATTAAGAAGCTATTTTCGCGCAAGCAGTCGCTCATGCCTTATATGACTAGCGTCAGCATCGCGACCAAGGATGGGACGAGCTTCGGCAACTCCGCGAATTATTTGAATCAGCAACAATACGGGAGCATCGTTCAAGCCTCGCTCGGCACGCCGGGTGTCCACTATTCGCTCATAGATAGCGAGAGCGGCGAGACGTCGATCTCCATCGACAAGACGATCAAATCCGCGGAATCCGGGCAAGTGTGGGGCGTGCTCGTCCTTACCATTAAAGGCAATCACCTGGCGGAAACTTACCGGAACGTCGATCTGGGCAATCACGCGGATATCGTCATCATGGACAAGCAGGGCGCCGTCGTCTATAGCCAGAACGATGAACGGTTCCATCCCCGCGCCTCGCTCGGCGATGCCGCCTTTATCGAGCGCGCGACAAGCGGCGATGCGGGAACGTTCTCGCACAAATTCGAAGGGACGGGTTCTTTGATCGCATACTCGCCGATCCCGGGCACCCCGTGGGCGATCGCTTCGATTATTCCGAACACGTTCCTCCAGCAGGAAATCAGCGAGTTGAATTGGACGACGCTAGCGATCGGACTCCTATGCTTGCTCTTGTCCGCGGCTGCGGCATACGTAATCTCGCTAAGTATTTCCGTACCTTCCAAACGCATCGTCGCGGTCATGGCCGAGGCCAAAGCGGGTAATTTCAGCGTCGAAGCATCGGATGGAGGCAAAGACGAGATCGGCATGATCGCCGGTAACTTCAACGAAATGCTTAGTCATGTTCGCGTCTTGCTGCGGCAAGTCGATCAAGCTTCTCGTGACTTGGCGGCTCGTTCGACTTTAGTCGAGTCCTCGGCGGAGCAATCCAGACAGACGGCTGCCCAGTACGTGGTCGTAAGCGGGCAGATCGCGGCCGGCGCGGCTTCGCAAGCGGCGGATGCCGGCGAGAGCGCGCGTTATATGGATCGGCTATCGGACAAGATTAATGCGGCGAGCGAGGATATCGGAATCGTCACCGGCACGGTAGCCAATACGAGAGCCATGAGCGAGAAGGCCGGCCACGCCGTCCTTATGCTGCATGAAAGAGCGCAGCATGCGAACGAAGCGATGAGGAACGTAATCGCGGATACGACGGAATTGAACGGCAGCATGAAGCAAGTAACTTCGATCGTCGGCGTCATCATGGATATCGCGCAGAGCACGCACGTGTTATCGATTAACGCGGCGATCGAAGCCGCAAGGGCAGGAGCCGCGGGCAAAGGATTCGCGGTCGTAGCGGAAGAGGTAAGGCGATTGGCGGAGCAGGTGAAGGAGGCATCCTTGTCGGTAGGCGGAATCGTTCGGGAAGTCGGCGGCAGAGCCGACCGTATGGCCAAGATGGCCGACGATGCCGCATTCGCCTTGAAGGAGCAGCAGGAGGCGGTTTCGAATACCGATCGAACGTTCCAGGATATCTCGGGCAACATGGATCAGATCGCCAGCAACATGGAACGAGTCAGCGATTCGGTACAAGAAGTCGTAGCGGAAAAAGAGAAGACGGTCGCGCTAATCCGGACGATATCCGGCGTGGCGGAAGATACCGCGTCGAAGATGGAAGAGACGTACGCCAGCACGGAAGAGCAGTCCGCGAATGCCGAGGAGCTGTCGGCGCTCGCCAGATCGCTCAATCAGACGGCGGGTCAGTTGTCGGAGGCGATAGCGAGGTTCAAGATCGGGTGATGTAAGGGGGGCGTAGTTCGACTAGCTCGAACTGTAACGCGTCGCACACCCGAAAACGCGCATGTAGTTTGACTAACCCAAAAACTGTAACGCGGAGGCGTCGAGTTATTGAGTGGATATGAGCTCAAAGGCACGAATTAGCTCGACAATATCGGGTTACTCAAGAGAAATGGGCTAGACGGCACGCAATAGCACGACGACATCGAGTTACTGAAGCGAAATGGGCTGGGTGGCACGCAATAGCACGACGACATCGAGTTACTGAAGCGAATTGGGCTGGGTGGCACGAATTAGCACGACGACATCGAGTTACTGAGCGGAAATGAGCTCTAAGGCACGAATTAACGCGACGATATCGAGTTATTGAAGCGAATTGGGCCTTGTGGCACGCAATAGCACGACGACATCGAGTTACTGAGCGAAAATGAGCTCGAAGGCACGAATTAGCTCGACAATATCGGGTTACTGAAGAGAAATGGGCTAGACGGCACGCAATAGCACGACAACATCGAGTTACTGAGCGAATTGGGCTTTAGTGGCACGCAATAGCACGACGACATCGAGTTATTGAAGCGAATTGGGCTAGACGGCACGCAATAGCACGACGACATCGAGTTACTAAGTGGATATGAGCTCAAAGGCACGCATTAGCGCGACGATTTCGGGTTACTGAGGAGAAACGGTCTAGGGGCATTAAGTTACGCGCAACAACAAAGGGACGAAGCTGCTGCTTCGTCCCTTACCTTTACCCTCATTGGAGGACTCATCACACTTTAATCGACAGCATCCTACGCTTTCACGACCTCGAAAGAGGTGTTGACGGCGATTCGGTCTGAGCTCGGACCGATCAGCACTTCGAACGCGCCGGGCTCGACGATCCAAGTCAATTCCTTTGTCAGTAGCCGCAGGTCCTTGGCGTCCAAAGTGAAGCTTAGCGTGGCGGTCTCCCGCGGCTGCAGATGAATCCGCTTGAACCGCTTCAGCTCCTTATCCGGCTTCGCGATCGAGCTGACGACGTCGCTCACGTACAACTGCACGACCTCGTCGCCGGCGCGGTCGCCGGTGTTCGTCACGTCTACCGTAACGGTCACAGAGCCTGCGGGCACGATCCGTTCGGCGCTAAGTCGCAAGTTGCTATAGCCGAAAGTCGTGTAGCTGAGCCCGTGGCCGAACGCGTAGAGCGGTCGGTTGTCGCCTTCCACGTAGTGGCGGGAGCCGCCCCGGCGGCGGTTGTAATAGACCGGAATTTGCCCAATCGTGCGCGGGAACGAGATCGGAAGCCGGCCGGCCGGATTGTACTCGCCGAACAAAATTTCCGCGATCGCGTGACCGCCGCTCTCCCCCGGGTACCAAGCTTCAAGAATCGCCGGAATATGATCCGCTTCCCAGCCCATCGTAATCGGCCTTCCGTTCTGAAGGATGAGTACGACGGGAGTTCCCGTCTCGTAGACGGCTTTCAGCAGCTTCAACTGCCCGCCGGGCAAGTCAAGGTTCGAGCGGTCTACGCCTTCGCCGCACGTCCGTCGAGAGTCGCCGAGCGCGACGATAGCGACGTCGGATTGGCGCGCGATCGCCACGGCTTCCTGTATGCCCTCGGGGTCATGGCTCCAGCCGAGCATCGCCGACACGCCGTTCGTATCTTTGCAATATTCGATGCGTAAATCGTATTCGCAACCGGCTTTAAGCTCCATGGGTACGCTGGCCGTCGCCGAACGATCCCTGCCCCAACCGTCCACGATCAGCTTGCCGTCCAGCCACAGCCTCATGCTGTCCTGGCTCACCGTCCCGACGAAGCCGGATACGCTATGCTTCGGCACGAGCTTTCCCGTCCAGCGGACGGAATAGTTGAACGGCTCGAACGCAGGGTGCGGCTTCGTGATGACCCAGTTGAAGTTGATTCCCGCGTCTATTCTCGACAGCGCCGGAGCGCCATCGAACGAAGAGTTCGCGAAATACTCGCCCAGCAGGCCGGTATTGCCGCGGCCGTCCGTCAAGCAATCTGCCGGAATCGGCTCAAGCTCATCCTCCAGGATGCCGGTGCCCTTAGCGAACAGGATCGTCGTCTGCGGTGAGACGATCTCGCTGACGCCTTGCAAAATCGTGATCGGATCGAAGCCTTCCACGTGCGGCGAATAGTCGCCGAGTCTGGCGACGTCCGCGCTCGGGCCGATAACGGCGATGCGCGCGACGTGCTTGCTCAGCGGCAGCAGATTGCTCTCGTTCTTGAGCAGGACGATGCCTTCCCTTGCCGCCTGCAGCGCGGCCGCGGTGTGCTTCTCGCTTCGGACGACGCTTTTATATAAATCCGGATCCGCGTAAGGCCGCTCGAACAACCCTAGCATGAACTTCACCTTCAACACGCGGCTTACGGCAGCATCTACGGTAGCCATGGCGATCTCGCCGCTCTCCACCATCCCGACGATGGCGTTCTGGTACGTCTCGTGAGGGAAGTCGTAATATTGCATATCGGTTCCGGCTTCGAGCGCTTGACGAATCGCTTCTTTGTCGGTATCCGCCGTGCGATGGGCGTGTTTAAGCCGCGCGATCGCGCCCAGATCCGAGCGCACGAAACCCGGCATATCCCATTGTCCGCGCAATGTGTCGGTAAGCAGGGCGGCGTCCGAAGCGCAAGGCACGCCGTCGATGGAGTTATACGAACACATCGCGTTCACCGCGCCTCCTTCGATGAAGGCTGCCTCGAATACCGGCATATAATACGTCTCGATCTCGTTCATGCCGATCGAGCTGGCGGAATGGTTCAAGCCGCTCTCGGGAATGCCGTGCACTGCGAAATGCTTCGGCTCGGCGATAATGCTATCGTTCGATGCCAAGCTATCGCCCTGCAGCCCGCGAACCATCGCGACGCCCATCCGGCTGGCCAAGTACGTATCTTCGCCGAACGTCTCCTCGACGCGTCCCCAACGAGGCTCGCGGGCGAGATCGAGCACCGGACCGAACGATTCGTGGATACCGAAGCTTCGCGTCTCGGCGGCGATGCCGCGGCCAATTTCTTTTACGATGTCGGTGTTGAACGTCGAGGCCATCGTAATCATGTGCGGATAGATCGTGCAGCCGGGACGAAGCAAGCCGTGCAGCGCTTCCTCGCTGAACAGAATCGGAATGCCGAGCCGCGTCTGTTCGACCGCGTAGCGTTGCAGTTGATTGTTTACTTTTGTCGTGCCATATAGGTCATGAATACATCCGACGCCGTCTTCGCCGATGATCTCCAGCACTTTCTCCCATAAGATCTTAGCGTCCTTGCCCATGACCGTATCCATATGCGGATGAGAGCTGCTTACGAACGAAGTACCGAAATATTGGTCAAGCTGACGCACTTTTTCCTTAAGCGTCATAAGAGAGAGCAGGTCGGCCACCCGTTCTTCCACTGGAGCGCGGGGATTCCGATAAACCGTCTCTTTTTGCGATTGGATCATCAATGTACCTCCCGATACGCACGCTGGTTGCGCTTGCATTAGCTTAAATATAAAGAAAAACCCCAGACAATTCTTGTCAGGGGTTGAGAATGAGTAGTCATTATTTGCTGTGTTTGCTCCGGAACCTCGTTGGCGGCTCTCCGTTCACGCGCTTAAATACCCGGTTGAACGTCTCGATGCTGTTGAATCCGGCTTGATAAGCGATCTCCGTGACGGAATGCTCATCGCCCGCCAGCAGCTGCATGGCGATGTTTGCCCGGAACGTATTGACGTAATCCACGAAGCTGCTGCCGGTCGCCTCCTTGAAGAAGCGAGAAAAGTAAGTCGGACTGAAGCCCGCGATATCGGCCGCGCGTTGCAACGGAATATCGCTCGCGTACTCGCGCTCGATATGCTTGAGCACTTTGTCCAACCGATCCAGTTGCTCGAGCCGCTTCGTTCTTTCTTGAAGGGGGACGGCCTCGAGCGGCAAATCGCGGACGATCGTGGCGGCCAGATCGTTCATTCTCGCTTTAATGGCCAACTCATGGCCGACCGTGCCAGCCTCCCATTCTCCGAGAATGGCCTGAATCGTCTGCTCAAGCTTGCGAGATACATCGCCTAACTCGCCGGTCTTGTCGCGTGCCCTAAGCAAAGGATGCGCGAACTTATGACCGAACACGTGGTCAGCGTACTCGTCGAATACCGATTTTCCGAGCTGAAGTATGATTTTATGGCAGCCTAGCGGGTTTGGGTAATAGTAGTGCAGCTCACAGGAGCTGATGAACAATAGGTCGCCTGGATGCAGGGAGTAAATCTCCTTATTAATGCCGATCTGCATGTTTCCGCCCAGGACGTAAACGATCTCGATCTCCTGGTGCCAGTGCGTGGGAAATCCGTTTTCTTCGTCGCTGACGATAATTTTGAGCGGTTGATTCGTTTTTAACGCGATTTTCTCATGCCAGGGGTTCATAGGCTCTACTCCCGCTTGGGCAGACGTTTAGCGTAAGTGTAGCGCATTCCGCGGGAACCAACAAGGGATAAGGGCGCTAGAAAGAGAAGTAGACAATAGAGGATGGCTTGTAGATAATAGGGGGTACAAACGACCCGTCGGAAGGAAGCGATTACGATAGGAACGATTAGGCTCGGACGTTATGCGCTACTGTTGTTGCTCTTAATCGGATGCTCCCTGCTTGCCTCTTGTGATTCCGGAAACGGTACGGAGAAGTCAGGCGAGACGCCCTCATATACGTTGCCCGAGGAGGAAGCGACGCTTACCTTTTATTTTCTCGGCGACAAAAAGTCCGCAACGGACGAAGTTTGGGCGCGAATCAGCGACTATGTGAAAGCCAAAGGGCTTAACGTGCGGTTCTCTATCAAGTTCATTCCGGTGAACGACTTTAAGAAAGAAATGCTGGTCCTGGCCGCCAGCGGAAGCAAGTGGGACATGAACTTCGACACGGAATGGCAGTCCTATCGGGAGATGGCGTCTAACGGGGCATATATGCCACTGAACGAGCTGTTGCCGACCTACGCGCCTCATCTATATGCCAAGTATAAAGATTTAAACGTGATTCGGGCGGCGGAAGTGAACGGTCAAATTATCGGACTGCCGTGGACGATCAAGATGAACCAGCGCAACTATGCGCAGTGGCGCTCGGATCTGGCGAAGCAGGCCGACATTAATCCTGAACCGAATTCGATTCGGACGATCGAGGATCTCGACGCCTTCCTTCACGAGCTGAAGAAGGCGTATCCGAACGCGAAGCTGACAAGGTCGCTCCCGAGAGATGTCTATATGCTACGCGACGAATGGGTAGATATCGGCTTCCATGGCATAGGGTTCTATTTGAACGACCCGAAAGTCACGCTCAAGCCTGTCGAGCAGCAACCTTTCTATATGGAGTCGGCGATCATGGCTAGAAAATGGTATGCGGACGGCATTTTGAATAAGGACACCGGTCTGGATTCCGAGGATGGAGCTTCGCTATGGAAACGCGGGAACATGGTGTTCACGCTGGCTTCCCACGAATGGGTGAACGCGAACCAAGGGTTCATCGATCCGTCGTTCGAGCAGGAAAGCTCGTTACTCTATCCGGACAAAAAGACGGTCAATCGCAGCCCTCTCGCGAACGTTATCGCGATCAATCGCAACTCCGAACATCCGGACCGCGTGCTAAGATTCCTTGACATGCTGGAGACGGACCGAGTTCTGTACGATTTGGTTCAATACGGTATCGAGGGTAAGACATACGTGCTGCGCGAAGACGGCTCCGTGGATTATCCGCAAGGCATGAGCACGCCTACGAGCAACTATATGGAGTGGGGCGGGCAATGGGGACTGTGGCGGTTGCAGTTCATGCGACCGAGTCCGACTTACAATGAAGGCTTCTGGGATCGGGAGAGCGATTTCGCGCTTGAACCGCGCAACGTGGATTCGCCGATCGCGGGCTTGTTCATAGCCGAAGACAAGATCAGAAGCGAGCTTCTCGCGCGCGACGAGCTGATCGAACAATACGGAGGACCGCTCGAACTCGGCACGGCGCCGAACACCGCTCAGGCGGTTCAAGAGTACGTCGCGATGCAGGATAACGACGCGTTGAAGCGTATTTTGGCGGAAGCCCAAAGTCAGGTCGACGCGTTTTTGAAGCCGTAGAATTTAATATAACAACACCAGAAAAACCGCCCGTTTTGGGCGGTTTTTCCTTTTATTTCGCGCCTTGTCGAAGAGGCTAATTTTAGACTGTAAAAGCCAACTTTCACTCCTACTTGCTCCAAAGGCATTGCGGTAACATGAATGCAAGCTGGCAGAACAGATATTACGAGAGGTGAGTATGGGTGGGAAGCATTACATTCAACCACGTGTTCAAACACTACAAAGGAGAAGCGCGCCCGGCCGTTAACGATTTCCACCTGACGATCGAAGATGGTGAGTTTCTCGTGCTGGTCGGTCCGTCAGGTTGCGGCAAATCGACGACGTTGCGCATGCTAGCCGGACTGGAAGAGATCACGAGCGGAGATTTGTACCTTGACGGCAAGTTCATCAACTACACGTCGCCGAAAGACCGAGATATCGCGATGGTATTCCAAAACTACGCGTTATATCCGAATCTGACGGTTTATGAAAATATCGCGCTAGGCCTGAAGTTGCGTAAAACGCCGAAGTTCGATATCGAGCTGAGGGTCAACCGCGTCGCGCGCATTCTCGAAATCGCGCATCTGCTGGACCGGAAGCCGAACCAACTGTCCGGCGGTCAGAAGCAGCGCGTGGCGCTAGGTCGGGCGATCGCCCGGGAACCGCAAGTGTTCCTGATGGACGAACCGCTTTCCAACTTGGACGCGAAGCTAAGAGCGCAAACCCGCGCGGAGCTCATTAAAATTCAGAACGACCTGAAGCGTACGACCGTCTACGTCACCCACGACCAAGTCGAGGCGATGACGATGGGTACGCGTATCGTCGTTATGAAGGACGGCGTCATCCAGCAAGTCGCGCCGCCGAAGAAGCTGTACGACGAGCCGGCGAATCTGTTCGTTGCCGGATTCATCGGTTCACCGCAAATGAACTTCATTCCCGGCAACGTGACGCTCGAAGAAGGTAGATATTACTTCAACAACAAGCGGATGAAATTGCTCATTCCGCGCAAATACGACCAGCAACTGAATCAATTGAACAAAACGTTGCGCAACGTAGTGTTCGGCGTCAGACCGGAGCATGTCATCATGCAACCGCACATGCCTGCGGAACAAGACGACATCTTCATGCAGGGAGAAGTTCAATTCTCCGAAGTGACCGGGGCGGATAGTTACGTCTATGCGACGGTGGGCGATTACAAGATCATCACCAGAGTCGACCCGAGCATTTCCTATGTCAGCGAGGATAAACCCGCAATCGCTTTCAATATGGATAAGGTTCATTTCTTCGACGAGAATACGGGCTTATCGCTCGCGGTCGGAGGAGATGAAGGATGAGGAAGCAGAAGTGGACTCGCATCGCCATACGGCTCGCCTTGATCATCGTCGTTATCTTCGGCGGGTATCGTTGGGCTTACGGCGGGGAACCGGTCACTTACGCCTCTACCCTTACCGCTGCGGACATGCTCGCGTACAAGGAGACCGACGCCATACTGCCATACGCGAAGTTAATGGCGGACAACGCTGCGTCGGGAACGGCTACCGACGGCGAGCCGATCGCGTTGAACGCGGTCGACTACACCGGTGCAGATCCGGCGGCTAAGCTAGCGAAGGCGAACGACGCGGACGGCGCTTCGCTGACGTGGAGCAACGATCTCGGCTGGGTCGAATGGAGCTTCGACGCACCGAGCGCGGGATGGTATGAGCTGTATCTCGACTATAAGCCGATGGAAGGCGGTAACGGCCCCGTTACCCGCGGCATTCAGATCGATGGTAAGTATCCATTCCTAGAATCGCAAGGCGTCGAATTCGAGCGTCATTGGAAAGACGCCAAATATCCTTACGAGCGTAATGAAATCGGACAGCAGATCCGCCCGCAACAAACAGAGATCGTAGGGTGGACGGTTAAGCCGGTGAACGATTTCAGCGTATCGTCCGAACCGCTCTTGTATCGACTTGAGCCAGGCAAGCACACGGTGCGGCTGATCGGCATCAAGGAATCGGTGGACATTCGTTCGTTGACGTTCAAGCCGAAAGCCAAGCTGCAAACTTACGCCGAATACCAAGCGGCGCATCCGGCGTTCGTGCAGAAGCCGAATTGGTATGCCTCCGTAGAGGCGGAAAATTTCCAACAGAAATCAAGCCTATTGATTCAGACGGACCATTGGTCGGAGCCGTACGTATCTCCGCAACCTAAGGGCCGCATTACGTACAACGTGCTCGGAGGCGGCAGATGGCGCAATCCGGGCGAATGGGTCGAATGGAAACTTAGCGTTCCCGAAGACGGTTGGTACGAGATCGATCTGAAGGATTACCAGAATTACCGCAACGGCTTTAAGGCGTACCGCACGATCGAGCTTGACGGCGCGGTGCCTTTCCAGGAAATGCTGCATTATTCTTTGAAGTTCAATCGGGAGTTCACGATCGATTCGATTGGCGGCGACCAAGCTCAGCCATATCGGTTCTATCTAACGAAAGGCGATCACACGTTGCGCATGACGGCGGATTCCTCCGAGCTTCAGCCGATCACGCTCGCGCTTAGGGATATTTTGCAGCAGCTGGCCGATTACGACCGCCATGTGCGGTTATTGACGGGTAACTACAGCGTCAAGTCGTACGACGCGAACACGGACGCGCAAAGAACGTGGGATATGAAGAAGTACGATCCGCAAGTCGAGGCGACGCTGGACGGTTTCATTAAGCGGTTGTCGGACATTCGCGACTATATTAACGGCGTGAACGGCATCGACTCGGATCTTGCGGAAGGCATTCTTAATTCCATCGACATTCTGAAGAAGCTTCGATCCGACGTCGACGAAATCCCGAACAAACTGGACACCTTCTCGACGATCCAGAGCAACATCGGGACATGGATGACGACGCTCACGCAGCAACCGTTGCTGCTGGATTTCATTACGGTACGCACGCCGGGCACGGATCCGGGTTTCAAAGAGCCGACCGGAATATCCCGCGTCCCGTATGCGTTGAAAGATTTTGCCCGTTCCTTCTATATGGATTACGACGTGAAGAAGCATAACGACAAATCGCTCACGATTTGGGTGTCCCGCGGACGCGACTACGTCGATCTGCTGCGCGAGATGGTAGCCACGGACTTTACGCCGAAGACGGGCATCGAAGTCAACATCAGCTTGATGCCGAACCCGAACCAGCTCGTGCTCGGTAACGCGGCCGGCGAAGTGCCGGACGTCGCGCTCGGAATCGGCGAAGCGACGCCTGCCGATTACGCGATGCGGAACGCGGTTGAAGATTTGTCGAAGTACCCAG
Source organism: Cohnella yongneupensis (assembly GCF_042655785.1). NCBI lineage: Bacteria > Bacillati > Bacillota > Bacilli > Caryophanales > Paenibacillaceae > Cohnella > Cohnella yongneupensis. The sequence goes on from NZ_JBHSNC010000043.1 coordinate 68,794, forward strand.
GCTTTGAAGACGTGTTCAACCGGTTCATTCCGGGAACGCGAAGAGCGATGGATTATAACGGCGGCGTTTACGGGCTGCCGGAAGTCCAGAACTTCCAGATGATGTTCTATCGCACGGATATCTTCGACAGCTTGAATCTGAAAGTGCCGGACACGTGGGACGACTTGTTCACGATATTGCCGACGCTGCAAGAGAACGGCATGACGATGAGCTATCCGAAGGCGGATTTCGCGACGATGTTCTTCCAAAGCGGCGCCGAGCTTTACTCGGCGGACGGCCTGAAGAGCACGCTCATGACGAACGAAGGAATGGCCGCGTTCAAGCGTTATACCGATTTGTACGCGAAGTTTAACTTGCCAATCGATATACCAGCGTTCTTCCAGCATTTCCGCGATGGCGATATTCCGATCGGAATCGCGGACTTCAACACTTACGTGCAGTTAACCGTCGCTGCTCCGGAGATTACGGGTCATTGGAAGATGGCTCCGCTCCCTGGAAACAAGCAAGCGGACGGTACAGTCGCCAGATGGTCTCCGCAAGGGATCTCGGCCGGCATGATCATGAAGAAGAGCGAACATAAGGACGACGCATGGGAATTCCTGAAATGGTGGACGTCCGACGAAGTGCAGTCGCAATACGCCAAAGACATCGAATCGTTCTACGGCCCCGAGTTCCGTTGGAACACGGCTAACGTCAATGCGATGAAGACGCTCCCTTGGACGAACGATGAGGCCGCTGCGCTGCGCGAGCAAGCTAGATGGGCGAAGAACATGCCGTACGTTCCGGGCTACTACTTCGTCTCGCGGGAAATGGATTTCGCTTGGAACAGAACCGTGTTCGACCGGATGCCTGCGCAAGAATCGCTAGAGAAAGCGCAAACTTCCATCCAGCGCGAGATGAACCGCAGGCAGACGGACTTCGGCATTACTGCTGACGACGACTTGCACATTCCGCAAATTACGCAACCTTACGAATGGGAGGAAACTCGATGACGAATACGGAGCTTTCTCCCGCATTGCCCAAGGTTGGACGCAAGTCCAACCTTGGCAAGAAGCTATTGCAATTTGTCCGAGAGATTAAGCGCGATACGTTCTGCTACCTGTTCCTCGCGCCGTTCTTAATCTGCTTCAGCATCTTCATCGTCGTTCCCGTCATCATGGCGGCGACGCTCGGCTTCACTTCTTATGACGGCTTCAGCTCGCTTAGATTCATCGGCTTCGACAACTATCTCATGTTGTTCACGCAGGATATCGTCTTTCTTACTAAGGCGCTGCCGAATACGTTCAAGTTCGCGCTCATCGTCGGACCCGGCGGATATGTGCTGGCATTCCTGTTCGCCTGGCTCATCCATCAGCTTCCGGTTCGCGTGCGCGACTACTACACGCTTGCGTTCTACGCTCCGTCGATGGCGGGCGCCGTTGCCTTATCGGTAGTATGGATCGCGGCGTTCAGCGGCGACCGCGTCGGGTATGTCAACAACTTCCTGCTTAAGATGGGATTAATAGACAACCCGATCATCTGGCTGCAAAATCCGGATTACCTCATGAAAGTCATGATTCTCGTCTCGCTATGGATTAGCTTCAGCGTCGGCTTCCTCGCCATGCTCGCCGGTCTGCAGACCGTAAACCGCGAGCTGTACGAAGCGGGTCGCATCGACGGCATCTCGAATCGCTTGCAAGAAGTGTTTTACATTACGCTTCCGTCAATGAAGCCGCAAATGCTGTTCAGCGCGGTCATGACGATCGTGACGACGCTTAAGGCGGGCAGTATCTCCACCCAATTGACGGGTTTGCCCGTAACGCCGCAATACGCGGGACATCTGGTCATCAACCATATCGACGATTACGCGTTCATCCGCTTCGAGCTCGGTTACGCCTCTGCGATATCCGTCATGCTGCTCATCGTCAGCTATTTCGCGATGAGGTTCGCCTATCGGTTGTTCGGATCGAAGGAGGAGCTATAGAACGATGATTGTGACACTCAAGCGTAAGCTTAGCCGACTATCGGCGTTCCAAGTCATATTGGTTACGTTGTTCACCGGACTCGCGGCCTTCATGGCGCTTCCGATCATCTTCATCTTCAACCATGCTTTCAAGCCGCAGAACGAGCTGTTCTTATTCCCGCCGCGGTTCTGGGTGCAAAATCCGTCCTGGCGCAACTTCGAACTGCTTTTCCTGCATGCGAACAACGCGACGGTGCCATTCACCCGGTATTTATTCAACAGCATTATCGTAGCCGGAATGACGGTGTTCACCGTCATCATTGTCAGTACGATGGCCGGTTACGTGCTCGCGAAATTCCGGTTTCATTTTAAAGGACTTATCCTATCGCTCATCACGCTGTCTCTGATGTTCGCACCCGAGACGGTAAGCATTCCGAGGTACTTGATCATCAGCGGTTTGCATATCAACGACACTTATTTCGGGCACATCTTGCCCGCGTTGGCTTCGCCTCTCGCCGTGTTCATGCTGATCGGCTTCATCTCCCAAATCCCTAACGAACTGTTGGAGGCGGCGAAGATCGACGGAGCGAGCCAGCTGGGCATATTCAGGAAAATCGTGTTGCCGCTATCGGTACCCGCGATCGCGACGATCTCGATCTTCACGTTCCAGGGCGTGTGGGGAGACGTGGAGACGTCGACCTTGTTCATGCAAGACGAGACGATGCGCACGCTCGCGTTCTATGTCAACACTTTGGTCACCGGCCTTCAGAACAACGTAGCCGGTCAGAACGTGGCGGCCGCGGCCGGACTCTTGATGTTCATCCCGAACTTGATCATCTTCCTGTTCTTCCAACGGCGCGTGCTCGAGACGATGGTCCATTCCGGAATCAAGTAATTCACTCCAGCAAAAGGAAGTCGGAACCATGAAGAGATTGCTTGCTTTCCTGCTTCTTGCAGCGGTAATTGGGTTGACCTTGCCGGGTACGGCTTCCGCAAGGCTCCCTTACCAAACCACTTATTTTGATAAGAACCAGTCTGTATGGATCAAAATTCAGGAGCTTTACAAGCCTAAAGCCGCATACGGGGGCATGTTCGGCGAGCCCGTCGACTTGACGGTCGGTTCCGACGACAAAGTGTACGTCGCCGACAAAGGCAACGACGCGATCTACGTGCTCGACAACGACGGCAACCTGATCAAGACGATCGGCGACGAGGAAGGCCCGGGATCTCTGAGTTCGCCGGAAGGCGTGTTCGTTACGCCGGAAGGCCAAATCTACGTCGCGGATTCCGGCAACCAGCGGATCGCGGTATTCGCTGCGGACGGCACGTTCGCAAGGGAATACAAGAAGCCTGAGACGGATCTCTTGGCGACGGAGCACTTCGTTCCGATCAAGTTAGTCGTCGACCGGCGCGGCGTTATGTACATCGATATGAACTCGTCTTACCAAGGGCTGGTCCGCATTAGCCCCGAAGGCGAATTCATGGGTTACTTCGGGGCGAACAAGGCGCCGCAGTCGCTGCTTAACTGGCTCAAGAAGCTGATTTTGAACAAACAACAACTCGCGAAGGAAGACGCCAACCTGCCGAGACCGATCGCTAACGTCTCCATAGACGACGACGGCTTCATCTACACGTCGACGGGCGGAGACTTCGGCAAAGCGGCGATCCGAAAGCTGAACGCCGGAGGCATCGACGGCTTCAAGGGTCGCGACTTCCAGCACAGCCAAGGAATCGTGGACGTGGCGATCGACTCGAACGGTTTTATGTACAACGTCGACCAGGACTTCGGGCGCGTCAATATTTTCGATCGGACGGGAGACGTGCTGTTCGCCTTCGGCTTCACCGACGTCGGTACGCAGCAGAAAGGCGTATTCGGCTTCCCGACTAGCGTCGGAATCGACTCGAAGAACAACATTTGGGTCGCGGACAGCGGCACGAAGACGGTGCACAAGTTCTATCGCACCGAATTCGGCAACGACGTCATGAATGCGCTCACGCTTTACTACGACGGCAAGTACGAAGAGAGCAAGCCTTACTGGGAACACGTATACTCCCGCAACGAGCTGTTTAACGGCACCTACGAAGGGCTCGGCAAAGTGTACCTCGAGGAGCAGAACAACGATAAAGCGCTCGACTTCATGAAGGAAGCGTTCGATACGAAAGGGTATTCGCAGGCGTTCTGGGAAATCCGGCTGGATTGGTTGCAAAACAACTTCCTCGGCTTGATCGGCGGTCTCGTCGCCCTCTATCTTCTCTTGCGATATATCCCGAGAGGCGTTCGCAAGCTGACGCAACGCAGGCCGGTGCCGGAAAAGTTAAATCGGCCGCTCGCAGAGCTGCGCAACTTCTTCTACGTCATGTTCCATCCGTACGAAGGGTTCTACCGCTTGAAGGAAGCGAGAGTCTCGCCGTGGATTATGGCGCTGCTGCTTGTCTCCGTCTTGATCATGAAAATCATGACGGTCTATTGGACCGGCTTCCTGTTCCACCCGGTTCTCCTGCAGTTCATCGACATCTACAGGGAGCTAGAGTTGTTCGTCCTCCCATGGGTTACTTGGATTATCGCCAACTATCTCGTATGCAGCATCAAAGACGGAGAAGGGAAGTTCAGGGAGGTCATTCAGGGCAGCACGTACGCGCTGGCGCCGTATTTGGTCTTCTCCGTGCCGATTTTGATCCTGTCCAACGTTCTGTCGCTGGACGAGAAAGTACTGATCGGCTCGCTAACGTCGCTTATGTACCTCTGGATGGCCGTTATGTTCTTCGTCATGACTCAAGTCATTCATAATTTCGAATTCGTGGAGACGATCAAAAACTCGCTCATCACCGTGTTCACGATCGCCACGATCTGGCTGTTCGGCTTCATTATTTTCGGATTATCTTACAACCTGTACGACTTTATCTATCAGCTTTACAAAGAGGTGAGTCTCTATCGTTAACTTCATCAAGCGCCTATCCCTTCGCGTAAAGCTGATCGCCGTTGCCGTCGTGATCCTTGCCGCTTTCGTGCTGACGTTCTTCCTGCGCGGCGGCGAAACGCCGCTTGCGCAAGCTCTGGCGGAAGCCGGAATCGCCCAACCGGTCAATGAGCACGCGCCTCTGTATACGGGGGCCGCTTGGTCTCCGGCCGCGGAGGCGGACGGCTTCGCCAAAGCGCTCGAGAACGATCGATTCGCGCTCTTCGTTCGTCCCGACAATACGCAAATCGCTTTGGTCAATAAGCAGACGGGATATCGCTGGACGAGTAACCCGACGCAGGAGCAGTTGGCGAAACAGACGGTCAAAGGGCTCCCTCTCGCGAACTTGCAATCCCCGTTCGTGCTGACGTACGTAACGACGTCGGGCAGAGACCAGACGATCCGCAAAACCGTCAACTCGATCGATAAGAAGTTAACGGTATCGATGATCAAGAACGATACCGGGCTTCAGGTGACTTACGGCTACCCGGACCTCGGCCTCGGCCTCGCGATCCAGTACGAGCTGACGCCAAGCGGGCTTAAGGTTCGCGTGCCGACCGACGGCATTAAGGAAGAGAAGGAATTCGTCGTCTTCGAACTTGACTTGTTGCCTTACTTCGGCGCGGCGGAGCCGGGCGAAGACGGATACATTTTCGTGCCGGACGGACCGGGAGGCATCGTGAAGTTCGACGCGAACCGTTCCAATATTTCGAAAGGCTATTTGCACCAAGTATACGGGCTCGAGCCGACGAACATAAACAACTTCACCAAATCAGGGGAGCGGCGCGAAGACATTTCTTATCCGGTATACGGCGTGAAGAAGGGCGACGAGGCTTACGTCGCCGTACTGACGAAGGGAGCGGCTACCGCGAGAATCGCGGCGATGCCTCCGGGGAAAAATTCCAGTCTTTACAACGCGTATTCGAACCAAATTTACCGCGAGGACTATTTGTACTTCCGAAGCTTAAAGTCGGTTCCGATCAAACAAGTACAAAAAGAGAGGCTGGACACGGACCGCGAGGTCGAATTCCGCTTTATTAGCGGTAAGGATGCCGGTTACGTAGGCATGGCGAATGCCTACCGCGACTATTTGACGGAGACTGACGGCATCGGCAAGCAGCTTGCGCCAGTCCAGCACGTTCCCCTATATTTGAAAATTTTGGGGGGCAGCATCACAGAGGCATACAACAAGGTGAAATACATCCCGGCCACGACGTTCGCGCAAGCGACCGAAATCGTTAAGGACATGCAAGAGAGAGGCGTCGCCAACATGGAGGTCGTTTACTTCGGCTGGCAGAACATGGGCGGCTTCAATATGGATAAGAAGTTCCCTATCGAATCGTCGCTCGGCGGCACTTCCGGGGCCAAGAAGTTCATCGACGAGATGAAATCCCGCGATATCCCGGTCTCTTTCTACGACAACTTCATTTGGTTAAACAAAGATAATACCAGCTTGTCGCCGAAGACGAGCGGCATTAGGGGCGTCGAAGGGATCACCTTCGTAGACCCGGATGGCTGGTTCCTAAGCAAGCCGGCCAGAACGGTCGACATGGCTTACGACGAGATCCAGAAGCTGAAGGAAATCGGCGTTTCCGGCTTGCAATTCGATTGGGTCGGCGAAATGCTCTTCAACGACTATGATCCCGGGGCAATCGCTACGCGTCAGGATACGATCGATATCTACCAAGGCTTACTGAAATATACGCGAGAGACGTTGGGCAGAGCGAGCGTATGGAGGGGCAATGCGTATTCGCTAGCAAACCTCACCAACATCGACTACTTCCCGTACGATTCGAGCTACGACTTCCTGGTCGACGAGACCGTGCCTTTCTATCCAATCGTCGTCCACGGCTTCGTGCCGTACAAGTTCCAAGATGGCAACTTGCGCAACGACGTCAAGCCTGAGTTCCTTAAGGCCATCGAATACGGCGCGATGCCGGCGTACTACTTGACCTACGACGAGGCTCGCAAGATGAAATTCACGTGGGACGCACTGGTCAGCAGCCAGTACGCCAAGTGGGCGGACCGCATAGGCGCGGAGTACAAAGAGTTCGATAAGCTCGCCAAATTGTACAACCAAAAAATCGTGAATCACGAGAAGCTTTCGGAAAACGTATTCGCCACGACCTACGAAGACGGCACCCGAGTCGTCGTCGATTACAACAAAGAGACGTTCGCCGTTGAAGGAGGTGGAGGCGCTTGAACAAGCCGCTAAACGCTAAACGCCAAAGACTCCTGTTCTTCGGCAAGCAATACGGGGTCGGCATGCTGTTCATGCTCCCTTGGCTGATCGGGTTCTGCGCGTTCGTCGCTTATCCGGTCGGCTGGTCGCTCTACATGTCGTTCCACCACGTCACGATCGTACCGGGCGGGTTCAAGTACGACTGGATCGGGCTCAAAAATTATAAAGACGCTTTCGTCGTCGACAACGTTTTCCCGATCGAGCTTATTACGTTCTTCCAGCAAATGCTGCTCATGGTGCCGATTATCGTCATCTTCGCGCTATTGATCTCTTTGATGCTCAATCAGAAGTTTCCCGGTCGCTTCCTCTATCGTGCGATGTTCTTCCTACCGGTTATTTTCGCTACCGGACAGGTGCTTTCGGAGCTGTTCAATCAGGGTGCGGGCGATATTCCGTTCTTAGAGCAATACGATCTAGGACCTTTGATCCAGCAATACGTCGGTCGCGAGGCCGCTTCGACCGTCATGGCCGTTCTCGGCAAAGCCGTTCTGATTCTCTGGTACTCAGGGGTACAGATTCTGATCTTCATCGCAGGCTTCCAGACGATATCCCCGTCGATCTACGAGGCGGTTCGCATCGACGGCGCGTCGCCGTGGGATAGCTTCTGGAAGATCACGTTGCCGGCCAGCATCCCGTTCATTAGCTTGAACGTGCTGTATACGATCGTCGATCTGTTCACGTTCCCGTACAACCCGGTGCTCGCGCATATCAAGAAGAACATGATTTTGCTGGAAACCGGTTACGGCTATTCGAATGCCCTTGCCTGGATTTACTTCGGATTCATCTTCGTCCTGATCGCGATCGTCATGTGGTTCTTCAGCCGGAGCATGAATAAGAGGAGGGCTCGCGCATGAGTAGCGGAGTATGGACCGAGAAAGTCGAAAGGGTCGGACGGCAAATCAAGAGCGTGCTCTGGAGCCGTACCGCTCAACGGATTAAAGTGGTTTTGCTCGGTCGCAATATATCGGACGGCATCATCGCCAAACTCATCCTTTACGTGTTGCTGTCGATCGTAGGTTATCTGTATTTGCAGCCTTTGTTCTACATGATAAGCACGATGCTCAAGCCGCTAAGCGACCTGTTGGATCCGACCGTCGGTCTAATCCCGCGCGAAGTAACTTGGCACAACCTGTCCGAGGCGATCAGAGGGTTGAAGTATAAGGAAGCGCTCGGCAATACGGCGCTCTTATCCGTATCTTGCTCGCTCATCCAAGTGATGATATGCGCGGTTACCGGATATGCGCTAGCCAAGCTGGCGGTTCCGTTCAAAGGGGTCATAACGGCGCTCGTCATCCTGACGTTCCTGTTGCCTCCGCAAATAATCGTCATCCCGCTCTACATTATCTACAGCAAGCTGCACATTCTGAACACGATTTGGGTATTCCTCGTGCCGGCTATTTTCGGTCAAGGCGTGAAGAGCGCGCTCTTCATCTTGATTTTCAGGCAATTTTTCAAAGCGCAGCCGATCAGTCTGGAAGAGGCGGCGAAGCTCGACGGTGCGTCGTCCTTCCGCTTGTTCTTCCGCATTATGCTGCCGCTCGCCAGATCCGCTTGCCTTGTCGTTTTCTTGTTCTCGTTCATCTGGTATTGGAACCTGTATTACGAACCTTCCATGTTCCTTGCCAACGACTTCACGCCGCTATCGATTCGGCTTGACCGGTTGGAAGAGGTATTGAATCCGTCATTGCTCGGGCAGAAGAACCTGAACGACATTAACCCGACGACCGAGAGCGCCAAGATGGGCGCGGCATTCCTGATCATCCTGCCGCCGATAATCGTCTTCATGTTCTTGCAACGTTGGTTCATAACCGGAATCGAGAGAACGGGAATCGTAGAGTAGCCATCTTGAGGAGCATGACATTCCGTGAGGGGGGTGATGGCAGAAAAGAAGCACCGAGCCTGATTTTCTGCTTGAAGGTTCAATATGGATTCATTCATTCGGCAGTACAAAAACGAAATTAAATTATTAGGGGAGGCAATACAGTGAAAAACAAACGTTCATTCGCTTGGGTACTCAGCATCGTATTAATTATGACACTCGTACTTTCCGCTTGCGGCGGAGGCAACAACAATAACAACGGCAACGCTAGCCCGAGCGCTAGCCCGAGCACGAGCGCGGATCCGTCCGCATCGGCTGATCCGTCCGCATCGCCAAGCGCGGCTCCGGAAGACCAAACGCCGGTCGAGCTGAATTTCATCTCTTGGAAAGACACGTACAACCCGCTTTACGACTTGTTCCACAAAAAATATCCATGGATTACGATCAAGCAAACTCCGGTCAACAGCCAGCCGATTATGGAAATCATCGCCGCGCTCGAAGCAGCAGGTACGCCTGCCGACGTAACGGAAATCGATCAAGACCTGATCGCGTTCCAACAAAACGGCTTGGTCGAAGAGTTGACGCCTTATATCGACAGCGACCCAACCATGCAAAGCGTAACATTGCCTAACGGATTCTTCGACACGATGGCGATCGGTGGCAAGAAGTATGCCGTACCGATGGTAGACGTACCGATGTGGATTCTCGTCAACAAAGACCTGCTCGCTAAAAACGGTCTGGAAATGCCGCCGAACGACTGGACGTACGACGACTTCCGCGAATACGCGAAGAAGATGACGAACCCGGATGCGGGCGAATACGGTTTGACGACGCAGCCTGAATGGCAAATGCGCCTCTTGAGCACGAAAGCGGTAGCGGACGGACATGCCGACAACCTCTGGTACATGAATGCGGACTTGACGCAATCCAGAATGGCAGAGCCTGACGTTATCAACGATATCAAATGGCTGTCCGAGTTCGTAACGAAAGACGGCTCCATGCTCAACAATACGAAAGCATCCGAGCAAGGCGGCCTCGTGAACGAATTCATCAACGGCAAAACCGGCTTCGCGATCGGCGGAGACTGGGTACTGCCTAAGTTGAAATCCGACGCTAAGTTCGAGTGGGACGTATTGCCGTTCCCTAAAGGAAAAGTTAAGCAACCGGGCTACACGATCTACGGACCGCTCGCGTTGCTTGCTGGTTCGAAGCACAAGAAAGAAGCGTTCCTGTGGCTGAGCTTCCAATTCACGAAAGAAGCGCAAATGTGGAAAATCGACCAAGGCGCGAACGCTTCGATCGTCGATGGGGATATCGACGCTTACTATCAAAAGACGCCAATGTGGCAAGGCAAAAACTTCGAGGCCGTGCAAATTGCTAAGAAGAACGCAATGATCATGCCAGGCGTAATGATTCCAGGCTGGTCGGAGTATGATGCCAACGGCATTGGTAACCGATTGATTACGGGCGACGAACCGGACTTCAGCGAGATTGCGCCGGCAATTGAAAAGTGGAACAAGCGTACGCTTGAGCTGCGGGCCGCGTTGAAATAATAGGTTCGTAGAGAAGGACGGAGGGGGCGGAGAGGAACGATTCCGCTCCCTTTGGTCTGCTCGGAGAAGAAAGGGTGGAGATGATCATCATGAACGAACAAAGGACTTCGGGGCAACGGCATGCAGGCGTGATCCGATTCGACCGTCCGTCCGCCGCATGGGAAGAGGCTTACCCGATCGGCAACGGCAAGTTGGCGGCTATGGTATTCGGCGATCCGCGCCGCGAACGGTTGGCGTTAAACGAAGACAGCGTATGGTACGGAGGTCCTTCAGACCGCAACAATCCCGACGCGTTGGCGCATCTGGGAACTTTGAGACAGCTAATCGCGGAGGGTCGCATAAGAGAAGCGCAGGACTTAGCCGTAATGGCGTTCACCGGCGTTCCGGAATCCCAGCGACATTACCAGCCGCTTGGCGATTTGGGGCTGAATCTAAAGCTTCCTCCCGGCGAGGTTACGAATTATTCGAGAGAGCTGGATTTGTCGGAAGGGATTGCGAGAGTGGAGTACCGCGTCGGAAATACGACCTACGCGCGCGAGACTTTCGCCAGCTTTCCGGATAACGTCATCGTCGTCCGGTTAACAAGCTCGAGCCCAGGCGGGATTTCGCTGCGGGCGCGGTTGACGCGAGGCTCGAATCGTTATTACGACGAAATCGTAAAGGCGGACGCTTCGACGCTCGTCATGCGGGGCAACACCGGCGGTAAAGGCGGATTGGACTTCCGCGGCATCGTGAACGCCGTCGCCGACGGCGGAAGCGTAAAGATTATCGGCGAGTACATGCTGATCGAGCAAGCGGATAGCGTCACGCTGCTAGTCGCCGCGGCCACTTCGTTCCGCCATGAAGATCCGGAGGCGGATTCGCTGCGCGTTATAAGTCTCGCGGCTGCACAGAGCTATGAGACGCTCAAAGCTCGGCACATTTCGGATTTTCGTTCGCTTATGGATCGGGTCGATTTCAATTTGGCGGTCGATGCCGCTTCGGGGCGCGAATGCGACTCGTTATCGATTGATTTGAGGCTGAAGAGGGTGCATAACGGTGCGAGCGATATCGGTCTCGTTCCGCTTTATTACCAATTCGGCCGCTATCTGCTCGTCTCCGGCAGTCGTCCCGGATCGTTGCCCCTCACTTTGCAGGGCAAATGGAACGACATCATGCTGCCGCCGTGGGATAGCAAATATACGATCAACATTAATACGGAGATGAATTATTGGCCTGCGGAATCCGGCAACTTGGCGGAATGCCATGAGCCTTTGTTCGATATGCTCGAGCGGATGCGCGAGCCCGGCAGACGAACGGCGAGAGTTATGTACGGCTGCCGCGGCTTTATGTCGCACCATAACACGGATATTTGGGGCGATACGGCGCCGCAGGATATATATATTCCCGCGACTTTCTGGACGCAGGGTGCCGCGTGGCTGAGCCTCCATCTGTGGGAGCATTACGTATACGGGACGGATCGCGAATTCCTGGAAAGAGCTTATCCGACGATGAAGGAAGCCGCCGAGTTTTACATAGACTTCCTGATCGAGACGAAGGACGGTTTGCTCGTCACGTCGCCGTCCGTATCGCCGGAAAACACGTACATTCTACCGAACGGTGAGTCCGGCCAAGTGTGTATGGGACCTTCCATGGACAGCCAAATTCTGCACGAATTGTTCACCGCTTGTATCGAAGCGGCGAAGACGCTTGGCGTGGACGACGACTTCGCGGATACGATGGCAACGCTCAGAAGCAAGCTGCCTCAGCCGGTTATCGGCAAGCATGGACAGCTACTGGAGTGGCTGGAAGAGTACGAGGAAGCCGAACCCGGCCATCGACATATCTCGCATTTGTTCGCCCTGCATCCGGGAACGAGGTTTACCGTTAGGGAAACGCCGGAATGGACGGATGCGGCGCGCGTTACGCTGGAGCGGCGGCTCGCGCATGGCGGCGGGCATACCGGCTGGAGCCGCGCGTGGATCATTAATATGTGGGCGCGACTAGAAGACGGCGAGAAAGCGTATGAGAACGTGGTCGCTCTACTCTCGCACTCTACGCTGCCGAATATGCTCGACAATCATCCGCCTTTCCAGATCGACGGCAATTTCGGAGGAGCGGCTGGCATCGCGGAGATGCTCGTGCAAAGTCATGCGGGCGCGATTCATCTGTTGCCGGCGTTACCATCGGCGTGGCAGGAAGGATCGATCGCGGGCATTCGCGCGAGGAACGGGTTCGAGGTCGACGTAAGCTGGCGCAGTGGGCAATTTGCTGGAGCGACGATTCGCTCGACGAAAGGCGGTCGCTGCGTCGTTCTCGCGGGAGGCCAAGTGTTAGCGGTAACCGTGGGCGGACGCGAAATCGCGGTAACGGTCGAGCCAGGCGGCGCGTTTAGCTGGCAGACGGTAGAAGGCTGCGCTTATGTCCTCCATGCCTGAGCGCCTCGCCATGCGCGAGCCTGGGCACGAGCTGGGTGAAAGCAAGCATATGTACGTCGGCATGAGCGACGGCGTGCGTCTCAAGACGCACGTCTGGCTGCCGGACGGCGCGGGGCCTTGGCCGACGCTGTTCGTTCGCAATCCCTACGTTGACGGCAGCGATTCGGGCGATCCGTCCTTACTGCAATTCGTGCGCTATGGCTATGCGGTCGTTTTGCAGGAGTGCAGGGGCAGAGGAGCATCCGAAGGCGTATGGGAGCCGTACGCGAACGAACGGCAAGACGGCATCGACGCGCTGCGCTGGCTGGTCTCGCAGCCGTGGCAGGACGGGAACATCGGCTTGTACGGCGGCTCGTACCTTGGATTCACGCAGTGGATCGTCGCGGATATTTTGCCGCCTGAAGTGAAGACGATGTACGCGTGCGTCATGGGCACGGATTTGCAGCGATTCGCCTACATGAACGGCATGTTCCGGCACGACATCTATACGTCCTGGTCGCTCACGAACGCGGGCGTAGATTGGTCTAGTCGCGATATGGGCGAGGTAGCTTACGAGGCGTACGGCTATCGCCCGCATGCGGAGATGGATCAGGCGTTGTTTGGAAGGAAGCTCGATTGGTACGAAGGCGTCGTCACGCATCCCTCGCCGGCGGATCCGTATTGGGAGGATGGCGTTCGCGGCTTGCTAAAGGCGATGCCGGGGAAGGTGGATGTGCCGATATGCCTTGTCGGGGGCTGGTTCGACATCGCGCTCGATACGATGTTCGAATCGTACCGGGCACTTCGCGAGGACGTTCGCGAGAAGAGCCGGTTCGTCGTCGGCCCGTGGACGCACGCCATCGCGCCGGACGGCGATCTCGACTATCCGAACGGTTGGGTAGACGGTACTAACGGCGGAACGAAGGCGGTGCTAGCGTGGTTCGACCATACGTTGAAGGGAATGCCTTACGCTGAAGAGCTTGGCGTCGTTCATGCGTATACGATCGGCGAAGGCGAGTGGCAAGACTGGCGGGAGTGGCCGCTTAGCAGCCTAAAGCAGCAATACTTCCTGAGCGGCGAGTCCGGTTTAAGCTTAGCGACGGCGGTTCCAGGCATAGCTAAATCGGCGTCCTATAAGTACGATCCTAACGATCCCGTCGTGACCGTAGGCAGCAGTTGCTTGCTGAACGTCTATGGCCGCGAGCCTTATTGGCCGAAGAACGCCAGCGTCAAGCAACCGGAGCCGGGCTATCGGCAAGACTTGCTATCGTTCGTCTCCGAGCCGCTGGAACGTTCGATCCGCATCGCGGGTAACGTCAGCGTTACGCTGCACGTCGCATCGACGGCCGAAGACACCGCGTTTACCGTTAAGCTGATCGAAGTGCTGCCGAACGGCGAGGCATACAACATCGTCGACGGCATCGCGAGTCTCGCCTACCGCAATGGAGCCGCCGCGCCTCTAGGCTATGCGCCGGGCGCGATCGAGCGCATTCGGATCGAGCTATGGCCGATCGCTTGGCGCATAAGCAGCGGCTCGCGCATCCGATTGGACGTCTCCTCGTCCAATTATCCTGCCTATCATGCTCATCCGAACGTCGCGGGGGATTGGGCGCGGCAGGAAAACGTTCGCGAAGCATGGCAAACCGTATATTGGGGCACGAATTTCCCGTCGTTCATCGAGCTGCCGACCGATTTTTCTTGACAATGGTTGCCCCGGCGGTATCGTTGAGATATCGGGACAAGGGGAGTGGGTTCAATGATAAGAAAACCGTTCGGTCTTTTCAAAGCCATCGCTAGCACGCTAGCTATCATCTTGGTGCTCCTGCTCGCAGCATGCAGCGGCAACGGCAGCGGCGATAAGCCGGGAACTTCGGATACCGGCCCCAACGGGAACGCGGACGAGGTAAAGCCGGCGAACAACGATCAAGAAGTGACGCTCAAGTTCTATTTCGGCGGCGAGAAGCCCGCGGCCACGGACGAAGTGTGGGCTAAAGTCAGCGACTACGTGAAGGCGAAAGGCCTCAACGTCAAATTCAACATCAACTTCATTCCATGGAACGATTTCTCCGGCAGACTGCTTATTATGGCGGCATCCGGCGATAAATGGGACTTGAACTTCGATACCGATACTTCGTTCAATCAGATGGCGGCCAAAGATTCTTACATGCCGCTTAACGAGCTGCTGCCGAAATACGCGCCGCACTTGAACGATAAATACAAAGAGCAAGGCACGCTCGCGACGGCGACGGTGAACGGCAAAATCGTCGGCTTGCCATGGGCTATGAAGATGAATCAACGCCCTTACGCGGGATGGCGCGTCGATCTCGCCGAGAAGGCCGGCATCGTCCGCAAGCCGGATTCGGTCAAGACGATCGAAGACATCGATAAGCTTCTTCACGAGCTTAAGGCCGCGTATCCGAACGCCAAGATTTCCCGCACTCCGCCGCAAGCGCTATTCATCGTACGCGACGAGTGGGTCGATCTGGCTTTCCACGGTTTGGGCTTCTACATGGACGATCCGAAGCATACGGTTCGCGCGATCGAGCAGCAGCCGTTCTATGTCGAGTCGGGGAACCTTGCCAAAAAGTGGTTCGACGATAAAATTCTCAACCGCGACGCGATGATCGATAGCGAGAGCGGGGCGGACCAGTGGAGAAACGGCAAGACGATGTTTACGCTGACGTCCCATGAGTGGGCGTATGCCAACCCCGGGTTCTCGGATCCCTCGTTCAGACAACAGATGTCGTGGGTATATCCGGACAAAAGATTCGTAAACCGTTCGCAGCTAGCGAACGTGCTGGCCATTAACCGAAACTCCGAGCATGCGGACCGCGTGCTTCGTTTCCTGGATATGCTCGAGACGGACCGCGAGCTCTACGATCTCGTCCTCTACGGAATCGAGGGCAAAACGTACGTGCTGAACGGAGAGACCGTCGAATATCCGGGCGACATGCAGTACATGACGAGCAACTATATGGAGTGGGGCGGACAGTGGGCGTTCTGGAAGTCGCAATTCATGCGGCCGACCCAAACGTATTCGAAGAACTTCTGGCTGGAAGAGGCGAAGTTCGCCAGCTTGCCGGTTAACGTGGATTCGCCCGTGGAGGGGCTGTTCATCACGGAGGATAACATCAAGGCGGAAGTCGCTAAGCGGGACGACACGTACGAAGGATACGGGAAAAAGATCGAGTTCGGCAACGTGGATAACGTCGAGCAAGCCGTGGCGGTGTATATCGCCAAGCAACGGGAAAGCGGCATCGACAAAGTGATCGCGGACGTTCAAAGACAGGTCGATCAGTACCTCGCAAACAAGAAGTCCTAGCGGGGGCAGCCGTCGTATTCTTGGAGGCTGGCCTCGACTAAAGCCAACCGAAAAGGACGAAAGCGATGAATAGACGTGGGAATTGGTTCGGCAAGCGCATGCTGTCGGTTTATTTAGGCGTGGTCGTGTTGCTCGTGGCCGGCGCGATTATTTACGCGGCGACGAGCGGCGGCGATTCGAAAGGGGCAATACCGGCGGATGCTTCGGCTTCTCCGGAAGCGACTTTGGCGGTCGATATGCCGACGCCGGTTCCGGCTCCGGCGAACGAGGCAAGCATCACGCTCGGCAAGAAACCCGAAGGCCGCAACATAACCGCAAGAGCCGGCGACAACCCGGACGGGCTCGTTACGGGAGAGCAGGACGGCAAGACGTATTGGCAGACGAACAAGCAGGCGGACGGAGACCGGACGCTGTATTTGTACATGAACGTCGACGACAAGTTTTTGTTCGACAACAAAGACTTGGACGTCGAGATCGAAGTCGAATATTTCGACCAAGGAAACGGCACGATTACGCTGCAGTACGACTCCCAGGAGGAAGCGGCGGCGTTCAAGGACGCGGCGCTGTTCCCTTACAAGGATAGCGGAAAGTGGAAGACGACGACGTTCCTGCTCTCCGACGCGAAGTTCGCCAATCGGGCGAACGGGGACGACTTCCGTCTAGGCGTGGAAGGCGCAGGAGCGGCGGCGGACAATCCGGAGATCAAAATCGCTTCGGTAACGGTAAGGAAGCTGCCTAAGATCAATTCCGAAGCGCAGATGAAAGTGGTCAAGGCGGATTATCCAACCGAGGACGTCGTTATCGCGGACTTTAACGTTACCGACTTCGGCGCGGTAGGCGATGGCGTCGCGGACGATACAGAAGCGGTGCAAAAAGCGCTGGACGCGGCGCGCGGCAACGGGGGCGGAGTCGTCTTCCTGCCGTCGGGCACGTACAAAATTACCGCCAGCCTATTCGTTCCGACGGGCGTAACGCTGCGCGGCGACCGCGATTACGGATGGACCGGCGGCAAAGTCGAAGGGACGATTCTCGCCGCTTACGCGAACAAGGGCGAAGAAGACGCGGACAGCTTGCTTATGATGCAACAGGCGAGCGGCGTCACGAATCTCTCGATCTGGTATCCGGAACAAAAGATCGATCAGCCGATCCCTTATCCGTGGAGTTTCGAGCAGATGTCGGGCGATAGCATGACCGTCGAGAACGTTACGTTGGTCAACGCCTATAGCGGCGTTAAGATCGGCCCGGACTGGAACGAGCTCCATTACGTTAAGAATTTGTACGGTACGGTGCTGAAGACAGGCGTATTCCTTGACTTCACGACCGATATCGGACGGCTGGAAGGCATCGACCTGTCGCCGGATTATTGGGCGAATTCCGGGTTGCCGGGCGCTCCCGCGCAGGAAGCCGTATTCGCGTACACGACGGCGAATACCGAAGGAGTCGTCATGGGCCGTTCCGACTGGGAGTACATGTCGGACATTCGATTGTCGGGCTTCAAGACCGGCATGCGGGTCACGATGCGGACGGGCAAAGGCGAAACGGCGAACGCGCAGTTCTATCGCATTCATATCGATAAGTCCAATATCGCGCTTAAGGTAGAAGGCGTTAACGATTTCGGCCTGCTTATTTCGGACAGCAGCTTCAAAGCCGACGTCGGCGACAATCCGACGGCGATCTATGGCGCGCTCACTTTCCGGTCGATCGTCCAGTTTAATTCGGTCGAAGTCGGCGGCAATCCGATGAACGCCGTCGTGAACGAAGGTTCCGGCGTGTTCTCGTTCGAGAACAGCACGATCAGCAATTGGAATGACGCGGCCGGCGGCAAAGGCATGTTGGTGAACAACGGCTCGCTCATTCTCGGCGGCACGACGTTCGCGAAGCCGACCGGGCAAGTCAAGCTCGGCATCGCGCTTAAAAACTTGAAGGCGCTCAATTCCGGCAACGGCGGCAAGCTTGACGTGGACGATCAAAGCGCGGCGGCGAAGCTGGACGTCGTTCAAGATGCGGCATATGCATTGAAGCAGCTGCCGAAGGTCGGAGAGACGGACATCGCCAAGCGGCCTAGACCGGCGAACGATCTGCTGTTCAACGTAGCCGAAGCGCCGTATAGCGCGGACAAGAGCGGCAATGCCGACGTCTCCGCGGCCGTGAAGAAGGCGCTCGAGGATGCGGGCGTCGCGGGCGGGGGCACGGTTTATTTTCCGGCGGGGAAATACAGAATCGAGCAACCGATCACGGTGCCGAGCGGCGTAGAGATCAGAGGCTCGTGGGACGTTCCCCATCATACGATCGGCGGAGGCAGCGTCCTCTTCACGAACGTCGGGGAAAACGACGCGGCGGGCACTCCGTTCATAACGCTTGAAGCCGGCGCGGGCATTCGCGGCATTAACGTCTATTACGACAAGCAGGACTGGAAGACGATCAAGCCTTTCGCTTGGACGATCCGGGGCATGGGACACGGCGTATACGCGATCGATACGACGCTCGTCAATTCGTACCAAGGCATCGACTTCGGGACGAACGATACGAGCGGCCACTATATCGACTACGTGGCGGGATCCCCGCTTAAGGAAGGGATCTATCTAGGCGGAGGCGCGAACGGCGGATTTATGCGCAACGTGCAGTTCAATCCGCATTACGCGGCGCGCAACAACTATCCGAACCATCCGGGAGACGGCGATTTCGAGCGGATTTGGGCGTACCAGAAGGAAAACCTCGACGCCTTCCGCATCGAAAACGTGAAAAACGAGACGATTTTCAACACGTTCGTGTATGGCTCGCTGTACGGCATTCATTTTGCGGCCGGGAAAGACGGGCAAGCGCCGGAAGCGATCATCATCGGTCATGGCACGGACGGAAGCAAGAAGAGCGTTTCGATCGACGGCGCCGGCCCGGCGGGATTGAACTTCATTAACACCGAGCTCGTCTCCATGAGCTCTACGGACAAGGTATACATTACCGTCGGCGATCAGTTCAACTCGGAAGCGACGATGTTCAACACTTCGATGTGGGGCGATCCTTCGCGAGGCATCGACGTCAAGGCGGGCAAGTTCACGATGCAGCAAGGCAACTTCGTCGCGATCGGCATCCGGGGCGTTAACGCCATCGGTGGCGAGGCGAGCTTGTACGATTCGTACTTCCTGAATCCGGGCACGCACTTCTATGCGGGCGATGGTGTCGGCAAAGCGACGGTATCGAACAATTTGTCCAAGAACGGAATCGTTATAGACGACTCTTCAAAGCCGGGCGCGTTGATCGGGACCGATCTTCCTAAGAAACAGTAGCTTGATAACCATCATGTGCCGTCACATCTCGCGAGGGGTGTGACGGAAGTAATCCAGGAGAGTTGGAGTGAGCCGCTTATGGCGAAAATTACTGGCGTTAAATGCATCAGGACGAGGCGGGACGGCTGCTGGACGATCGTGAAGGTAATGACGGACCAAGACGGCTTGTACGGCATCGGTTCGGCATCCGATATGTACAATCCGGAAGCGGTCGTGCAAATCATCGAGCAGCTGCTCGCGCCGGTGATCATCGGCCGGGATGCTTCCCAAATCGAAGATTTGTGGAACACGATGAACTTGAGCGGCTACTGGCGCAACGGCGCGCTGCTGCAGACGGCGATCGGCGGCATCGACATGGCGCTGTGGGACATCAAGGGTAAGGAAGCGAACATGCCGGTGTACCAGTTGCTCGGAGGAGCGAGCCGTTCGGCCGTCGCCTGCTACGGACATGCGGGTGGACGCGATATCGCCGAGCTGACGGAGGACGTGCACCGGTTCGTGCAGGAAGGCTACACGGTTGTACGGGCCCAACTGGGCGGGTACGGCGGAGGCGGCTTCCTGAAGGGGAGCGAGGCACGCATTCCGGACAACGCTTGGAAGAAGGATTCGGTGTTCGACGAGCATGCGTACTTAGCAGCGATTCCAAAGATGTTCGACCAGCTCCGGATGACGTTCGGCCCCGAGGTTCAGTTCACGCACGACGTGCACGAGCATCTGTCGCCGATCATCGCGATTCAGCTGTCCAAGCGGCTTGAGCCGTACGGACTGTTCTATCTCGAAGACGTGCTGCCGCCCGAGCATATCGGCTGGTATCGTCAGCTTCGCCAGCAGAGCGCGACAGCGCAGGCGGTCGGCGAGCTGTTCGTCAATCCGCAGGAATGGCAGCAGCTCGTACAAGAGAGGCTCATCGATTTCGTGCGGATGCGCGTGTCGAAGGCGGGCGGCATTACGGCTTGCCGGAAAATCGCCGCGTTCGCCGAGATGTACGGCGTGCGGACCGCATGGCAGGAGGGCGGTGAGAACGATCCCGTCAATCAAGCGGCCGCGGTTCATCTGGACATGTCCATCTGGAACTTCGGGATCCAGGAAATTAATCATTTTCGTCCGCAGGAGCGGGAAGCGTTTCCGGGTATTATCGAGCGCAGGGGCGGCTACTTGTATACGAACGACAAGCCGGGTCTCGGCATAGATATCGACGAAGCGTTAGCCGAGGGACTGCTGGAAGAGGGCTGGAGCAAAACCGCCTATCACCGGCCGTATCCGCTCGACCGCAAGGCGGACGGCACGATCGTGCGCCCGTAAACTAGAGCTAAAGCTAGAGTGTTGCCAATCGCATAACTCAACGAGAGAAACTGTCGCGAGCAAGTGGTGGCAGTTTTTTTCTCGTTTAATTCCAAAGGGGGAAGATGACGATGAAAATGTGGAGAAAGGGCTTATTGTTTCTGGCGCTGATGATGGGCATAGGCTCGATTCCGACGATCGCGTTCGCGCTGCCCGGCGAAATCTCGTATTATAGCGGGACGTTTCTGTTCACGCGCTATACCGGTCTCGAGACGTTCAGCGGATCGCTGTGGACGTATCACTCGCCGGTCCGGTATATGAACAACGAAGTGCGGATCAAGATGCATTTTGACAAGTACCGGTACAACTTTAGAAGCTCGGGCAGCACGACGTTCAACTTCGCGATCGCGAAAATATCGGCGCAATATCCGGACGGGGTCACGATGTACGAACAGCAACTGAATTCGTATAGCTCCTACAACAACTACTTGGACGGGGATTACTATATTTACATGTACGACTACAGCGGGACGAACACGAATCTGAACGCGTCCACGTTGGAAGTATCGGCGGTATCGCCGGGCATCGTCAGCCTGTACGGTCCTGGCAGCTTCAATTACAATACGCAGACGAACTTCAACAACACGTACTATAATTCATCTTCCTCGTATTTGTTACTCGGCGAGACGTACACGATCGAAGCTTTCGTAGAAGGAGCGCCGACGTCCGTCGTCGCTACGATCACGACGAGCGGCGGCACATCCACGCTCGGGACGCTGACGTACAACTCGTCGTTAGGGCGGTACACGCTACCGTACACCTTCAATACGCATTACGACTCCCGCAGCGCGCAGAAGCCTACGCTTAAAGTGACCGCGACGTATCCGAACAGCATCAAAGGCGTATCGACCGCCTCCGATTCGAAGACAATTTACGTGACCGAGATGAATCGGGCCTATTACTTACAAAACGACTCGACGTGGTACTATAACTCGCCGACGGACAATAGCTTCATCGGCGGCGCGACGAATCCGTTCACGTGCTACAGCTTCGTGACGGAAATCTCGGACGCTTCCTATACCGGCTCGCCGCAGCAAGGGAACTTCGCCGACATTAAGGCGTTCATGATGAAGACGGGAGCTTACGCCGGCAGGCCGGGAATCGCCTACGCGTCCTCGTCGGAGACGCCGATCGCGTTCCCGGACGCGATCTACTATCAGGGCTTTCATTTCGCTAGAGTCCGAGCTTGGGATGCCAGCGGCAACCCGACCGTGATCGAATCCAAGTGGGGCGGGCTGGAGCTGATCCGGAGCACGAACGGGGCTCCGTTCTCCGCGCCGGGAGCGGGATACGGGGTTCCTCGGATTTGGTTTAAGAAGTAAGGGGCCATGTGTGCGGTAAACATAAGGTAGTTTAGAGATTTAGAACGTCCCGATCTTCCGCGTACTGCGGGGATTGGGGCGTTCTTTTTATGTTTTTCGCAATACAGCAGTCCGTCGAGCCCAAGTGTGTGCAGTAACCCGATTTTTTCGTGCTATTGGAGGCCGTCGAGCCCATGCTGGTGCAGTAACCCAAATTTTTCGAGCTACGGCGGCCAGTCGAGCCCATGCTGGTGCAGTAACTCGATTTTTTCGTGCTATTGGAGGAAGTCGAGCCCAAGTGTGTGCAGTAACCCGATTTTTTCGTGCTATGGGAAGCCGTCGAGCCCAAGTGTGTGCAGTAACCCGATTTTTTCGTGCTATGGGAAGCCGTCGAGCCCAAGTATGTGCAGTAACCCGTTTTTTTCGTGCAATTGAAGGCTGTCGAGCCCGAGTATGTGCAGTAACCCGACTTTTTCGTGCTATGGGAAGCCGTCGAGCCTAAGTTTGTGCAGTAACCCGATTTTTTCGTGCTACGGCGGCCAGTCGAGCCCATGCTGGTGCAGTAACTCGATTTTTTCGTGCTATTGGAGGAAGTTGAGCCCAAGTGTGTGCAGTAACTCGATTTTTTCGTGCTATTGGAGGCCGTCGAGCCCAAGTTTGTGCAGTAACCCGTTTTTTCGTGCTATGGGAAGCCGTCGAGCCCATGTTTGTGCAGTAACCCGATTTTTTCGTTCTATGGGAGACCGTCGAGCCTAAGTTTGTGTAGTAACCCGATTTTTTCGTGCTACGGCGGCCAGTCGAGCCCAAGTAATCACCAACAAGGAGCCGCAGGTCGCGTGGAAGTCGCACCTCGGCTTTTCTTCATGAAATCTTCATTTAACGTTCATCAACCCTTCATGAAGCTTCGGAGCTTGGGTGGTATCATTGTTCATATACTAGACGATGAAGGAAGTGCATGAACATGTACAAGACGATTATTATCGGTACGGGCCCTGCGGGCTTGACTGTGGCTATATATTTGGCGAGGGCGAATTTGAACCCGCTCGTCATCGAAGGACCGGAACCTGGTGGACAGCTTACGACGACGACCGAGGTAGAAAACTTCCCGGGCTTCCCAGAAGGCATCATGGGACCTGAGCTCATGGCGAACATGCGCAAGCAAGCGGAGCGCTTCGGCGCGAAATTCCTCTCCGGATGGGTCAACTCGGTCGATATGTCCCAGCGTCCGTTCAAGCTGCAAGTCGAAGGTCTCGGCGAGCTGGTCGCGGAGACGCTCATCATTTCGACCGGCGCTTCGGCCAAGTACTTGGGCATCCCGGGCGAGAAAGACAACGTAGGCCGCGGCGTGAGCACGTGCGCGACTTGCGACGGCTTCTTCTTCAGAGGCAAAAAAATCATCGTCATCGGCGGCGGCGACTCCGCGATGGAAGAAGCGCACTTCTTGACTCGCTTCGCATCTGAAGTCGTCTTGGTTAACCGCCGCAACGAGCTTCGCGCTTCGAAAATCATGCAAGACCGCGCGCGCGGCAACGAAAAAATCAGCTGGAACCTCAATCGTACGCCGCTTGAAGTCGTGAGCGGACCGCTAGGTGTAACCGGACTTAAAGTGAAAAACAACGAGACCGGCGAAGAAGAAATCATCGAAGCTAGCGGCGTCTTCGTCGCGATCGGCCATACGCCGAACACGAAGTTCCTCGGCGGCCAACTGACGACCGACGAAGCGGGTTACTTGCTCGTCACTCCGGGAACGACGGAGACGAACGTGCCAGGCGTATTCGCTTGCGGGGACGTGCAGGATCAACGCTACCGTCAAGCGATCAGCGCGGCGGGAACGGGCTGTATGGCGGCGCTCGATTGCGAGCGGTATTTGGAAGGCGCGCACTAAGCTGTCGCGCTATACGTAGCGGAAGAAGGGCATGGGAGTGATCCCTGCCCTTCTTCTTTCGTATATTCGCAACTTCGCCGGATCGCTTAGTGATCCGGCTCCTCTACCGCGCAGACGTTGCAAGCCGCATCCGCCGCCGCTTGGAACTCTTCCTCGTTGGACGAACCCAGCTTGTCTCCGAATTGATCCAGACTTCCCGGCTTGCTTGCCGGTCCGTCGTTGTCCGGCTTATTGTTTCGACCCGACATAGCGCAATCTCTCCTCTGCGATAGAATGGTTGCGTCATTAGGATGCGCCAAAAAACAAAAAAGGTTCGGCAGAATATCGATTCTGCCAAACCTATAAGTCAGCCAAGCGATAGCCGCTACCTCGCACGGTCGCGATGTAGCGCGGGGAGCGGGGGTCGTCGTTTAATTTGCTGCGCAAGCTGCGAATGTGGACGTCGATCGTGTTGCTGCCCCATTCCGACGCGGACGATTCACCTCGCGCATCGCCGATCAGCTCGTCTCGCGACTTCACTCGGCCTTCGGCAGCAAGCAGCGCGCGAAGCAGATCGAACTCCGTCCGCGTTAAGTCGATCTTGGCGCCGCCGCGCGTGACGGTCATCCGCTCCGCGTCGAGCGCGATATCTTTGAACGTTAGCAACGAACCGGAACGCTCGTGTTCGGCGGTAGTCGGCGTCGGAAGCAGGGCGGCTAACGTTTTGATCCGCTGAATGACATGGCCGATCGGGCTTGGCCACAGTACCCAATGGCCGCCGTAGGCATGGTCGTCTTCCGGCGCGGTTCTAACGAGCGAGATAACCGGCGAAATGCTCGACTCGGAAGGCGTAGAAGGGGCGGTCTCGGCGGTGCGGTCGAGGATGATGACGTTGCCCTTCATTAGATCGAGCAATGGATCGTCCGCGTGGTGGAGCAGCAGCACGTCGTAGCATCGAACGGCCAGATCGGCGACGAGCGAGCGGAGGGAAGCGGGGCGAGGGCTGATCACGAGCACGCGATTCGTAATCTCGCACAATTCGACGACGTCCGAATCGAACGGATCGCTCTCGTGGACAAATTCCTCTTCGTCCGCGTTAAGCCGTGTGAATTCCGCCATCTCCTCTTCCCCTCCTTTTCCGACGCATCATCTAATTTTTATGGATTGTCGGACGTTATTTTATGTAATCACGGAAAGCTTGAATGAGTATTAATGTAATCATTATCCCTAGGTCTGTCAACAGCGGCGGCGCCTTGCCGCGCGGGTTTGTCATCTATTGCCATAAGCGGGCGATTCGGCGCATAATAACCGTAGAGGTGATACGGTTGTTGCGAACGATCGCGGTTACGCAGGATGCGCGCCTATTGGAGGATGTTCCTCTGGAGAGGCTGTCGGACGAAGAGATCGAGTGGTACTGGGTCGATTTCGCTTGCCCGACCGAACAAGAAGTAGGGCTGCTCGGCAGCCATTTTCGGTTTCACCCGCTGGCGATCGAAGATTGCATGCATTTTTTGCAACGCCCGAAAATCGACCAGTACGACGACACGCACTTTTTCGTCATTCACTCCCTTCATCCGTTGACGCGAGAGGCGGAGGAAGTTGATTTCTTTCTAAGCCCCAAAGGAATCGTGACGTTCCATCTGTCGCCGTCGCAGGAGATCGAAGACGTTCGGCGGCGGGTGCTTGAACCGGCGTATGTCGAAGAAGGCAAAAACCACAATTTCATCGCTTATATGTTAATCGACGCGCTGGTTGATAATTATTTTCCGAGCTTGTTCCAAATCGAAGACGAGCTCAACGAGCTGGAGGACCGCGAGGAGACCGAACGGAACATTCAGGCGCTGACGGAGCAAGTGTACCGGATTCGCGCGGATCTGCTCAGGCTTCGCCGAACGGTGATCCCGATGCGGGATATGCTCTATCGCATCATAAGCGCGGACAAAATTCCCGTCGTAAAGGAGCAACTCGCTTATTTCACCGACATTTACGACCACCTGCTGAAGCTCGCTGAGATGATCGACTCCAATCGCGAGGTAACGGCGGATTTGCGGGATAGCTACGATTCGCTACGCTCCAATCGAATGAACGGTATCATGAAGACGCTCACCGTCATTACGACGATTTTCATGCCGCTTACGTTCATCGCGGGCATCTACGGAATGAACTTCGTGCATATGCCGGAGCTGGAGTGGCAGCATGGGTACTTCGGGGTGATCGGATTCATGGCTTTGCTCGGAGGAGCGATGTTCGTCTGGTTCAAACGCAAAGGCTGGTTCGATTAAAAAATAGTTGTTGCTTATGACAATTCGCACACTCGTGTTATGTTTATTAACATAAATTAATCTATTCACCGTAAAAATCAAAGAAAAACACTTGATATGTGTTATATTATATTACACATAACGGGTGTTTTTAGGTTGTTGAGG
Source organism: Cohnella yongneupensis (assembly GCF_042655785.1). Classification (NCBI taxonomy): domain Bacteria; kingdom Bacillati; phylum Bacillota; class Bacilli; order Caryophanales; family Paenibacillaceae; genus Cohnella; species Cohnella yongneupensis. The sequence continues at coordinate 95,241 of NZ_JBHSNC010000043.1, forward strand.
TGGAGGGATCGATATGCGAGACGGGGAAATGTTGGATACGCTTATCCGCGGCGGAAATGTCGTGCTTCCAGATGGCGTGCATTTGGCCGATATCGGCATTAAGGATGGCGTTATCGTCGCGCTCGCTCCCCACGTGGCGTTATCGGCGCGGGAGACGATCGATGCCAGCGGACTATTCGTAATGGCCGGCGTCGTCGACGCGCACGTGCATCTCAATGAACCTGGAATGGGGTATTGGGAAGGCTTCGCGACCGGTTCGGCCGCATTGGCGGCGGGCGGATGTACGACTTACTTCGATATGCCGCTTAACGGATTGCCTCCTACGGTTACGCCGGCAGCGTTGGGGAAGAAGCTTGCCGCGGCGAATGCGGCAGGCTCGCGCGTCGACTATGCCCTGTGGGGCGGACTCGTGCCCGGTAACGTCGACGAGCTTGACGCGTTGGCGGACGAAGGCGTCATCGGTTTTAAAGCGTTTATGTCCTCCCCCGGGGACACCGGCGAAGGCTGTTTCAAGGAAGTGGACGATGTCGCCTTGTTCGAAGGCATGAAGCGGATCGCGAGACGGAACAAGGTGCTGGCCGTTCATGCGGAGAGCGAGGAGATTATTCAGGCATTATCGGATAAAGTTCGCAAAAGAGGCGGCAATACGGCGCGAGACTTTCTGGAGACGCGGCCGTTGGCGGCGGAGTTGGATGCGGTAAGACGGGTGCTATTGTTCGCGGAACGAACCGAATGTCCGCTTCATATTGTTCACATCAGCAGTCCGCAAGCGGTCGATGTCATCTGGGAAGCGCGGATGAGCGGCGTGGACGTTACGGTAGAGACGTGTCCGCACTACCTGGTATTCACCGACGAGGAGCTGGAACGGCTCGGGCCGCTGGGCAAATGCGCGCCGCCGTTCCGGGGGCCAAGGGAGAGGGAAGGGCTTTGGGAGCGGCTGGCCGACGGCAAAATCGACCTGATCGCGTCCGACCACTCGCCATGTCCGCCGGAGATGAAGCTCGGGCCTACCAGCGATTATTTTGCGATATGGGGCGGAATCGCGGGAGCGCAAAGCACGTTGCAGCTCGTGTTCGACGAAGGACATTTGAAACGGGGTATTCCGCTGCACGTGCTGTCCAAGGCATTGTCGGAGGCGCCGGCCAAGCGCTTCGGGTTGTTCCCGCGCAAAGGGCGAATCGCGATCGGTGCGGACGCGGACCTCGTGCTCGTCCATCCCGATTCGCCGAACGTGCTAACGCCGGAGCGGTTGCGCTATCGCCACAAAATCAGCGTGTACGCGGGAAGGACCTTCAGCTCCGACATCGGGATGACGATGAGCCGCGGCAACGTCGTGTATACGAAGGAGCTCGGCATCGTCGGACGCGCTTCGGGCGAATGGCTCCGCGCCGCGCCCGATACGCAGCGGCGTAGGCAGGCCTATTGAGTGTTCGGGTGGGGGAGCGGTGATGCTTCCCCGTCTTTGTGTAGAATGAGGTTGCAGCGCCGAACTCCGGTAATTGATTCGTCTAACGTTGCCACGCGAGGTTACAGCGCCGAACTCCGGTAATTGATTCGTCTAACGTTGCCACACGAGGTTGCAGCGCCGAAACTCCGCTAATGCTCGTTCTAGCGTTGCCACACGAAGTTACAGCGCCGAACTCCGGCAATTGATTCGTCTAACGTTGCCACGCGTGGTTGCATCGACGAACTCCGGCAATTGCTCACTCTAACGTTGCCACGCGAGGTTGCATAGACGAACTCCGGCAATTGATTCGTCTAACGTTGCCACACGAGGTTGCAGCGCCGAAACTCCGCTAATGCTCGCTCTAGCGTTGCCACACGAGGTTACAGCGCCGAACTCCGGCAATTGATTCGTCTAACGTTGCCACACGAGGTTGCAGTGCCGAACTTCTACACATCACCATCTCAACGGTTTCATAGGCCGCTGAAGTACCGAAGCTCCGCCACTGCGCCATCCCAACGTTCTCCCAGACCGCTGAATCACCGAATCACCGCTACCGCACCATCCCAACGGTCTCCTGGACCGTTGAATCGCCGAACCCCCGCTACCGCACCATACCAACGTTCTCCCAAACCGCTGAATCATCGAATCCCCGCCACCGCTCCCTCCAAACGGTCTCCCAAACCGTTGAATCACCAATCTACCATCATCATTTTGCGACCAACTCACCACCAATCCGCCATTGCGCTCTCAAACGGTCTTCAATCCCAACCAACCGAATATTTCCAGATAGAAGCGGTTTTCCTCGTGTTATAATCGACTCTATACTTTCTATATAGATAACGGGGAGAGATCGGAAGATGATTAAAGCGGTCGTGTTTGATTTAGATGGGACGTTGTTAGATACGGAAACTTGCGCGTACGAGGCGATTTGCGACATTTATGCGGAGCATGGGCAGGAGCTGCCGCTGGCTACGTGGGCGCTGGCGATCGGGACGCACGGGGGATTCGATCCTTACGCGTACTTGGAGGAGAAGTCGGGGAAAAAGCTGGACCACGCGGAAATCCGCAAGCAATTTCACGATTTACACAAGGAGCGCGTAGGGCAACTTGTGCTGAGACCGGGCGTGTTGGACCGTCTCGAAGAAGCGAGGCGGCTGGGACTCAGGATCGGGCTCGCCTCAAGCTCCGACCGCGAGTGGATCGAGAACAATACGAAAATGCTCGGCATTCGCGACTATTTCGAGGTTATCTGCTCGGCTGACGACGTCGAGCGCGTGAAGCCGGATCCGGCTCTGTACTTGCTCGCCGTAGAAGCGCTTGGAGTGACCGGCGCGGAAGCGATCGCGATCGAGGATTCGATGAACGGGCTTCGCGCCGCCAAAGCGGCAGGCCTCGTTGCGCTCGTTACGCCGAACCCGGTGACATCCCACATGGATTTCACGGGCGCGGACCTCATTGTCGACAGCCTAACGGACGTTACGTTCGCTGAACTAGCACAAGTCTACTCCACCGCGTCCAAGTGAGCTCTCGCCTGTTCGAGCGCCGCGATCAGCTCATCGAGCTCGGAGCGGCTCTCGATATAATGCGTGACGAATTTCGGACGGTAGCCGCTGCTCGATAATTCGAGCTGCACGTGCTGCTTGTCCTTATTGGCGACGATAAGAATGTTATCGGTATGATAGAGAATGCTGTTCGACATAGAATGAAGACCTCCAGGAGGATATGTCTCATTACCATATCACAGGTTGGAAAATGTCGGCAATATAACCATATGGGGATAGAGCGCCGCGCAGTGGTACGTACAAGTTTGTGATTGTGCTATAATAGGTTCACTAATCCGTTCAGAGGTGCCAGAAATGTCCGATACGAATAACCAGACTCCGAAATATTTGCAGCTTAAGACGCAGATTTTGTCTTGGATTACCGGGGGGCGGTTCCGTCCCGGAGATAAGCTGCCGTCCGAGAACGAGCTGGCGGAACAATTCGGACTGAGCCGCCAGACGGTGCGCCAGTCGATCGGCGCGCTCGTGCAGGAAGGCTGGCTGGCGCGGGAACAAGGCAAAGGGACGTTCGTCAGCAGGCTGTCGGCCGAACGCAGAAGCAATTCGGACAACCGGACGATCGGCATCATAACGACTTATATTTCGGACTATATTTTCCCGTCGATCGTACGGGGGGTCGAAGCGACGCTCAAAGATCGCGGATATAGGCTGCTTCTTTCGAGCACGGACAACCGCAAGGACCGGGAGAGGGAGAGCCTCGAGAGTATGCTCGGCCATTCGGTCTGTGGTTTGATCGTAGAGCCGACGAAGAGCGCGGAAGGCAATCCGAACTTCGATAACTACTTGGCGCTGGAGGACCACGGCATACCGCTTATTATGATTAACGAGCGCTATCCCGATCTTGAATGCACTAGCGTCCGCATGGATGACGAAGCGGGCGGATTCATGGCGGCCGACCATCTCCTGTCGCTCGGACATACTCGCATCGCCGGTTTCTTCAAGACGGACGATCTGCAGGGCGTTCGACGCATGAAGGGGTTCATTCGCGCGCATCGGGAACATGGAACATCGGCCGATAACGACCTGATCGTAAGATACGCGACCGAGGACAAGGACGCTCGGCCGCAAGAAGCGTTGCGCGAGTTGCTAAAGACGGAGGAGCCGCCAACGGCTATCGTCTGCTATAACGACCAATTGGCGGTAGGGCTGCTTGATTTGGTTAGGGAGCTGGAGTTACGCGTCCCGGAAGATCTATCGATCGTCGGTTACGACGATTCGTTTTTGGCGACCGCATCCGAGATTAAGCTGACGACGATCGAGCATCCGAAATCCGCGTTAGGGGAACTTGCCGCGAAGCTGCTGATCGACCGTCTAGAGACGGGGACCGATAGCTCCGGAGGAGACAAACTGTACGCGCCGAAGCTGGTCGTCCGTCAATCGACGGCCGGACCTAGGTAAGTTTTTCTCTCGACACACATGTACGTACAAGTGTATAATGGGTGGCATAAGCAAGCGTCAATAAGTGCTGTAGGACTTGCGAGAGGAGTGTTTTGCTTGTTAGAACAACTGAAGGAAGTCGTCTGCAAAGCGAACCGGGAGTTGCCACATTACGGACTTGTTACATTCACATGGGGTAACGTCAGCGGATTCGATAGAGACAGCGGATTGATGGTTATTAAGCCGAGCGGCGTGCCTTACGAAGAGCTTCAGCCCGAGCATATGGTCGTCGTCGGACCGGACGGCCGAGTCGTCGAAGGGACGATGCGCCCGTCTTCGGATACGCCGACTCATCTCGTGCTTTATCGCGAGTTTCCCGGCATCGGAGGCGTCGTGCATACGCATTCCCCGTGGGCGACGATTTGGTCGCAAGCAGGCCAAGGTATTCCGGCGCTAGGAACGACGCAGGCGGACTATTTTTACGGCACGATTCCTTGCACGCGCCCGATGACCGACGCGGAAATCAACGGCGCTTACGAAGCGGAGACGGGCAACGTGATCGTCGAGACGTTCCGCAACGTAAATCCCGCTCAAGTGCCCGGCGTGCTAGTTAACAGCCATGCGCCGTTCGCTTGGGGCAAAGACGCGATGGACGCGCTTCATAACGCTGTCGTACTAGAGGAAGTGGCGAAGATGGCCTATCATACGCGTCAGTTGAACACGGGCATTCCGTCGATGTCGCAGACGTTGCTAGATCGTCATTATCTCCGCAAGCATGGCGCGAATGCGTACTACGGTCAGCCGGGAGATCCGAAGCACTCCTAATCCATTGGAACACCGGCACGGACTGGTTGTTAGGCCCGTACCGAATAAGGAGGAACATTCATGGGATTTGACGTGAAACATGCCATACAGAGCGGCAAAACCGTACTCGGTATCGAACTGGGTTCGACTCGTATCAAAGCGGTTCTCATCGGCGAAGACAACGCGCCGATCGCTTCCGGCAGCCACGACTGGGAAAATAGCTATGTCGACAATATTTGGACTTATTGCCTAGAAGAGATTTGGAACGGCATTCAAGACAGCTACCGTAAAATGGCCGAAGACGTGAAGCGGCAATACGGCGTAACTTTGCAAACCGTCGGCGCCATCGGCTTTAGCGGCATGATGCACGGCTACATGGCGTTCGACCAAGAAGGACAGCTGCTGGTTCCTTTCCGCACGTGGAGAAACAATATTACCGAACAAGCCGCGGCAGCATTGAGCGAATCGTTCAACTTCCATATTCCTCAACGCTGGAGCATCGCTCACCTCTATCAAGCGATCTTAAACGGTGAAGCTCATGTCGACGATATTCACTTCCAGACCACTTTGGCGGGGTACATCCATTGGAAGCTGACGGGGCAAAAGGTACTTGGCGTAGGCGAAGCCTCCGGCGTATTCCCGATCGACATTCATACGAAGACGTATAACGCTACGATGGTGAATCAATTCAATGCTTTGATCGCATCCAAGAACCTTTCGTGGAAGCTTGAGGAGATCCTTCCAACCGTTCTAGTTGCGGGCGAAAGCGCCGGCATGCTCACGGAGGAAGGCGCTAAGCTGCTGGACGTTTCCGGTGAACTGCAGCCTGGTATTCCGTTCTGCCCGCCGGAAGGCGACGCGGGAACCGGCATGGTCGCGACCAACAGCATCGCGAAGCGTACCGGCAACGTATCCGCGGGTACTTCGGTGTTCGCGATGGTCGTCCTCGAAGGAGAACTGTCCAAGGCGTATGACGAAATCGATCTAGTCACGACACCTACGGGAAGCCTGGTCGCGATGGCGCATTCCAATAACTGCTCCTCGGACTTGAACGCATGGGTCGGATTGTTCGATGAATTCGCAAGAGCGATGGGGCTGGATCTTGACGCGAATAAATTATACGGAACGTTATATAATTTGGCGCTTCAAGGCGATCCCGACGGCGGCGGATTGTTGGCTTACGGGTATCTGTCCGGCGAGCATATGACCCATTTCGAAGAAGGCCGTCCATTGTTCGTGCGTTCCCCGGACAGCAACTTTAATTTGGCTAACTTCATGCGGGTTCATTTGTTCACGGCACTGGGCGCATTGAAAATCGGGATGGATATTCTTCTCAAGCAAGAGGCCGTTAAGCTGGACGAAATTTTGGGTCACGGCGGGTTATTCAAGACCGAAGGCGTTGGCCAGAAAATAATGGCTGCCGCTCTTAACGTCCCGGTGTCCGTTATGGATACGGCGGGTGAGGGAGGAGCTTGGGGAATTGCTATTCTCGCATCCTATATGATCAATAAGTCGGACGACGAGACGTTGGAAGATTACCTTAACCGTAAAGTATTCGCGGGGAAAGCCGGTTCGAAGATTTCTCCGGATGCCAAGGACGTGGAGGGCTTCGAGCAATTTATGAAGCGCTACGTTAAGGGACTTGCGATCGAAAGAGCAGCTGTAGATTATCTTAAATAGGCTTAATATCGCGTTATAAGGGCATAGACTCGGACCGAATTCTCTCGGTTCCGGGTCTATTTTTATGTATACGGGAACGCTAGACAAAGGATTTACTGTTCCATCGTTAGTTAACCGGTTAAACGACTTGGCCGCGTTTTTTTAAAAAAATGTGCTTGTAATCGCTTTATTTCCGTCATATAATCGCCTTAAAAGGTTAAGCGTTTAATTAAACGTAAACGATAATAGTTCCATCAGACCAACGGAGTAGGTGACGAACTTGAAACGAATTACGATTCGCGACGTGTCCGAGCGGGCGGGCGTGTCGACGGCAGCCGTATCTTACGTACTGAACGGACGGGAAGGCAAGGTGTCCCTGGAGACGGTGGAGAAGGTTCGACGGGCGGCCGAGGAGCTTAACTACATCCCCGACTATTCGGCGAGGAGCCTTGCGAACAACAAGTCGAAGCTGATCGGCGTCGTCATCCCGCAGACGGAAGAACGCAAGCAGTTGCTGCTGCAGAATCCGTTCTATTCCGAGCTCGTATGCGGCATCGAAGGGCGGCTGCGGCAATCCGGGTACCACATGATATTGTCCGGCGTCGACAAAGGGGAAGGTTACCTTGATACGTCAATGCAGCGCAACCTCGACGGGGCGATCATTATGGGGATTTACCAGGAAAGCTTCTACGAGGATTTGAAAAAAGCGCGCATCCCGATCGTTCTGATCGACAGCTACGTGAACGACAGCCAGTTCCACGTCGTCGGCATCGACGACGAGCTAGGCGGGTACATGGCTACCAAGCATCTGATCGATAACGGTCATACGAATATCGCGCTCGTGACGGGGCTAATCCGCAAAGACGGGGTCGTGGAAAAAAGATTTCTCGGGTATAAACGGGCGCTCAAGGAAGCGGGGCTGTTCTACGATCCGGACCACGTGTTCGAGCATTCGGTGTCCTACGAATACGGCCAAGAGGCGGCGAAAGCGATAGCGGCGCAGCCTGGAATCACGGCGGTGTTCGCGACGAGCGACATGGTCGCGATGGGCGTCATCAAAGGCCTTCGGGACGCGGGGAAAAAAGTGCCGGACGACGTCTCGGTCATTGGCTTCGACGATATTCCGGTCGCCAGGATGAGCACACCACCGTTGACGACGATCGTGCAGAACATCGTCGAAAGAGGCGTGACGGCGGCGGAGCGGCTGCTCTCGGCGATCGTAGCGGGAGATCGTTACCAGCCGGAGGAGCGGACGATCATGCCGCTCTCGATCGCGGAACGGGAATCCGTCCGGACGATCGGCTGACGAGGAACCGCAAGCAAACGAATCCATTTCGGGGAGGTGGTGTCGGGCTGGACAGTGAAAGTCGCCTGAAGCCCGGCGAATCGCACGACTGCATCACCTGAAGCTTGATAACAAAAGGAGAGGGTTAGAATGTTGAAACAAAGCGGAACACTGCTGCTCGTCGCCGCGATGGCTTTGCTAAGCGCATGCGGTTCGAACGACAATAACAACGCGGGCAATACTCCGAAAGCTTCCCAGCCGGCCTCCCAGTCGGCCTCCCCGTCCGCATCCCCGTCAGATTCGCCGAACGCGGAGCCGGTCACGATCAAGCTGCTTACGTATACGGCCAACGGGCAAGAAGATACGCTGAAAGCGATGGTCGAGGCCTATCAAGCGGCCAACCAGAACGTGACGGTAGATTACGAGGTCGTCCCTTACGCAGATTACGACACGAAGCTGAATACGCTTATAGCAAGCAACAGCGCGCCGGACGTCTTCGAGGTCGGCTACGAAAACTTCCGCAAATACGCGGCCAAAGACTTGCTATTGGACTTGACGCCATCTATTCAAGCGGACTCTTCCTTCAATCCTGCGATTTACAAAAAGCTGGCGTACGACGCGTTCAATTACGAAGGCAAGCAAATGGGCGTAACGGAAAGCTTCTCCGACGTCGTACTGTTCTACAACAAAGACTTGTTCGATGCCAAAGGCTTGGCGTATCCGGACGCCTCGTGGACGTGGAAAGAAGAGCTGGACGCCGCGCAGAAGCTTACCGACGCCGACGCGGGCGTATGGGGCACTTACGCGCCGATCCAATTTTACGAGTTCTATAAGACGGTCGCCCAGAACGGCGGCGGACTGTTCGACGCTAGCGGCAAGCCGACGATCAACAGCAAAGCGAACGTCGACGCGCTACAATGGATGATCGACAAAGCGAGCAAGTATAAAGTATCTCCGGCGCTGAACGATGACACGTTCAATCAACCGGACGCCGATCTTAACGCGTTCGCGGCCGGCAAAATCGCCATGGCTCGCTTCGGCATCTGGAACTTCAGCAGATTCGCGACCGACGCGAAGTTCAATTGGGATATCGCGCTCGAGCCCGGCAATACGCAAAAAGCGCACCATTTCTTCGCCGACGGCCTCGTGGCGTCCAAAGACACGAAGCATGCCGAAGCGGTGTGGAGCTTCCTGAAGTTTTTCACCAGCGACGCGGCGTCCGTAAGCAAACGGGTCGCTGCGGGCTGGAGCGTACCGGCCGTCGCCGACGATGCGGTCATGAACGAATATTTCAAAGTGACACCGCCGGCTTCCAAGAAAGTCGTCGTCGAAGCGCTTGATTCGTTAGTGCTTCCTCCGGTCGGTCCTCAACCCGAGAAATGGGGAGAATTGACCGCCGCGGTAGGAGAAGAGCTGGATAAAGCGAAGCTCGGACGCTCCAGCGTGCAAGAAGCGCTCGACGCCGCCCAGAAGAAGGTCGAAGAGTTGCTCGCCAAGTAACCGATTGTTATCGCATTTCCAGCTCTGCATAGGGATGGGAGTCGTATTCCCATCCCTATCATTGTATAACAGTGGCGAAATTTCGACTAGACGCGAGTTAATCGCTTAAGCCTCTTTAAATGCCGAAAGCCGAAAGGAACATGGAAATGGTTGGACAGCGCAAGTGGAATCGCCGAAAGGCCGCCCTCGTCTTTTTGCTGCCGGCGCTGATCGGATTGCTCGTTTTTCAATTGCTCCCGATGGCGGCGTCCGTCGTCATAAGCTTCTCCGATTGGGATCTTCTGAGCAAATGGACCGATATCAACTTTATCGGTTGGGACAATTATTCGGAAGTGTTCAAGGACGATAAATCGTACACGTCGTTCAAAAACGTCTTTCTGTTCCTAATCGGATATATGCCTCTGATTGCGGTGCTTGGTACGTTGTTCGCGGTGCTGCTTAACCGGAAGCTTCGCGGCATCCGTTTTTACCGGGCAGCGCTCTTCGTGCCGGTCATCACGTCCTGGGTTGCGGTATCGATCGTCTGGCGCTGGCTGCTCAACGGCCAGAGCGGCCTAATCAACTTCCTGCTCTCGAAAGTAGGCATTCATGGCCCGATCTGGTTGCAGGACGACTTCTGGGCGATGGTCGCGATCATAGCGGTTACGATCTGGAAAGATATCGGCTTCGTCTCGATCATCCTTCTCGCGGGCTTGCAAGATATCGCGGACGACTATTATGAGGCTGCTGATCTGGACGGAGCGTCGGCTTGGCGCAAGCTGACGGGGATTACCGTTCCGATGTTGTCCCCTACGCTGTTCTTCGTCGTTTCCATCTCGCTCATCAATTCGTTCCAGTTGTTCGACCAAGTGTTGATCATGACGAACGGCGGCCCGGCGGGGGCCACGAGCACGATCGTCGAGCAAGTGTACAAGAACGCGTTCCAGTTCAACAAAATGGGATTCGCCGCCGCGCAATCCTGGGTGCTGTTCGTCATTATTTTCGCGGTTACGATGTTGATGCAAGTGCTGCAGCGGAGGTGGGTCGTCTATGACAGATAAGAAAATGCACAAGGCTGTCAACGTTATGACGCACGTCGTCCTGCTTGCGGCTTCGATCGTTCTTGTATTTCCGTTCGTTTGGATGCTGTCCGGCGCGTTCAAGGGCCCGCTCGAGGTCGTGAAGATGCCGCCGCAGCTGCTGCCGTCCCACTGGAATTTCGATAACTTCGAGAAGATCGAGAAGTTTTTTCCGCTCGATCGGTTTCTCTTCAATAGCATCGCCGTAGCCGCCGCGACGACCGTGCTGCAGCTGCTCGTATGCACGATGTCGGCTTACGTGTTCGCCAAAATCCCGTTCAGAGGCCGCGGAGCGATCTTCATGCTGTTCCTCGCGACGATGATGATTCCCGCGCAAGTAACGCTCGTGCCGTTGTTCATCCTGTTCTCGAAGACGGACTTGATCGACACGTACGCGGGATTGATTTTGCCGGGTATATTCAGCGCTTACGGGACGTTCCTTATGCGGCAGAACATCATGACGATTCCGAACGATTTGCTGGAAGCGGCTTTCATGGACGGGGCCTCGTATTACCGGGTATTCGGCAGCGTGATCATGCCGCTCGTCAAACCGACGCTCGCCGCGCTGACGATATTCGCCTTCATGAGCTCGTGGAACAACTTCTTGTGGCCGCTGATCGCGGTCAACAGTAAAGAACTGATGACGCTGCCGCTCGGTCTCAGCAAGCTACAAGGCAAATGGTCGACGGAATGGAACGTTCTGATGGCAGGCAACGTCGTCAGCTTTATCCCGATATTCGCCGTCTATTTGTTCGCGCAACGCTACTTCATCAAAGGGATGACGATGACGGGCATTAAGTAACAGATCACGCAGGACGGGGTCGCCCCGGAGGAGGAAATCATGCTAAAACAGTTACGTTTAGGTTTGATCGGGTTAGGCGGGATGGCGAACGAGCATTACAAGACATTGGCTCTCATCGAAGGCGCGGCCATCGCCGCGGTGTGCGATAGCGACGCCGCGCGCGTTGCGGAGTGGGGAGACCGGCTCGGACTTCCGGCATCCGCGCGATATGTAGATCCGGAAACGTTGATCCGCGATGCCGCAATCGATGGAGTGCTCTCCATTACGCCGAATCATGTTCATTACGACATTATCCGACTTTGCATGGTTCACGGGAAACCGATCATGACGGAGAAGCCTTTCACGCGGACGTTCGAGGAAGCCGAAGCGCTGCTGGCGCTCGAGAAGGAGCATCCTACGCCGGTCATGGTCGGGTTTTCTTACCGGTACACGCCTTCTTACCGGATGGCGAGGGAAATGATTCGATCCGGTAAAATCGGTACCGTCCGCCACGTGTCGATCCAATATTTGCAGCAATGGGGCGGCCCGTTGTTCGATACGAAAATGAACTGGCGTCTCGATCCAGCGATTACGGGAACGGGAACGCTCGGCGACCTCGGCTCGCATATGATCGACGCCGCGAGGTTCCTGGTCGGCGAACCGACGCGAATTTCCTCGCTCATGAGCAATTTGATTTCCGAGCGGGAGGATCCGGCGACGGGCAAGCCCGTTCCGGTAGACATCGACGATTTCGCGGCGTTCTTGGCCGTTCTCGACCAAGGCGGGCATGCCGTGCCGTCGACGTTCCAGACGTCGCGCAACGCCTACGGCTCGCAGAATCAATTCGAAATTACGGTGTTCGGGGATTCGGGAACGCTTCATATGGGCTGGGAATTCGGGGATACGCTTCACTGGATTCATCCGAACGAGAAAGGCGAGCAGGTCAAGGAGCAGATTGCCGTTCCTGACCGGTACAAGCTGAAGCAAATGCAGGACTTCGTCGACTTGCTGCGCGGAACGGTCCGCGAGGAAACGGGGATGCTCATCGACGGTTATTTGAATCAGCGCGTGCTCGAAGCGGTCGTTCTGTCTCACGCGACTGGTGGAACGGTTAACGTGTCCGACATCGGAACCGGGAACGGGGAGGCTCGCGCATGATCAAGGTCACGGTATGGAACGAGTTTCGCCACGAGAAAAGAATGACTGAGGTGAAGGAGATTTACCCGGAAGGCATCCATCGCGCGCTGCAAACCGGACTGTCGGCGTACGGATTCGACGTCGGAACCGCAACGCTGGATGAACCCGAGCACGGCTTGACCGACGACGTGTTGGCTAGCACCGACGTTCTCATTTGGTGGGGGCATATGGCGCACGACGAAGTCGACGACTCCATCGTAGCCAAGGTGCAGGAGCGCGTCCTGCAGGGCATGGGCCTTATCGTGCTGCACTCAGGGCATTATTCGAAAATATTCCGCAAGCTTATGGGTACGAGCTGCGCGCTCAAATGGCGCGAAGCGGACGAGAAGGAGCGCCTGTGGATCGTGAAGCCATCGCATCCGATCGCGGCGGGGCTGCCCGAGCATTTCGAGCTCGAGCAGGAAGAGATGTACGGAGAGCATTTCGATATCCCTGACCCGGAGGAGCTAATCCTTGTCAGCTGGTTCGAGGGCGGAGAAGTGTTTCGAAGCGGTGTGACCTATTCACGCGGCAACGGACGCATCTTCTACTTCAGGCCTGGCCATGAAACGTATCCGACCTATTACCGGCCTCACGTGCTGCGGGTCATCGCCAATGCCGTCCGTTGGGCGGCCGAGGAGCGCGGTGCGGCACCGACGTATGGCAATGCGAGACCGCTCGAGGCGATTGGCGTTAAACGATAATGCTTCAACCAAGAGGTTTGGACATGAAACCGCGGTATTGTGCCGCGGTTTTGTTGCGTCTCAAAATAATTTTGAAATTTGTCGAAAACTGTTGGAACGTTTTCCGTTCTCGAATGTTTTATATAAGTGTAAAACTTCGAGAAGAGGAAGGTTGATCAGCATGAAACGTCGTTGGATGTACAGAATGACCGTAGGTTTGATCGTACCTGCTTTTTTGATAGGAGGAGTCGTCGGGGTAACGCCGCGCGACGCGCGGGCGGAGTCGGTCAGCGTCGCGGTGCCGGAAGACGTTGCGCCTAACAGCATTTTCAACCCTGCTCATCTTTACTTGGACAGCGGAACATGTGGGATTGCAGCCCAAAGCGGTAGCGTAATCTTGTCGGCTAGTACTAGCGCGAACACCGTGGTAGACTCGATCGGAATAACAGTGTACGTGCAAAAGTGGAACGGCTCCGCATGGGAAACATACGGTTCCGGCAGCACGCTTGGCGGCAATAACTTGGCCTATTACTCCAATTCCGTCCTGAAATCCGTAACGCCAGGCTATTATTATCGCACCAGGTCGATTCATTGGGTCATAGAAAACGGCGTCTATGAAGAGGGCGAGAAATTCTCAGCATCCGTGCTCGTATCATGATCGATATCGGGTACTGGATCAAGGACACCCACCCTCATCCTGACGCCGCTGGGGTCCCTGAGGATACGCTAATCTCGATTTCGTTCAACCAAGAAATCAACCGCTATACGTTGAACGCCCGGAACATCTTGATTTTGGACGGCAACCAAGGCGGTAAGCTGATTTCGGAAAGATTCCTGTTTAATTACGATAGCGATCGGCGCACGTTGTTCATATACTTAAAGGAAGACGCGGAGAGGCTTGGCCCCCGCAATCGCGTCGAAGTCATACTGACGGGTCGAATCGCGAATCACCGCAACGAAAGAATGGACGTACCTTATCATATAAGATTCACTACGATTTAACGATAACGGCTACAACGAACAACGGAGCAGTCCATGCCGACTAGGCAAGGCTGCTCCGTTCGCGTTTAACGCTTCATCTCTTCATAAACTTCCAGGAATTGCTCCTTCGGCAAGATGCCGGACAACGAAATTCGAACGCCGTCCACGACGGTCTCGAGCCGAGTCGATCCGTTGCTGGCCGTATATAAAATGCCCGAGCCGTCCTTCAACGCTATCCGTTCTACTTTAATGCCTTCCGAGCCTTGGTTCTCCGCCAAGCCGGTATTCCCGAATAGCTTGAAGAAGTCGAATATAATCGTGTTGCCCGTATCGTTGGCGTATATATAGGTGGCGGAATTTGCGCGTTCATGATCGCCGTAATACGACACCTGGACTTGGTCGAGCGAATATCCTTCCGGCACATAACGGAAATCGGGAGGAGCGAAGGCTACGAGCTTGCCGACTTCTTTCGCGTTCGTCTGTACCGTGCGGGACATCGGTAAACCGTACGAGTCGCTTTGTCCGAAGTCCGGAGGAGGCGCGGTTTTGGCTTTGGACGGATCTTGGTCTTCCGCGCGTCCGAAAAAGTAAGTGAGCATCCCCGAAGAAGTTTCGACTAACGTCGAGTAAAAGGGTTCGATTGCCCGAACTTTCATCGTGTTACCGAAAATAAACGCGCCGAGCATTAACGCCGCGGCGAGCACGGCAAGCTTACTCAGCCTGGAGCGTGTGAGCTTTGCCCGCCGCTGCGCGGACAATTTTTTCTGGAGCCGTTCCCACGACGGGCGATGATCTGCGCTTGGATACGCGGGAGCCCGGTCCCCGGTTGCCGCCTCGAACGCGGCGTCGAAGCGTTGGTTGAATTCCGCGCTATTCATGACGCTCCCCCCAATCCATGCGAAGCTTCTTTTTCAAAAAAACGCGCGCGCGATGCAATTTACGTCGCACTCCATTTTCCGTATCTTGTATTTCCGTAGCGATTTCTTTGTAGGACAGTCCTTTTTTCCACTTGAGTTCTATGACTGCCCGTTGATCGTCCTTGAGCGCCTTGAGATGCTCGCCGATTTGTTCCTCTAACGATTTAACCTCGACTTCCTGCTCTACCGAGGTCGCGACTTGAGCATGATAGCCGTGCATTCCGGATTGCTCGTCGTCCAAACTCACGTCACTACGGGTGCGTTTGCGTTTGCGCAT
Organism: Cohnella yongneupensis; assembly: GCF_042655785.1. Classification (NCBI taxonomy): domain Bacteria; kingdom Bacillati; phylum Bacillota; class Bacilli; order Caryophanales; family Paenibacillaceae; genus Cohnella; species Cohnella yongneupensis. The sequence continues at coordinate 110,748 of NZ_JBHSNC010000043.1, forward strand.
GTAGGTGAACGTAAAGTTGCGGCTGACGACTCTGATCCACGCTTTCAGATGCTCCTCGCTCTCGACGGTCGGCGTTTTGCGCAGCGTCATGAGGAACGTGTCGTGAATAATGTCTTCCGTCGCGGAATGATCGTTGATCATGTACATAATAGGGGCGTAGAGAAAATGGTAAAACTCCCTGTAGATTTGCTCCTGCGCCGTGCTGGACAGACGATGGAAGTTAGAACCGAGCAATAGAAGCAGGCTCGTCTGCATGAGGAGGGTCACCTAATTTCGTTTCGGATGAAAACAAGGCTTGTCCTTCTATTCTAAGGGAAAACGTGCCAATCGAACAGATTAATAAATCGTTTTGTGATCTTTTGTCTATTCCTGTATGATTACAGAATGAGAATGGCAACAAAGGAAGGGGCTTGTTCTTGCGTCGTTCTACGTTAGTGAAAATCGCGATCGTGGTGGCGATCGTCGCCGCGCTGCTTTGGTTCGACTTCAACTATTTGAAAGTGAATCCGGAATCGATCCGCACGTGGATATTGTCTTTCGGTTGGATCGCTCCGGTTATCTATATGGTGATGTACATCGTGCGCCCGTTCGTTCTATTCCCGGCTTCCGTGCTTGCGATGGCGGGAGGGCTCGCGTTCGGCACGTGGTACGGCATGCTATATACGTTAATCGGCGAAGTGATCGGCGCGGTGTTATCGTTCTTGCTTGCACGCAAAGTAGGAATGGGATTGTTCGGAGGCAAAGAAGATCCCCGCTTCGCCAAGCTCGAACGAGCCATGGAAAAACGGGGATTTATGATGGTGCTTATGCTTAGAATCGCGCCGTTCATTCCGTTCGACCTGGTCAGTTACTCCGCTGGCGTTGCGCGGGTGCCATTGCGGGCGTATTTGATCGCGACGATTATCGGAACGCTTCCGGGCACGTTCGCCTATAACTTCCTCGGGGCTAGCTTTACGTCGGGAAGCTGGCGCGACTTTGTCATTTCGGGCATCGTCTTCGCGGTCGCGTTAGTCGTACCTCTTCTGTTCAAGCGCAAAGTGGAACGGGAAGTCGAGGAGTCGCAGGCGCCGCAAACCGAAAGGGTATACAAGACGTCGGAATCAAAGCGGAATGGGAATCGCGTCAGTTGAAGAGTAGTACAGCTCGAGACTGATCGTGCTTCCGAATTCGGCAGGGAATGACAGCAAAGTTTGCGGAATTACGCGGCCGTTGTAGCGCAGACGGACGTTCACGCCGCCCGAGATCGGGATGCCGGCAACGGTTCTGATGAATCCGGCCGGGCCGAAGCCGACAAGGCCGGTCGATTGCAGCGCTTGCCGAATCGTAATGCCCGGGTACCACGGAATGAAATTTCTGTAATTCACGCGCGGGAACGAAGTGCCGCCGAGAATAGTAACGGTAATGAAGCTAGGGCCGGGAATCGGGATAGGGAACGGTCCAGGTCCGGGTGGGAATGGTCCAGGTCCCGGTCCGGGTAGCATTCCTCCCGGGAACATACCGCGCTCATCGGGAGCGACCCACCAAGGGATCGGACGGGTCAAGTAGGAAGGCGCCGATCCGTTTTGGTGCAGATATACGACGTCGGCTCTAGCCGGCTTTTTTTTATTTTTCGGCGGAGCCGCGGCCGCGCGCAATTGGGGCTGACGGGCCGATAGCTTGGCTTTCGGATCGCCCGCGGGCTTGCGTACGAGCGGCTGAACGCCTGACGATCGGTTTTTCGGCATCGTTGTTCCTCCTTTGCCTATAGGCGAATGTCGATACATGCAGGATATGCGCCTAAAGAGCACGAGGTGCGAGCTACCGCATGGGCTGGGCGCTCAACTTTGATCAGATATTGTTCAGAACCGGGGCCTATAATAGGTTTTAATATGGGGCTTATTCCGACAGGGAATGACATAAGCCGACGAGATGCCGGAGCGTGAACCGAGATGACCGATAAGGACTCGCAATCGCAAGCCATAACCGTAAGCGAATTTGCCAAGCTTGTCGCGGAGGAGCTGGATTTCACCTGGGAAGAGCAGGTGGAGTTCGCCGGCCGCGCTGAAGCGATATTCAATGCGGATATTCACTGGAAGGTGCCATCGGCTACTTATGCATATTATATGGACGATGCTTTCCGTAATAGGCGGGAAATCAGTCGCGAGGAGGCTGCGGCCTTAATGGCTATCGCGTCGGAGCTGATCGGCGATCAAGCGCCGAAGCTTAGCAGCCTGGAGGCGGTGCAGACGATCTCGAGGTTCAAGGATGCGAAGCTTGTAGCCGCATGGGCGATGCCCGCGCTCGCGACGGCGGTTCGTCAGGCGTGGATGGGTTGTCCGAAGCAAGAGATCAAGCCGAAGCACTATATGACGCCGAATGAAGCCGTCACGATCGTCAAGCGATTCGCGACGGATATGCAATAATTACATGCATGCTTTCGCGACTCCAGTCCGCTTCGCCGGATTGGAGTTTTTGCGTCGGCTCATATTAAAGAAAAGGGGTATGAAGGAAGGGGATCGGGATATGTCGATGCTCGGCTGGATGCTTGGCGGCTTAGGAGCGGTTACAGGAAGTTTGGCCGCGGCGATTTACGGCTTGACGGTCAAAGCGCAGAAGCCCCGGCATATTCCGAATACGATCGTGCCGCCCGTTCCTTACGAAGACGTTTCGTGGCAAAGCCAAGGCAAGTCGGTGAAAGGCTGGTTTTTACCTCCGATCGATACGCAGCGCGGACTGGGCGCCAAGCCCGCCGTCATCGTCGTCGCGCACGGCTGGAATTCGAACCGCTCCCGCGTACTTCGTTATGCGTTGCCGCTTCACGAAGAAGGCTTCGCGATCGTTATGTACGACGCGCGAAGCCACGGGGACAGCGACGATTATCGCGCCCCGTCAGGCTTGCAGTTCCGGGACGATCTGCTCGCGGCGCTGGCTTGGCTCGAGAAGCGGCCCGACATCGATTCGAAGCGCATCGGGGTAATCGGCCACTCGCTCGGAGCGTTCGGCGCGGTACTGGCGCTGGATGCGGGGGCCAAGATCGCGGCGCTCGTCACCGATTCGATGCCGGTCCGTTTCGCGACGATGATCGGCGCGGAGCTGCGTCGCAGAAGGCTGCCGCAATTCCCGCTCGCGCATCTGATCCCCCTCTTCATGATGTGGCGCAGCCGGATACCGCGCGCGATGATGCGCCGCGCGAATCCGGTGAAGATTTTAAAGGACAACGCGGACAAACATGGCACTCCGGTGCTGCTCGTCCATTCCCGCAAGGACTTGTTCATCCCGGCTTCGGAACTTAACTACGTGCTGACCGGAACGCCTAGCCTGCCGCATTTGTTCGTCGATGTCGAAGGTCATAGCGCATCCGAAAGCGATCCGGCATTTTGGCCGGCGGTGAAACGGTTTTTTAAGGAGCAACTAAAAAAGTAGGCTTGCGACAACGATTGTCGCAAGCCTCAAGATATATATTATTGAAAAGGGGGGTCATGTATGTATCATACCCCCCGAAGATGAAGAGAACATGAACGCTATATTACGGTTCGATTACAAAAGCGGAAGCGTATCGGTTATTTCGGTTCGGTTGAAGAAAGCGTCGAAGAAGAAACTCGTAAAATGTTTGAAATTAACTTTTGGGGTCTCATGCATGTGACCAACGCTGTACTGCCGCATATGAGAAGCCAGAAAAACGGCCATAACATTAACTTCTCATCAATTGGCGGCTTGACCTCATTCCCTACACTTGGTTATTATCACGCGACAAAGACTGGGGCGGTCGTTCTTCAGTGAAAACGGACACAGCCATTTCTGAATTGAAGGAATCGGTTGTGGGCCACATGTTAAATGCTGTCCAGCAAGGAAGCGGGCAAGAGGCTGGCGATCCAGCCAAGGCTGCAGAAGCGGTTATTAAAGTGGTAAAGAACTTGCTTGCAAGTATAGAAGAGTGGAAAGAAACCACAATTAACGCTGACTTTAAAAAATAAGCGTTTAGTATGAACCAAAGGGTTGTCTGACTTTCATAGTCGGACAACCCTTTCGATTTTTTAGGCAAAATCCTATCCCCGCAAGCCTTGCTCGCCGAACTGGTTACACTTTCAGTCATACACTTCCGTGCGATCAAGGCGCTCGCCCCGGGATAGAAAAAACGAAAGCAAGCAGGAGTCGGCTAGAGCGAAAGCGTAATACTATGACATTCGACTAAAATCTCACTTTTGAGTATCGCTAAGGAGGAATAGGCTTGAGCAAAGTCTACTTAAGCAACAAGACGAGGGCGATCTCGTTCCCGCTCGGCGGCATCGGCACGGGCAGCGTCGGTCTTGCGGGTAACGGCCGCCTCATCGATTGGGAAATTTTCAATGCGCCTAACAAACGGAGCTTTAACGGATATAGTCATTTCGCCGTCAAAGCAGAGGCGAACGGGCAACTGATCGACGCTAGGGTGTTAAACGGCGACTTTCCTTCGCCGTACATGGGAGAGCCCGTAAGGGGAGGTCCTTTGCACAGCGGTTACGGCTACGGACCCGAGAACAATACGATGGCGGGCATGCCGCATTTCCGCCGGCATTCGTTCGATGGCGCGTTTCCGCTAGCGAATATGGCGTTCGAAGACGACAAGTTTCCGGGCCCGGTCGGCTTGAAGGCGTTCAATCCGTTCATCCCGATGAACGACCGCGATTCCAGCCTGCCTTGCGCCATGTTCGAAATTTCGTTCGATAATCCAAGCGACTACGAGATCGCTTATACGGTAGCGCTAACGACGTCCAATCCCAAAGCCGGAGATCGGGTCGTAAACGCCTACGCGATTAATGACGACGGCTTTAGCCTCCTTAAGCTGGGTACGGAATCTTACGCTAAGGGAGATCCTTCTTACGGTGACATAACCGTAGCGACGGACGCGGAATGCGCGAGCTATCAGGAATACTGGTACCGCGGCGGGTGGAGCGACAATCTCGAGATGTTCTGGCGGGATTTCGCGAGGCCGGGACCCTTCGCCAACCGCACATATCCGACTGAGCAGCCTCCTCATCCGAGGCACAAGGACAACGGTACGCTGGCTGCCCGAATCACGGTGTCGCCCCAAGGAAGAGGCAGCTTGCGCTTCGCGCTCGCCTGGCATTTTCCTAACGTGTACAACGCATGGAATCCGGAGCCGGAAGAACGTACCGTCTGGCGTAACTATTACGCGACGCAATTCGAAGACTCCACGGCCGTGGCGGCTTACGCGCTATCGCATTGGGGCCGGTTGCTCGGCGAGACGGAGAAGTTCCATGAAGCCTTGTTCGCATCGACGATACCGGAAGAGGCGCTCGAGGCGCTGTCGGCGAACTTGGCGGTGCTCAAATCGGCGACTTGCCTCCGGCTGACCGACGGCTCCTTCTACGGCTTCGAAGGCTGCATCGAAGACGTAGGCTCCTGCGAAGGCTCGTGCACGCACGTATGGAACTACGCCTACGCGCTGCCGTTCCTCTTCCCGTCGCTCGAACGTTCGATGCGGGAGCTCGATTTTCGATATAACCGGCGTCCGGACGGCGGAATGGCGTTCCGGCTCATGCTGCCGCTCGGGCGGGATTCCGGAGCGTTCCGGGCATGCGTGGACGGGCAGATGGGCGGCGTCGTGAAAGCGTACCGCGATTGGAAAATATCCGGTGACGACGCGTGGCTGGCGCGCAACTGGCCGGTCATCAAGAGCTCCGTCGAATACGCGTGGAGCGAGGACAATCCAGACCGCTGGGACGTGAACCGCGACGGCGTCATCGACGGCAGGCAGCACCATACGCTAGACATGGAATTGTTCGGGCCGAACGCGTGGCTGAACGGTTTCTACTTGGCGGCGCTTAAAGCGGCTTCCGAGATGGCCGCCTACCTCGGAGAAGCGGACGAGGCCGCCGAATACGCGGCGCTGTTCGCGAGAGGGAAGGCGTGGACCGACGAACATCTGTTCAACGGTCGCTACTACGGGCACGACATAGACTTGACCGACCGCGGCTGGCTCGAGCGGTACGACGAAGGCGGGTCGCTATTCGGCGAAAGCGCGGTCGACGCGTATTGGAACGAAGAGGCAGGAGAGATCAAATATCAGATCGGCGAAGGCTGCTCCATCGACCAAGTCGTCGCGCAGTGGCACGCGAACCTATGCGGGCTCGGCGACATTTTCGACAGGGGGCAAACGCGAACGGCGCTAGGGGAGCTATACCGTAACAACTTCAAAGAGAACATGCGCGAAGAGGCGAACGCCTGGCGACTGTTCTCGCTTAATGACGAAGGCGGCCTCGTCATCTGTTCCTGGCCGGAAGGAAGCAAGCGTCCCGCGGTGCCGCTAACCTACGCGCCGGAGACGATGACCGGCTTCGAGTATCAGGCGGCGAGCCATATGATCCAAGAGGGCATGCTGGACGAAGGGCTGTGCATCGTCCGAGCGATTCGCGAGCGGTACGACGGGGAGAAGCGCAATCCGTGGAACGAGATGGAGTGCGGCAGCAATTACGCGCGGGCGATGGCGAGTTATTCGCTGCTGCTGTCGTACAGCGGATTTTCCTTCGATATGACGAAGGGTGAAATCGGATTTCGCCCGGTGCTTAGCTCGGCAAATCGCTTTCAATCGTTCTGGTCGATCGATGGCGCTTGGGGAACGTTCGAATTGACCGCGACAAGCGGTTCGTTGCAAGTGCTCTCGGGCGAGCTTACGCTGAGCAAGCTTGGGCTGCCGTCCGGCTGGAGCGGGGCGTCGGTCCGCGCTTTCGCTAATGACGAACAAGTCGCGCTCCTCGACACGGAAGTAGCAGGATTAAGCTTCGTTAGCGCGCTGACGCTTGGGGCAGATCAGACGCTCTCATGGAATAGATCATAGTAGTAACAGCCTTCTGCGTCGGTTCTCGGATCGCCTGTTAGCCTTGCTCTCTCATTCTCGTCATTTGCTGCCAGACCGATCCGGCGGCTTCTTCTCCGCGCTCGATTCGCGCGACGGCCATCTCGGCTTGCAGCTTCACCTCGAACTCCGTCTCGCTGCCCGCCGCAGCCCGGAGCGCTTCGAGCGCCGTGTCGTCCCCGGCTTCGTACAGGAATCGCGCGGCACGCCAACGGACTAGCTTATTGCTGTCGCCGAGCGCATGGACCATCGGTCCGATCGCAGCCGGGTCGCCCATGTCGGACAGCGTATCCCCGGCGGTGCGGCGAACGGAGCCGGAGTTGTCACGCAGTGCCTCGAACAAATACGGCATCGTCTCCGGCGTGCGCAGATCGCCCAGATAGACGACGGCTAAACGCCTAACGGATAACTGGCTGTCATGCAGCGCTTTCGCGATGACGGGCAAATCGTCCGGCGTCGGCTTAAGCCGCTCCAGCGCGGCGTACCGCTCGCGCCAGTCGGCGGAATCGAGCGCCAGCAGCACTTCGGCGCCGGACAACGGGGCGGGCGGCGCCGGCGGAGGCGCTTCCGGTCCCGCGGCGATCGCTTGCGCGACAAGGTCTTGCAAGCGCGCGGGCGAATAGGCCGCGTCGAGCTCGCGCGTAATTTCGTCGAGCACCTCTTGCGGCTCTCCGTAACGAACCCCGAGTTCCTCCAGCTTACGCTCCCGGATCATCGTGGCTCCCGCCGCATCGGTAACGGCTTGCGAGAATCGCTCCGGCATCGCGGCGCGGAACTCCTGACCGCCGCTCTTCACGCGGATTTGCATCGGGATGCCGCGGAACATTTGTATGCGCACGACCGCTTCGCCGAAGCCGTCGGCTTCGAGCCCGGAGCTGACGACGCCTTCTCCCGCGGCGCCGAACGCTTCGCGTATGCCGTCTAGAATGGCTGCCCAATCGGCATTGCCTTTTCGGTCGATCGCCAAGAAGTCCGACGCATGGAAAACGGCTTTGACGCCGGATACCTCGAGCAGCTTTGCGATTAGCGGCGGCGCGCTCGCGATTTTATCGGGCACGTAATTGTGCCATACTCCGCCGTCAAGCCGAACGTCGACGTTCAGCTTCATCGTGTTCGGGCTTGGGGTAGGTTCGATGGATAACAATTTCATGGGAAAAGACCCCGCTTTCATGAAAGAGATATAAGGGCTAAGGTGTATTTTGTCCCTATTATAGGGTTTCTAGTTGATTCGTCTAGTGTTAAGTTTATATCGCTTTGCGCGATCGTTATTTCCATTATCCACGTAATCGTCCTCTGATCGCAATAGGGACGTCCGATCGACGGGAGGAGACGGCGGCTATGAAACGGGTTTTGTCCAAGAGAGCGCCAGCGATAATAACCATTGGAAGTCTGATACTTGCCATATTCGCGTTTAGTGCGCCTTTACAAGCGGAAGGGGTTAAAAATAACATGCAGCAGGTAGTTGAGGCGATGCAGCCAGGCTGGAACCTAGGGAATACGTTCGACGCTACCGGAACGGAAACGTCTTGGGGCAACCCGGCGGTGACGCAACAGTTAATCAAGGCGATCGCGGCGCAAGGCTATCATAGCGTTCGCATGCCGATTACGTGGAATCAGCGGTTGGGCAGCGGGCCGGATTATACGATCGACGAGACGTTCATGCAAAGGATCGAAGAGATCGTCGGGTGGTGTCTCGACGAGAACCTCTACGTCATAATCAATTTGCATCATGATTCGAACTGGATAGGCAAGATGGAATCCGATCATGACGCCGTACTCGCCAAATACAACGCGGTATGGAAGCAGATAGCAGCGCGTTTCAAAAATACCTCCGATAAGCTCTTGTTCGAGAGCGTCAACGAACCGCGGTTTTCCGAAGATTGGGGCAAAGATTCTCCCGTCTACTTCGATATGCTGGGGGAGCTTAACGAATCGTTTTATTATATCGTGCGTAAATCCGGCGGCGTCAACGGGCATCGGCCGTTGGTTCTCCCGACGATTACCGCTAGCCCTTCGCAAGCGAGATTGGACGAATTGTACAACACGATGACCAAGCTCGACGATCCTAATTTGATCGCGACGATCCATTATTACGGCTTCTATCCGTTCAGCGTCAACGTCGCGGGAAACGTCTCGTTCGACGAGACGGCGAAGCGGGATGTCGAGCAAACCTTCGATCGCGCGTACGATACGTTCGTCGAACGGGGCATTCCCGTCATCGTCGGCGAATTCGGGCTGCTCGGCTTCGATAAATTCGTCGATACGATCGAACACGGGGAAGTCCTGAAGTATCTGGAGTATCTCACGTACTACGGACAGCAGAAGAAGCTGACGCTTATGTTGTGGGATAACGGACAGCATTTCGACCGCAACGCGCTACAGTGGCACAATCCGGATTTCTACGAGGTGATGAGCGCGGGCTTGAGCGGGAGATCTTCGAATGCGGAGTCGGATTCCGTCTATATCAGGCAAGGCGATGAAAACAAAGATGCGTCGCTTCGGCTGAATCTGAACGGCAATGCGCTGGTCGAGATCCGAGCAGGCGATCGCGTGTTGAAGGCTGGTATCGATTACGAGTTTAACGGCGACCGGTTGAACTTGAAATCCGACTTGTTGAAAACGCTCGTGACCGAGCAATTGGGCGACAACGCCGTTCTAACCTGCGTTTTTTCATCGGGAGCGAATTGGAGTATTCACGTAATCCATTACGCGGTTCCGACGCTTAGCGGCGCCAAAGGCATTCGATCTTCATTCGATATCCCGACGCAATTTAACGGCGACCGCTTGACGACGATGGAAGCCCTGTACGCGACAGGCGGCAATGCGGGACCCGACGATTGGACGCCGTATAAGGAATTCGGCAAAGCGTTCCTGCCGAAGCGCGAGTCGAATCTCGTTACGCTGCCGAGCGCTTTCTTCGATCAGGTCAAAGACGGCGAAGTGTTGCTCAGGCTGCATTTTGGGAGCGGCAACGTAATCGAATATAAATTGACGATCGAAGGAAACCAAGTGACGGGAACGGCGAAGGATGACGAGGTTGCACCAACGGCGTCGGCGGTGCCGACGGATGACGAACCGGATTCGCCGTCTGTCCTTCCGTCGGCCGATCCGCCCGTATCGGATGCCGGAACCGGCAGCGACGCGAAAACATCGAACGATAACGTGCTCGGCTACTTGCTCGATGGAATCGTCGCCTCGGCCGCAGTTGTGCTGTTGACCGTTGCCATGCGGAAGCGGTGGCGGTCCCGTTAAGTTCAAGCTCGTCTTGCCCGTATGCTATAATCTGGGCAACGATGGAGTGGGGGACGAACGCGGATGTACACGTTTCAAATCGGCTCGTTAGTTTTGAACGGACAATTGCTCTTATATATTGGTTTCGGATTATTCGGTTATTTGGCGCTTCGGTATATGTTGCATAGGCGAGGCGCGGAGGGAGCTTCTGGTTTGCTCGAGTCCGCCGGGCCTGCTTTCGTGCTTTGGCTTGCCGTGTGGAAGCTTAGCCCGATCATGGTCGATTATAAGATCACGATCGGCAACGTAAGCTCGCTCCTATTTTTGGACGGCGGCGCGATGGGCCAATTGCTTGCGGCGATCGCCGTCTTGGTGTTCGCGGTTTACCGGGCTAACCGCAAAGGCTGGTCTCTTCCGATACTAGCGCAATCGCTCGCCGTCTATATCGCAGGAGGCACGATCTACTATCAGGCGGCGTTGCTATTCATTCGACTCGATCCTCCAGCCTATGCGGCGCTTGCGCTTATTTGGTCGGCGGCTTTTGCGTCACACGCGATTTGGCGCAAGCAGACGGAAAACCCGGCAACAGCAAGCGCGATCTTCCTGATCGGAATGGCGCTTATTGCTGTTACGTCCGATCATCGGCTGACGCTCTTCCTGTCGCTGAGCACTTCGCAGCTGTTCTACCTCGCGCTTGCGCTATGGATCCCCAACGTCACCCCATCTCCGCAGCACCGTCTACGCCGAGCGATTATTCCAATCCTCGTAATCGGAGCATTATCCTTTTCCGTATACGATTCGACGATCGACCAATCTAAGCACTCATCCCTAGGGCAAGCCGCGGGAACCGCAACGGGTTTGCATCGCCATCAACTCGCCCCCGATTTCACGGTACAAGACTTGCAAGGCAACGAAGTGCGGCTGTCCGATTATCGCGGGCGCAAAGTAATCGTTAATTTCTGGGCGTCCTGGTGTCCGCCATGCCGGGCGGAAATGCCGCATATGCAGCGGTTTTACGAGAAACATGATGGGAAGGACGACGTTGTCATTCTCAGCGTTAATCTAGCATCGCTCGAGCATTCCAAAAATGCCGCAGGGCAATTCGCGGCCAAGCATGGCCTGACGTTCCCGATTACTAGCGACGTGAAGGGTACCGTGCTCGACCTATACAACGTAAGAGCTTACCCGACCACCTACGTCCTCGATGAACGCGGGGTAACGGAGGATATTATCGTCGGCCCGATGACGACGGATTTCATGGAAACGTTGCTTAGATAAACCTCCGCGACGCCTGCCCATATACCCAAAAAAAGGAGGCGGGAAGCGCGTAATATTGGTACATTATTAGGTTTCCTGCTATAGTATGAGGAGAGATCATCATCGGGGGGATTTCATTGCGAAGACGCTTCGGTAACTTGGATTCCACCTTTGCCGGCAAAGCATCGTTGGATCAATTCGACCGTTGGCGCGAGGATCGACTCCGCAAGTTCCGGAACAAGGGTTATGGCAACGTCGTACCCAATGTCGCTCCAGATCTTCGTTATTTGCAGCACAATCGCAACGAGCCTTCCGTCACTTGGATCGGTCATTCTACTTTCTTGATTCAGATGGCGGGATTGAATATCGTAGCCGACCCGGTATGGGCAAGGCGCATGGCGTTTCGCAAACGAATGGCGCCGCCGGGCATCGAATTGTCGGACATGCCGTCCGTCGATGTCGTCCTGATCTCCCACTCGCATTACGATCACCTTCATATCTCTTCTTTGCGAAGGCTCAGAGGACCGAAGAAGATGATCGTGCCGGCTGGATTAAAGCGCAAGCTGCTGCTTCGCGGCTTCCTGCAGACGCAGGAAATGCACTGGTGGGAAGATACGGCGCATCACGGCGTGAAATTTACTTTCGTACCCGCGCAACATTGGACGCGCCGCAATCCGTGGGACATGAATACGTCCCATTGGGGCGGCTGGGTCATGGAGTCCGATCATGGACCGACGATCTACTTCGCCGGGGACAGCGGATATTTTCGCGGGTTCTCGGAGATTGGCAGACGGTTCAAGATCGACGTAGCGCTGCTACCGATCGGGGCTTACGATCCCGAGTGGTTCATGGCTTCGCAGCACGTCAGTCCGGAGGAGGCGCTCCAAGCGTTCCTGGATTTGAAGGCGAAGTACTTCGTGCCCATGCATTACGGCGCGTTCAAGCTTTCCGACGATACGCCGATCGAAGCGTTGCAGCGGCTGGAAGTCGCCCGCAGACGGCTCGGCATCGAGGAAGATAAGATTTGCCTGCTAAGGCATGGCGAGACGATGAGATTCGACAGCAATAAACCAGATTATGAAGCGAAGGATGGATTAGACTCATGATTAGCGTATCCGGCATAAGCCTGCGATTCGGCAAACGCGCTCTATTTGAAGATGTTAACATCAAATTTACCCCAGGCAACTGTTACGGCCTGATCGGCGCTAACGGAGCCGGCAAGTCGACGTTCCTCAAAATTTTGTCCGGCGAAGTGGAGCAATCCACGGGCGAAGTCCATATCACTCCGGGCGAGAGATTGGCAGTATTGAAGCAGAACCATTACGAATACGACGAATTCAAAGTGCTCGAAACCGTTATTATGGGCTACGATCGCCTGTATAAGGTCATGAAGGAGAAAGACGCGATTTATTTGAAAGAAGACTTCTCCGACGAAGACGGTATGCGCGCGGGCGAACTTGAAGCGGAATTCGCCGAGATGAACGGCTGGGAAGCCGAGAGCGAAGCGGCGGGCATGTTGAACGGCCTCGGCATTACGACCGAGCTGCACGATAAGAAGATGGCGGAGCTTAGCGGTAACGAGAAAGTCCGCGTATTGCTCGCGCAAGCATTGTTCGGGGACCCGAACATCCTGCTGCTCGATGAGCCTACCAACCATTTGGACCTAGAGTCCATCAACTGGCTGGAAGACTTCTTGTCCCGTTACGAAGGCACCGTTATCGTCGTATCCCATGACCGTCACTTCCTGAACCAAGTATGTACGCATATCGCCGATATCGACTTCGGCAAAATCCAAATGTACGTAGGTAACTACGACTTCTGGTACGAGTCCAGCCAATTGGCGATGAGACTCCTGCGCGACCAGAACAAGAAGAAGGAAGACAAGATCAAGGAGCTGCAGGAGTTCGTTCAGCGGTTCTCCGCGAACAAATCCAAGGCGAAGCAAGCGACGAGCCGTAAGAAGCTCCTCGACAAAATTTCGCTCGATGATATTCGTCCTTCGAACCGCAAGTATCCGTTCATCAACTTCAAGCCGGAGCGCGAGGTCGGTAAGCAAGTCGTAACCGTAGAAAACCTTACCGTGTCTATCGAAGGCGAGAAAGTGCTCGATTCCATCAACTTCGTCGTTAACAAAGGCGACAAGATCGCGCTGGTCGGTCCTTACGGACATTCGAAGACGGCGTTGTTCCAAGCGCTCGTCGGCGAACGCGAGCCGGATTCCGGTTCCATCACGTGGGGCGTCACGGCGACGCACTCTTACTTCCCGAAAGACAACTCCGCTTACTTCGAGGGCGTGGAAATGAACCTGGCGGAATGGCTGCGCCAATATTCTAAAGATCCGGACGAATCGTTCATCCGCGGCTTCCTCGGCCGGATGCTCTTCTCCGGTGACGAAGCGCTTAAGAAGGCTTCCGTTATTTCCGGGGGCGAGAAAGTTCGTTGTATGCTGTCCCGCATGATGCTGACGAACGGCAACGTGCTGCTTCTCGACGAACCGACGAACCATCTCGACCTCGAATCGATTACGGCGCTCAACAACGGGCTCATCGAGTTCGACGGTCCGATCATCTTCACGTCGCATGACCATCAGTTCATGCAGACGATCGCGAACCGGATCATTGAAATTACGCCGAACGGCGTCATTGACCGGATGATGACGTTCGATGAATATTTGGATCATCCGGAAGTGAAAGAGCTTCGCGCAAGATACTTGCCCGTGCAATAAAATCGCAAATCCCTGTCCGCGTCCATGCGGACGGGGATTTTTTTGCTCTTAGCGATCCATCGGCAAAAAAAAGGCTGTAGCCCAAGCGAGAACTCCGCTCCTGCATAGGATGAATCAGCCTAGAATAAAGGAGCGAAAGTACAATGGGATTTTTTCCAATGCCGGGCCCGGGAGGCGGGTTTCCGGGCGGAGGCTTTCCAGGTGGCCCTGGAGGAGGATTTCCGGGCGGAGGATTTCCAGGTGGTCCGGGTGGTGGATTTCCAGGTGGTCCGGGAGGAGGTTTTCCGGGTGGTGGATTTCCGGGAGGTCCCGGAGGCGGGTTTCCGGGTAGTCCGGGAGGACCGGGTGGACCGGGCGGACAGGGGCAAGCGCCGACAGCTCCCCCGCCGCAATTCACGCCGCAAATGCCGTCGGTCGGCACATTTGCCGTTGATCCCGGAGGGATACGCTTCTGCCTCTTCCGCAACACTTACGTATGGATGAATAACGGAGAACAGTTCTGGTATTTTCCGACGTTCGTCGGACCGACGTCGGTCGCAGGATTTAGATGGTTCGGTTTCTTCTGGGGGTTCTTCGGAGTAGATTTGACACGCATACGTTCTTACACGTGTTTTTAAGCAACGAGCTGACGACGGTACTCGATATCGGCGTCAGCTTTTTATACATATTGGTTACGCTATGGAGGCTGGGTACATAAGCGCCGGCTGGAGGGGACTCTGTTGGACGTATACGGGGATATCAAAAAGGGCGAGAAAGGCGCGCTTATTAGCATAGGCGCGTATTTGGTATTGTCCGCGGCAAAGCTGACGGCCGGATGGCTGTACGATTCCGAGGCGCTTGTCGCGGACGGCTTTAACAACGTAACGGATATTATCGCCTCGGTCGCGGTGCTGATCGGCTTGCGTATTTCCCGTAGGCCTCCGGATCAGAACCATCCGTACGGACATTTGCGAGCGGAGACGATCGCGGCTTTGCTCGCGTCGTTCATTATGGCGACCGTCGGCTTACAAGTGCTGCTCGCAACGGTTCGAAGCCTATGGCACGGAGAGCTTGTTTCTCCGGGTATGCACGCAGGCTGGATCGCGATCGCTTCCGCGGCGATCATGTTCGGCATTTACTCTTATAACGTTCGCCTTGCCCGCCGAATTCGCAACCAAGCGCTTATGGCCGCCGCGCAGGACAATCGCTCGGACGCGTTCGTCAGCATAGGCGCCGCCGTCGGGATCTTCGGCTCTCGGTTCGGGCTGCCGTGGTTAGACGCCGTTGCGGCGATTGCCGTCGGTTGCATCATCCTGCGAACCGCTTGGACGATATTTGTCGGGGCGACCGAGGCGCTTACGGACGGCTTCGACGTTCAGCAGCTGATGAGCTTGCGGGCTACCGTCGAACGTACCGAGGGCGTGAGATCGATTCAAGTCATTCGCGCCCGCATTCATGGGAGCAGCGTGCTCGTCGACATGATCATAACCGTCGATCCATCGCTTTCGCTTTTTGAAAGCCATCAAATTTGCGACTTGATCGAGCAGCGGATGAAGCGTAAGCACGACATAATGAACGTACAGGTGCATGTCGAGCCGGATTAACGGCAAGTATCGCAAGTTCGTACCGCCTAACGGCGGTTTTTTTGTTGCCAAATTGTGCCTTGTGGTAGGCGTTCAACCCATTGATACGCCAGAATTCCCATACCATGTGCCTAGGACTTCCATGGAACTGTTTGCCCATACAGGAAAGACGTCTGGTATTGGCGTACGATGGATGCGCGACCAACTCGAACTATAATAACTTTGGGGAAGAACTTTCCTACGACAACATGTGCATAAGGGAGCGATCGAAGTGAGACGGGGATTATTGATCGTGATAGCAATGCTTACAATGCTTATGGCCGTGCCTGCGTTCGCGGCGGCAGCAACGGCAACGGCGGGAAGCACGGCGGATATCGTCGCATCGGTTAGTTTTCGAAGCGGGCCAAGCACGTCTTCAACCGTATTGAAGTACTTGAAGGCAGGGGAGAAAGTAACGATCGTCGAGACGGTTAACTCCTATTGGTATAAAGTCAAAGAGAGCCAAGGCAATATCGGATATATTTCTTCTAGCGAAACCTACGTGGACGTGAAAGAGCAACCCGTATCGACGGGTAACGCTGTCATCGTCGCTTCCGTGTCGTTCCGCACGGAGCCTTCCACGAGCGGCGGGCGAATTAGATTTTTGCAGAAGGACGAGCCGGTGACGATCACGAGCCAAGTGAACGGTTATTGGTACGCGGTAACGGATAAGAACGGCGTATCGGGTTACGTCAGCACGTCGGACCAATACGTTAAAGTGACGGGGCAGATCACACCGCCTATCACGGTTCCAACGGGCAACGCGGTCATCGTCGCTTCCGTATCGTTCCGCAAGGAGCCGTCGACGAGCGGCGAGCGGATGAGATTTTTGCAGAAGGACGAGCCAATTACGATTACAAGCAAAGTAAACAGCTACTGGTACGCGGTAACGGATAAAGACGGAGTGTCAGGTTACGTCAGCACGTCGGATGAGTACGTCAAAGTGACGGGAACCATCCCGACGCCGAAGCCGGATCCAACGCCAAGCGTGCCGGTTTCCCAGCAAGTCGAGTCGGTTATCGCGGCGGGCATGAAGTATCTCGGCACGCCATACGAATTCGGCTCCAGCCGGAATACGACGACGACGTTCGACTGCTCTGATTTCGTGCGTCAGGCGTTCAAAGACGCGCTAGGCGTCGTATTGCCGGCAGACTCCCGCCAACAAGGCGCATACGTGCGCGAACGGAGCTCGGTAACGACGGACTGGCATTCGCTGAAGCGCGGAGACTTGCTCTTCTTCATGGATTATAAAGGTTCAGGCGCTTCTAACTATGCGGACAAAGACCCGTTCGGCGAGACGATTAGACACGTGGGCATTTACCTCGGCAACGGACAGATGCTGCACACGTACTCCACCGAATCCGGCGGAGTCCGCGTCAGCGACATTGCAGGCACCCAATGGGAGAATCGCTTCTTGTTCGGAGGCAGCGCCCTGTAAAATCAAAAGCTTGCGTATTCGCCAGATTGAGGTGAAACGCGAGCTTTTTGTTGTCAAATCCACTTAAACAAAGACTCTTCCTAGATATGCCTCACAACGACTCCCGACAAACTAGCCAATCGGCTAACAAGCGCATGCCGGGAATTTCGCTATCCGCATGATCTATCAGGCATGTGACGGATTCGCACGGGATAATCTAAGTATTCCTAAGCACAAGGTAAACATTTCTAAGTGTTAATCGAATCGGCGATGCGGTAAAATGGAGTACATTCTTTATTTGATTGATTTGAAAGCGATTACAATCGCTGGAGGTGCGCATGAAAACAATCATTTTGGTCGACGACGAAATTTTTGCGCGAAAAGGATTGCTTGCGCTCATTCCATGGCATGCACTAGGCTACGAAATTATCGGCGAGGCGGACGACGGAGAAGAAGCATTGAAGCTCATAGATCAGCTTCGGCCCGACGTTGTCGTTACGGATATTCGTATGCCCGTTATGGACGGCTTGAAGCTGATCAGCACCGTGCGCGAGCGGGCGGGCAACAAACCTAAATTTATCATCATTAGCGGATATAGCGACTTTAAATACGCGCAGCTGGCCGTTCGTTTCGGCGTGCAGGACTTCATCCTGAAGCCGATCGACGAGGATGAGATGATGCTGGCTTTGAACAGGATCAAAGCGTTGCTGGAAAAAGAGCAAAGCGAGCTCGAAGCTTCGCGCATCGAACTCGATGCCCCGTTGCTCGATAAATGGTCTTCGGGCAAAGTAGACGAAGAGGAGCTTGAAGCTTCCGCCCGAGCGTTCGGTATCCAACCCGAAGATGAATATTGCTGTATTCTCATCGAGCGCAATAACATCGGATTCGGTAGGGAAAGGGAAATAACCGCCTTGGAGCAGATGGGCGCCTTTAAGCGGATGTTCCACGATGCGATCGCTCCCGAACGGAAAGCGATGATCTTCGATATCGGGTTGTCTACATTCGGATTGCTTTCGGCGTCCGGTAAGCCGAGTGGATCTGCGGAAGAATGGGAATCGTTCGCCGGCAAGCTGCTATGGACGTCGCCGCAAGAAGTGCGGGCGAACTTGCGCATCTATATCGGCAAGCCAGGATTAGGGGCCGCTGGAGTAGCTGAATCTTATCGGACGGCGAAAGAAGCCGTGCAGTATAAATACGCGTTGGACGGACAATCCGTCATCTCGTACGACCAAGTTTCCCAGGAACAGCTTAGCTATAAGCAGACCGATGCGAAGCTTAGCGCCGAGTTGATGGAATATATCGAGGAAGCTAACGAACCTGCCATGATGGCGGCAATCGACAAGCTGTTCGATACGTTCCGCCAAGAGCGGTTCGCCCCCGAGTCTGTGCAAGCGTCAATCGCGCAGTGCGTGCTCGGCATCACGAAGATCGTACGGGAGATCGAGGGCAACGAGAACGATCTCGTGTCGTTGAAAGCGATGATGCAATGGAATAAAGAACCGATGACGTTATCGGGAGTCAAAAACATGATCGTCGCGTTCGTTATGGAAGGCGCAGCCTACATTACGGATAAGCGTAAAAACCGGGCCAAAGGCAGCATCCAAAAAGTTAAGCAATACATCGAGACGCACTTTCACGAGAATATGAGCCTCAAGAGCATTTCCAAGACGTTTTATATGAATCCGGTCTATTTGGGACAGCTTTTCAAGAAGACGTACGGGGCATACTTCAACGACTATTTGCTTGAAATCCGCATACAGGAAGCTAAGAAGCTGCTCAGACAAACGGATCTTAAAGTGTACGAAGTCGCCGAGCGCGTCGGCTTCTGCAACCCGGACTACTTCGTGACGCAATTCGAGAAAGTCGAGCATAAGACGCCGACCGAATATAAGAACAGTCTCCTCACAAAAAACTAAGCGACGGGGTTAAGCGATGTTTGCCAACTGGAGAAACAAATTAAGCTTGAACAACGTCAGGCTTCGCAACAAAATGCTGATCGTCTACTTTTTGTCGGTGTTCGTACCGGTCATTCTTACGAACGTAATCTTCTACGACATTACGACTAGCAATGTGAAGAAACAGAAGATGCGCGACATCTCGCTTGCGATCGAACAGGTCCGTAACGATTTAGCGGCGCAATTCGATACGATGGCGGGCATCTCTGCCGTTTTATACAGCGATACATTGCTAAATCAGTATTTGGATCTGCATTATGACCTGGCGGCAGACTATGTCGAGAATTATAACAGCTATATTTCCCGTACCTTGGAAAAGTACAGTCCGGTCTATCAAGCCATCCAAGCGATAACTTTATATACGGAGAATGACAGCATTATTTACGGCGGGCACATTTTGCCGATTACGGATCAATTACGCGGGACGAGCTGGTATAAATACATGGTGAACCAACCTACCGCAGGCATATTGGTCGATAAGATCGCGCCGGACTATCCGGGCATTCCGGAATCCGTGTTTAGCTTCGTCCGTGAAGTAAGAGACACGTCAGTAGCGAACAGCCCGAGAAAATTCATGAAGATAGACGTCAGTTACGGCTTGATCCAACAAATCATGAGCGACGTAACCCTCGAAGGCGATATGTACTTGCTAGACGGGGACCGAATCATGTTCACGACGAATCCGGACATCGATTTGAGCAAAGAAAACCGTTATTCGGACGTGTCGTTACCGAATAATACGCTACTCATGGACTATAATCTCGGCAGCCAATCCGAAAGTGCCGGCAGCCAATCGTACTTGAAGGAATGGCGGCTTGTGGGCGCATTCCAAGAGCGGTTCGTGTTGCACGAAGTGCGCAAGTCCAAAGAATTCGTTCTCTACATGGCGATACCCAACCTCGTCATTCCGACTCTTGTCATCATATGGTTCACGCGATCGCTTAACGTTCGTCTCATTCGTATTCTGAAGCAGGTCAAGCGGGTGAAGAACCATTCCTTCGAGACGATCGTACAACAGCCTTCCAAGGACGAAGTCGGTCAACTGGCCGAGGAGTTCAACCGCATGACGCTGCAAGTCAAAAGCTTGATCGACGACGTATACGTAGCCGACATTCAGAAGAAGTCGCTCGAGCTCGAGCGGCGAAAGGCACAATTCAATGCGCTGCAAAGTCAGATCAATCCGCATTTCTTGTTCAACGCGCTGGAGACGATCCGCATGCGCAGCTTGATCAAGAACGAGACGGAAACGAGCAAGATCATTCACAATATGGCGAAAATATTCCGTACGTCGCTGACATGGAACAAAGACCGGGTAACCATTAGCGAAGAGATGGAGTTTATCGTCTGTTTCCTCGAAATCCAGAAATATCGGTTCGAGGACAGGCTGAACTATCATCTGAATATCGATCCCGCGGCTCAACGCTGCCTCGTTCCCAAGATGATGTTCTTGCCGTTCGTGGAGAACGCTTGCATTCACGGCATTGAGTTGCTCAAATCCGGAGGCCGGATCGAAGTCGTTATCGAACGGCAAAAGGACGAGCTGCTGTTCGAAATCCGCGATAACGGCATTGGCATGGACGAAGAGAAAGTAAAGCGCTTCTATAGTTATTTGGAGAGCGAGGAAGTCATCGGGGAAAGGATCGGCGTGCAAAACGTCATCTATCGACTCAAGCTTATCTATGGTGACAAGTTCCGCCTGTTAATCGAGAGCGCCCCGGGACAGGGGACCTATATCAGCTTGAGGATTCCTGTAGAATGATCCGAATACGTACTATGCTTTTCAAAGTATGGACTATAGTTTATCGGGTAAACAAAGAGGGTAGATCCTTTTATAATGATAATGAAAGTGCTTACAAATATAATGTATCAGCGAAAGGGGTTCGAATCGATTGGCAAAGAAACTGTTATTTGGCACCTTGGCCGCTATGATGGTGTTCACGGCTGCCTGCTCTAAGAGCAACGATAACAACGGTAACAACGCTTCGCCTAGCGCAACCGGAAGCGCACCTGCATCGACGGAAAGCGCGCCTGCATCTGAATCTGCAAAACCGCTTGATAAAGTAACGTTTTCCTTCTTCAACGGCGTAGCAAACGCACCGGACGTGAACACGAACGAGACGACAATCGGTAAAATCCTCGAGGATCAAACGGGCGTCAACTTCAAAATTGAACACTTGGTGGGTGACCTGAAAGCGAAGATCGGTACGATGATCGCTTCCAACGACTATCCGGACGTAATCGACCCGGATGCCGGTATCGACCAATTGCTTGACGCAGGCGCGTACATCGACCTGACTAAGTATTTCAACAACGACCAATATCCGAACCTCAATAAAGTATACGGTCCTTATCTGAGCCAAATGAAAGCCGCGGACGGCAAAATTTACATTATTCCGTTCTCCAACGTCGTTAACCAATTCCAACCGGATCCGAACATCAACCAAGGCGCGTTCTGGATCCAACGCCGCGTGTTGAAAGAAGCGGGCTATCCGAAGATCAAAACATTGGATGAGTACACGAAGCTGATTGAAGATTTCGTCGCTAAACACAAAGACGAAGGTTTGACCGGACTTATAACACTGACGCATGACTGGAGATTCTTCGCAACCTCCAACGTGCCGATGCACCTGGACGGCTATCCGAACGACGGTAACGTCGAAGTCAACATGACTACGTTCGATGCTAAAACGTATGCAGCTTCCGACTCCACGAAGCGTTGGTTGCAAAAATTGAACGACCTCAACGCTAAAGGCTTGTTCGACAAAGCTTCCTTCGTAGACAACTACGACCAATATCTTGCTAAGCTTTCTTCCAAAAAAGTCGTCGGCTTCTTCGACTACGGCTGGCAAACGGGCAATGCCCGCAACCTGCTGACCGACGCGGCAAGACAAGATCCGACGCAAGACGATTTCGTATACCAGCCAATGCCGCTTACTTGGGACGGTAGCAAAGACCAATTGCTTGACCCTCCAGGCTTCGTTAAAAACCGCGGTATCGGTATTAGCGTAAGCGCTAAAGATCCAGACCGCATTATGGCGTACTGGGATAACCTGCTCAAGGAAGAGAACCAAATCCTTAGAAGCTGGGGTATCAAAGGCGAAACTTACGACGTTGACGCGAATGGCCGCTTCTTCCGTACGGCGGATATGATTAAGAAAATCGACGAGCCGTTCAACCTGAGCTTCGGCTTCAGATACTACGCTTGGGATTGGCCGCAATGGGGCACGAACTCGACGTTGTCCGACGGCAACGCGCTTGCGCCGGGCTTCCAGCCGGAAGTGTTCCAAATGAGCTTGACTGATGCAGATAAAGCGATCCTCGACAAATACGGCGTTAAAACGTATGCCGACCTGTTTGCTAAACCGGACGACCGCGTATGGTACCCTGCATGGGGTATTCCGAAAGCGCAAGGCTCGCCTGAACAAATTTGGGAAACGTCGAAAGACGAACTCACGAAGAAGTACTTCCCTAAACTCGTGCTCGCGAAACCAGCGGACTTCGACAAAGTATGGGGCGACTACTTGGCCGAGTTCGGCAAGCTTGACACTGCAGGCTACGAGAAGTGGTACACGGAACAAATCAAAGCCGCTATCGAAGCTGCTAAGTAATCCATTATAAGTTGTAAGCGAAAGGCCGGCTTATACGTGCTGTTGGCTCGCATAAGCCGCCTTTCGCTTATTCCATTAGCTAGGAACCGTCCGGAAGGAGAATGAATTATGGGGAGCAACATCGAATCTGCAACGTCTTCCATGGCGTCTGATCTAAAGCCGACGGGACTGAAGCTTTTCTTCAAGAAACTCGTGCAACAACGGATGCTAGTCATTATGTCCGTTCCTTTTCTTATTTGGCTCTTTCTTTTCAAATATTTGCCGTTATGGGGCTGGACGACGGCCTTTCAAAAATACAGACCGGCCAAAAGTTTCTCCGAACAAGAATGGGTCGGATGGGATCAATTCAAGTTTCTGTTCCACGACGAGCGGTTCGTGCGCGTATTAAGAAATACGCTTGCGCAGAGCACGATCAATCTCGCTCTTGGCTTTATTACCGCTATAACCCTCGCGCTCTTGCTCAACGAATTGCGCGGAATGTTGTTTAAGCGCGTCGTACAGACGGTTACTTACATGCCGCATTTCCTTTCCTGGGTCGTAGCCGCCGGTATTATTCAAGCGACGCTAGCTCCAGACGGCATTATCAACCTATTGATGATTAAATTAGGTATGATCGAGAAAGGCCAAGAATTATTGTTCCTCGGCATTCCGAAAGACTTCTGGACCATATTAGGACTTGGAACCGTATGGAAAGACCTCGGGTGGAATACGATTGTGTACTTGGCTGCGATGGCAACGATTGATCCAGCGCAGTACGAAGCTGCGGAAATGGACGGAGCGGGGCGTTTCAGACGGATGTGGAACGTTACGTTGCCAGGTATCAAATCGGTTATCGTCGTTTTGCTTATTCTGAACATCGGTAATTTGATGGAATCGGGATTCGAGGCGCAATACCTGCTTAAAAACGGTATGAACATCGATTATTCCGAAAACATTGATATATTCGTACTAACGTACGGTATTAACCAAAGCAACTTCTCCCTGGCCGTCGCGGCAGGCATGTTTAAAAGTCTCGTAAGCATCGTGTTGCTGTTTATCGCGAATAGTATCGCGAAGCGCGCAGGCGAGAGCAGACTGTTCTAAAGGAGGACTACCGGATGGCAAATTTAGCCAATGGAACGGCGCCTAAGAAGCTTGTTCGCAGGAACGCTTCGTTAGGAGACCGGATTTTCGATACATTCAATATTACTTTCCTTTCCTTGCTGATGCTCGTCACTCTGTATCCTTTTTTGAACACCCTCGCTTTATCGTTGAACCAGGCGATGGATTCGATCAGGGGCGGCATCTATATATGGCCGAGACACTTGTCGCTTGAAAACTACAAATACGTGTTCAATCAAAATACGATTTTCCATGCGACGTTGATTTCGATTCTTCGCCTCGTCATCGGCTCGGTAATGACCGTCTTCTGTTCGGCGATGGTCGCGTATACGATCAGCCGGCAAGATTTCGTGCTGCGAAAGTTCATCACGATCGCTTTCGTCTTGACCGCGTATATTAACCCGGGTCTTATCCCGAACTTCTTGAACATTCGCGATTTAGGCTTGATCGACAGCTTCTGGGTTTATATTTGGCCGGGCTTGATCGGGGTGTTCAACCTCATTCTTATCCGTTCCTTCATCGACGGGCTTCCGGAAAGCATACTGGAGTCCGGTAAAATCGACGGTGCGGGAGAATTCAGAACGTTCTTCAACATCGTCCTGCCGCTTTGTCTCCCCGTTCTTGCGACGGTAGCGTTGTTCACGGCAGTGTATCAATGGAACTCCTGGCTGGACGTGTTCTTGTACAACTCGTCGAATATTAATCTCAGTACGCTCCAATACGAGCTGCAAAAAATTCTTCAGAACTCAAGCGCCTCATCGTCTGCGGCCAGCGCGTTCTCTAACCCGGACGCGGCGGCCAACGCGGTTACGCCTCTCGCGGTACGCGCGACGATGACGATCGTAGCTTCGGTACCGATGATCGTCATGTATCCTTTCTTGCAGAAGTATTTCGTCAAAGGGATGACGGTAGGCGGCGTAAAAGGCTAATAACGAATAATGAGCTGCCGATGAACTTCTATCGGCAGTCTTGTTTTAATGGGGGAAAATGGAATGACGAAGCTGTATGAAGCTTTCGAGGGGGCATTCGACATCGGAGCCGCCGTGAATCCCCGTACGCTTGCGCAAGCGGGAAGCTTGATTGCCGCTCAATACAACAGTTTGACGGCGGAGAACGAAATGAAATTCGCCAGGGTCCATCCTTCGGAGGATAAGTATATGTTCGACGATGCGGATACGATCGTTAAGTTCGCGCGGGAGCACGGCAAGAGAATGCGGGGGCATACGCTTGTCTGGCATAACCAAACGACGGATTGGGTGTTCCAAGGTCGAGACGGGGGCTTGGCCGACCGTGAGACGCTGTTGTCGCGGATGAAGTCGCATATCGATACGGTCGTAAAGCGCTACAAGGACGATATTTACTGCTGGGACGTCGTGAACGAAGCCGTCGCGGACGACGGCAACGAGCTGCTTCGCCGTTCTCCGTGGCTTGATATCGCGGGCGAGGATTTTATCGCCAAAGCGTTCGAATACGCGCATGAAGCCGATCCGAACGCTCTGTTGTTCTATAACGATTACAATGAATGCTCTCCGGTCAAACGAGAGCGCATCTATACGCTGGCCAAGTCATTGCTGGAGCGAGGAGTTCCGATTCACGGCATCGGGATGCAAGGGCATTGGGGCTTGACGTCGCCGACGCTGGACGAGATCAGGGTATCGATCGAACGCTACGCGGAGCTCGGTCTCAAGTTGCAAGTGACGGAGCTCGATCTGTCCGTGTTCGAATGGGATGATCGTCGCACGGACTTGAAGGCGCCGACGCCAAGCATGCTCGCGCTGCAAGAGGAAAGATACGAGCAAATATTCCGACTGTTTCTAGAATACCGCGAGGTTATTACGAGCGTCACGTTCTGGGGTGCCGCGGACGATTATACGTGGCTTGACAACTTCCCCGTCAAAGAAAGGAAAAACTGGCCGTTTCTATTCGACGGGCAGCATCAGCCGAAGGCCGCCTTCGGGAAAGTTGTCGGACTAAAAGGTTAAATTCGCAGGTTGTTGGCTGGCTAACGGATATTTTTACGCAGGGAGAGTTAGAGATGGTCAGTAAATCTTATAAGGCATGGCTGCAATACGAGAAAATCGAAACGGTCGGCATTCGCAACGCTTATATCAAGCAGCTTGGCAATATCGTATTGCCTGCGGAAATATCGGAGTTCGCGCCGGCGATTAGAGAGCTGAAGGTAGCCATCAGGGCGATGCTAGGCATCGAGCCTGTCGTCTCCGAGCGTCCGAGCAACCCTTCGTACTTCCGGATAGCAATGGCGTCCGGGGAAGAAGTTGAACAGCTTGGCTCTGAAGGTTACCGAATTCGCGCTTCGCGCGTAGATGCGGGAACGTGCCTCACGCTAGTCGGCGGCGGAACGTCCGGATTAATCTATGGCGTATTCCATTTGCTCCGGTTGATCGGAGCGAACGAACCGGTATCGGAGCTCGATATATGCGAGAAACCGGTTAGCCAACTGCGCATGCTGAACCAATGGGATAACGCAGACGGCAGCATCGAGCGCGGGTATGCGGGTCAATCGATCTTTTATCGGAACGGTCAAATTTCGGAGCGTTTGGATCGCGTGAGAGATTATGCGAGACTAGCGGCGTCCGTCGGCATTAACGGCATTTCGATTAACAACGTGAACGTTCACAAAACGGAGACGGCGTTCATTACGCCCGGCCTGCTGCCGGAAGTCGCCAAAGTCGCCGACGTGTTACGCGCTTACGGCATTCGCCTATACTTGAGCGTTAACTTCGCCGCTCCGATCCAAGTCGGCGGATTAGCGACCGCGGATCCGTTGGACGCTGCCGTTCAAGCCTGGTGGCAGGAGACCGCTAAGGCGATCTACGACTACATTCCGGATTTCGGCGGGTTCGTGGTCAAAGCCGATTCCGAGCATCGGCCCGGTCCGTTCACCTACGGGCGGGATCATGCGGACGGAGCGAACATGCTGGCCGACGCCTTGGCACCGTTCGGCGGAATTGTCATTTGGCGCTGCTTCGTCTATAATTGCATGCAGGATTGGCGTGATCGCACGACCGATCGCGCGCGCGCCGCTTACGATCATTTTACGCCGCTCGACGGAAGCTTTAAGGACAACGTGATCCTCCAAATCAAGAACGGTCCGATGGACTTCCAAGTGCGCGAGCCGGTATCGCCGCTGTTCGGCGCGATGACGAAGACGAATCAGATGATGGAATTCCAAGTGACGCAGGAGTATACGGGCCAGCAAAGGCATCTGTGCTATCTCGTGCCGCAGTGGAAGGAAGCGCTTGATTTCGATACGCACGCGCAAGGCGAAGGCTCCTACGTAAAACGGGTGGCGGACGGCAGCTTGTTCGGCGCCAAACATTCGGGATTCGCCGCCGTATCCAATATCGGAGACGACGACAACTGGACCGGACACACGCTCGCGCAAGCGAATCTATACGGCTATGGCCGTTTGATATGGAATCCCGAGCTGTCGGCGCAGCAAATCGCGGACGAGTGGATTAGGCAAACGTTCGGCAACGACGATCAAGTCATCAACGTCATCTCCCGCATGCTAATGGGATCATGGCAAACGTACGAGAATTATACGGCACCGCTGGGCGTCGGCTGGATGGTCGCGCCGAATCATCATTACGGACCGGATGTCGACGGCTACGAGTATTCGCGCTGGGGCACTTATCATTTCGCCGACCGCGACGGCATCGGCGTCGATCGCACGACGAATACCGGAACCGGCTATAGCGCGCAGTATCACGCGATCAACGCGGAAGTCTACGGCGACGCGGTTAAATGTCCGGACGAGCTGTTGTTATTTTTCCACCATGTTCCTTATACGCATCGGTTGCAATCGGGAAAGACGGTCATTCAGCACATTTACGACACGCACTTCGAGGGTGCCGAACAAGCCGATGATTTGCAGAAGCAATGGTTCGCGCTCGAAGGCTTGATCGATTCGGCCAGATACGGACACGTAAGAGAACGGCTACGGGAGCAAGCGCAACATGCCAAGCAATGGCGGGACATCATCAATACGTATTTCTATCGTAAATCCGGCATCCCGGATGCGCAGGGACGAACCATTTATTAAAAATGCTTAAGATGCAGGGGTGAAGATTCGTTCTTCATCCCTTTTTGACCGTTACATAGTAGATAAGGAATATACGCGACAAGGTGGAAAGGGGAATGAAAGATGTGGCGGAGATTAGCCAAGCTCAATTCTTTGCGTAATCAGATGCTGTTCGGATTCCTTCTCGTCATGATCGTTATTCTCGCTTTCGTCGGCGCGTTTACGTTCGACTCCGTCTCCTCGATGCTGAAGAACAACGCGGTCAAGCATATTCAACAGACCGCGGTGCAGGCTAACGGTAGGTTGGAGGGCATTCTGAAGCAGGTCGATTCGCTATCGACGCTCGTATCGACCAATACGTACGTGCAGAAGCTGCTCCTCAAAGAAACGATCGGGCAACCGGCTACTTTTACGGAGCGGCAGGCGCTGCCGCCTATCATCAATACGATCCAACTGTATTCGAGCGGCGTAAAGTCGGTAGAGTTGTACACGGGAGAACGCAGAAGGCTATTTCCTCTCGATGAGGTCCGCCTTGAAGAAAAAGTAAGCGAAGAGTGGATTCGCAAGGCGACGGAAGGAAAAGGCAGTATGATCTGGTTCGGCATCGATCCGACGGACCGGAACGCGCTCATCGCTATCCGGCAAGTCAGCTTGATCGACCAGAACTTCGCGACGGGAGGGTACTTGCTCGTTCGCACGGACCGCAACGTGTTCGCCTTCAACGAGCCGTTGTCGGAACAGAAGCAGCAAGAGACGATGCTGCTCGTCGGAGTGGACGGACAATTGCTCGCTTCCAATTCGGATCAGATTTCGGACGAAGAAGCGTTGACTCTGACGGGCACGGACAGGCAAACCGTGACCTTGCACAACCGAACCTACATAATGGTCAAGCAACGGTCGGAAGTGACCGGCTGGACGCTACTGATTTTGACCCCCATGAATGCGATTACGGAAGGCATCTCCGTCCTTCGCACGACGATTCTCGTATCCGCGGGCATCGGCACGATCCTATTCGTCTTGCTGTCGCTGCTGCTCTCGACGGTCATTACGAGGCCGATCTTGAAGCTGATCAAGACGATGCGCGGCGCTAGGTTAGGACAATTGAAGCCGGCGGAAATCGTGTCCTCCACGATCGAGATCAACGAGCTTAACCATACTTACAACAAGATGGTGGACAACATTAACGAGCTGATCCGGCTCGTGTACGAGAAAGAAATATTGCAGAGCCGAACGGAGCTGAAGGCTCTCCAGGCGCAAATTAACCCTCACTTTTTGTATAACACTCTAGAGGCATTATACTGGTCGCTGCAGGAGAAAGAAGAGGAAGAGTTGGCCGAATTCGTCGTGGCGATGTCCGATCTGTTCCGGTATACGATTACGGGACCGAATAAGACGGAATGGGTGACGCTGCGCGACGAGCTGGATCATATCGAGAAGTACTTGCTCATCATGAAGCTCAGATTCGGAGAACGACTTTCCTGGGTGATCGATTACCCGCATGAATTCGGCAAGGTCGAGCTGCCGAGGCTGCTCCTTCAGCCGTTCGTGGAGAACGCGATTTTGCATGGCGTGGAGAGCAAGATCGGACCTGGTACGGTCTCGTTAACGGTGGAGCGTTCCGCGGAGGGCGATAGCTTGATCGTAAACGTCGAGGACAACGGCGCGGGCATGGACGAAGAAACGATGCGGTTGCTGACGGAAGGGCTCGAGAACGATCAGGCGCAAATTCCGTCTTCCAAAAATTCGGGAATGGGCATTACGAACGTGGAGCGCAGAATGAGGCTGTTGTACGGGGATCAACAACCGGCGGTGGAACGCGTTGCCCTCCATAGCGTCAAGGATCAAGGGACAAGCGTGCGTATCCGAATACCGATGACTGGAGGCCCCCACCAATGAGAACAAAATCGATTTTGATCGTGGATGACGAACCGAGAACGCGGCAAGGGCTTAAGACGATGCTCGAAAAGTGGGGGGCGGGCCGATACCGGATCATGACGGCCGATAATGGGCAAGACGCGCTGCTTACGCTTGCGGAGACGGCGATCGACCTTATGATTACCGATATCCGTATGCCCGAGATCAGCGGGCTTAGTCTCGCCGCGCAAATCAAGGAGAACCCGGCATTGCATCAGCCGTCCATCATACTTATTTCCGGCTACGCCGAATTCGATTACGCGCAGCAAGCGATACAGCTAGGCGTCGTTAATTATTTGCTGAAACCCATAAGCAAAGACAAGCTGATCGAAGCCGTCGAACAGGCGCTGGAGGCGGGCGAGGAACGGAGCAGAGTCGGCATGATGCGCAAGTTCGTCGATCCGCAGTTGCTGGATTCGAACGTGAATAACGCGAACCTAAGCGAGTCGGTACGCGATGCGCTAACGTATATGGAAGAGCATATCGAACGCACGGTTACTTTGCGCGAAGTGGCGGACCATGTTCATTTGAACGCCAGTTACTTCAGCGTGCTGTTCAAGGAACAGCTAAAGATGACGTTCAGCGAATTCGTCGCGCGCACGAAGCTGCAAAAAGCGAAGGAAATGCTGTTGACGACCAAGCTTCCGATCTCGGAAATCGCCGAGCGCGTCGGTTATCAGACGGCGAAATATTTCAACAAAGTATTCAAGGAATACGAAGGGCAAAGTCCAGGGCAATATCGTTCCGGATTAACGGGCGAACCGTCGGATGTCCAGTAAGGTGCGAAAGAAAGCCATTCGTCGTATTTAATTCCCTTGAAAGGGGGTATTTAGTTCATGAGTAAAAAAACAACGAGCATTGTCGTACTCGCGCTCGTACTTGTGCTTACCGCATGCGAGGGAAGGAACAATAACGGCAACGCTGCTAAAGCCGATGAGAAGATTACGCTTAACATGATGCATTTATGGCCTGAAGGCACAAGCAAGCAACAATATAGGCTAGTTAATCAAATTATCGAAGAATATAAGGAAGTAAATCCAAACGTTACGATCAAAACGGAAATATTGGAAAACGAGCAATACAAAAGCAAACTGAAAATTCTCTCCGCGTCGAACAGCCTTCCGGATATCGGATTGACCTGGGCGGCAGGCTTCATAGAGCCGTACGTGAAAGGCAACATGTTCGCGCCGCTAGACGATTTGCTGCAAGGCGAGTTGAAAGACAAATTCGTGGCGGGAACGACGGAAGCCTATGCGTCGGAGGGCCAATCCTACGCGCTTCCGGTAGAACTCAACATCGTTCCGATTTACTACAACAAAGAAATTTTCGCCAAGTATAACCTTCAGCCGCCGCAAACGTTGGACGATCTGAAGTACATTATCGAGACGTTGAACGATAACGGAGTGACGCCGATCACGCTGGGCGGCAAAGACGCTTGGACGGCATCCTTCTGGTACATGTACCTGGCCGAGCGCATCGGCGGAGCCGACTTGCTCGATAAGTCGGTAGCTGGCAATACGTTCACCGATCCGCAACTGATCGAAGCGGCTAAGCAAATGCAAGAGCTGGTCGATAGGAACGCCTTCATCAAAGGGTTCAACGGGTTGTCCAACGACGAGGCGAGAGCCGAATTCAATAAAGGAAAAGCGGCCATGTACGCGATGGGAACGTGGGAAGTGCCGAACTTCACGACGAACCCCGACGTACCGCAAGCGTTCAAAGATAAAGTCGGCTTCTTTAAATTCCCGACCGTATCTGGCGGCAAAGGCGAGCTGAACGACTTCGTCGGCGGTCCCGGCGTAGGCTTGTTCATCTCCGAGAAATCCGCCCATAAGGAAGAAGCCAAGAAATTCGTCAGCTTCTTCGTTCAGAAGTGGGGGGAGCATTCCGTCGTAGACGCGGGCATTATCCCCGCGACGAAGGTCGATACTTCCGCGATCAAATTGCCGCAAATGTTCATCGACCTGCTTAACGAGCTTAGCGCGGCGAAGAAATTCACGCTGTACCTGGACGTGCAAATGAAACCGGTCGCTGCCCAGGAGCACTATAACCTGGTGCAAGCTTTGCTGGGCAAAGCCGTAACGCCGGAAGAATTCGCGCTGAAACAGGAAGAAGCTTTGAAGGCAGGCAAATAGGAGGGAAAGGACGTGGCGCGTTGAGGCTGCGTCCTTTCTTTATCGTAAGTTCTAGGGGGCTCGTAACCGAGGCACATTATCGGCATTACATGACATTACGTCCAAACAACAAAAATAGCGGCACGCTGTGCCGCTATCGGTGGCAAAACTTCATATTCATAGGTTCCAAGAAACCGTGCTCTTACTGCATCAAAGCCAGCACCGCTTCCGAACACTTCGCCGGGTGATACTCCGCGTTGCGGAGCGCAAGCAGCGTATCGCGATGCTGATCCGCCGCATACGGTTCCTGAATGAGCCGCAGCCAGCGATCGACGGTTTCCGTCGACGTCATCAGCTCGCCGAAGCCGTGCTTGACGAAGTAGTCGGCGTTTTCTTCCTCTTGGCCGGGAATCGGCTCGTAGAACAGCATAGGGATGCCTTTGGCCATCCCCTCGGTGCAGGTCATTCCGCCCGGCTTCGTTACGAGCAGATCGGACACGTCCATCAGCTTGCTGACTTCTTTCGTGTAACCGAGCACGTGTATGTTCGGATGCCGGAACCGCGGATCGGCCAGCAGCTTCTCGCGCGACTTCTCGTTGTTGCCCATGCAGACGATGATCTGCACTTTGTCCGCTTGGCTAGCCATGTATTCGACGTGGTTGTCGCCGTATAAGAGTCCCCAGCCACCGCCCATGATCAGTACGGTAGGCATGTCCTTCAGCTTGAATTGGGACAAAATTTCCGCGCGATCGTGCGGGTGCCAGAAGTTCGGATGAACGGGAATGCCCGTCACCGCGATGCTAGATTCCGGTACGCCGCGGGCGATAAGCTTGTTGCGGACGGCAGGCGTGCTGACGAGATACGTGTTAACCTCTGGGTTCGTCCAAGTCGCATGCGCGTCGTAATCCGTTATTAGCGTATACAAAGGTACGTCTAGTCCCAGACGTTTCAGGCGGCTGACTACAGCGTTCGGAAACGGGTGGGTACAGACGATGGAATCCGGTTTCAATTGTCGCACGACTGCCGATACATGGTTGTAGAATAGACGGTGCAGCGCGAATTGCGTCATCCGGTTCAATGATTTATGGTATTGGCTGCGATAAAGCTTGCCAACCAGCTTGGGCTGATGACTTACGGTTTTGCGGTAGGCGGATAAAATCAACGGGCCGATGATCGGATTCAGGAACGTTCCGAGTTCGATGACGCGGGTCTGAATCTTGGGCGAAAGCTGCCTTAATCCGACAGCTAAAGCATAAGCGGCTTGCGTATGTCCGGTACCGAAACCTTCGGAAAGCAGCAGAACTCTTTTTTTGCGCATTAGAGACAATCCCCCACTTTACCTACATACCATATTACGCTTTAGAGAGGCTCGGAACAAGTCCGGAAGCGCGGATATCGCATAAAACTAACGAAAGTCGGTGTTTTTCTTTTGCGTCCACATTCAGTAAAATGATAGTAAAGAACACAAAGGAGCGGATGACGCGATGGAAAACGGTGGTACGACGCAAGAAATCGTGAAGGTGACTTATAAAACGGGGGATTACGCTGGGGAGGTCGTCGATCGGGACGAGCGCAGAATACTTGTCAAAATTTTGTCCGTGCTTAAGCATCCGACGCAAGGGGACCTTCACCATCCCTACGACCCCGACGTGCCTCTCTTCCATGAGCGGCGCGCGTTAGCGTACACGGAGAAAGTTTGGATTCCGCGCCAGGGCGTCGAGCCTTATCGCGGAGAAGTGATTGCCTATGCAGATTCCTTGAAACGGGCGCTCGGCGCGGAGATTGAACAAATAGACAGATTGAACCGATGGTCGGCGCGCTGCCTAGAACAGCTTGATACTTTGCGAAAGGATTATGGGTATTAAGTCTCGAAAATGCTTGGGCTGAGGTTTAATTTGGCAAATCGTATTCAGGAACCGCAGGCTTAAGCCGTTATTATAGGTAGATATGTTTTGAATTTCTGCCTATGGAGGATTTGCTTAAGATGAAACTATGGAATGCAGTTGCGAGAAAGCAAACCCGGAAACAGCCGTCGGCCTTTGCGCTGTGGCGGATGTGCGCATGGATCATCGTCTTGGCTTTAGCCGTCGTGCCTTTCTCTAGTGTCAGCGCAGCCGATGAAACGGCGTTGGGCATCACTCTCGATCCCGTCGCCGTCGACCAGCCGCTAATAGTAGAAGGAGACACGATTTCGATCAGGGCGATGGCGTCCATCTCAGGCACGTCGAACAAGAAAGACGTGTCGGATACGGCGACGTGGACTTCTTCGTCCACGAACGTAAAAGTCAACAAAGGCGTTCTATCCGCGACCGGCGCAGTGGATTCGGCGACGATCACCGCGAAGTACCAAGGCTTCATCGCTACGGTGCAGGTGAAGTCGGTTTACGATTATAAAGAGCTTAAGCTTGAACTTGTGTCGGGCTCATCGAACGAAGATGCGCCTAGCACCAAGGATGTCCTGCTTGGCGACGACATTAAGCTGATCGCGACGGCGGTCGAAGACAATAATGACGAGTCGGACGTAACCGAAGACGCGACTTGGTCGACTTCGAACGCTGCCGTCGCTACCGTCTCAGACGGTGAGCTCACGCTAGTTAGCGCGGGAACGGCTACAATTACCGTGAAGCATAAAGGGCGTACGGATACGATCGCATTGACCGTTACGTCGCCTTACGATTCGATCAAGATCGGGTCGGCGACGCCGATCTCGGGTCCGATCTCGATGTATGTCGGCGACGTCGATCTGCCGCTAACCGCAACGGCGACTTACAAGAAGACGTCGGATGGAACGAAAACGGTCACCGCGGACGCGACTTGGACTTCGAGTAATAGCGGAGTCGTTAAAGTCGAGAAGGGCCTGATTACGGCGGTAGGCGCGGGTACGGCGATCGTTACGGTCAAGCAATACGGCGTATCCGATACGGTATCGTTCCAAGTGCGGACGAAGTACGAAGCCATGAAGCTGACGCCTAACAAGCCGATCGCGTTCACGCTTTACGGCGACGGGGTCGAACTCCAAGCATCGGTCAGCAAAGGGACTGGCGCGTCGGAGCCGATTACCGACTTAGCCGAGTGGAAGACCGGAGACTCGTACATCGCGGCAATCGTCAAGAATAAGGATGGCAAGGTCACCGTCGTTCCTAGAAGCGTAGGTACAACTAAAGTATCGGTGACTTATTTGGGGTTGACGAAGGAGCAGACGGTTACCGTCTATCCGAGCATCGTCAACGTGGACATTCCTAAGGACCAAATGGACGCGTACGTAGAAGATACAGGTTCGTTGCCAGCCGTATCCGGCGATACGGTAGGCGGCGATACCCAGGATATTAGCAAG
The DNA here is from genome assembly GCF_042655785.1 of Cohnella yongneupensis. Classification (NCBI taxonomy): domain Bacteria; kingdom Bacillati; phylum Bacillota; class Bacilli; order Caryophanales; family Paenibacillaceae; genus Cohnella; species Cohnella yongneupensis. Next base: position 145,885 of record NZ_JBHSNC010000043.1, read on the forward strand.
CTAGTGCAATGGACGTCTTCGGACGCTACGGTCGTCTCGATCGAAGACGGCAAGTGGAAGGCTCTTAAGACGGGAACGGCAAAGCTGACCGCGACGGTCGTTAACGAGCCTGGAGCCTTGGCAGGCGTCAAGACGGATACGATTACCGTCGACGTGCATAACAAGGTGCTGTCGCTGGATTCCGACATCTCGGCGATGAGCGTCGTGATCGGCAAAGAAGCGGATCTCCCGCCGGTTAAGCTAATCTACGAGAACGGCGACGAAGAAGTCGTCACCGACAAGGTGACGTGGAAAGCATCGAACGCGAACTTGCTCGTCAAAGCTCCGAAGATCAAAGGCTTGAAAGCGGCTAACGTGACGTTAACCGGCACTTACTTAAGCAAGACGGTTACCGTCAAAGTGACGATCGAGGAAGAGTTTACGTCGTTCCAAATTACGCCGGCCGCGAATCTCCAGTTGTATTTGAACAAGTCGCAGACGGTCAAAGTAACGGCGACGACGAAGAGCGGCAAAAAAGTATCGATCGGCACCCGTCTTGATTGGGAATCGTCCGATCCTGAGCTCGTTACGATTAACGGCGCATCGATCAAAGGCTTGAAAGAAGGTACCGGCAAGCTGAAGGCGGCCATTCAAGGCAAGGCACTAGAGATCGCCTACACGGTATCCGCTAGAATGACGAAGCTCACGGCGTCCGACAAGTCCATCAAGCTTGTCGCGGTCGGTACGGTCGACAGCGTGACATTGAGCGCAGACTACGACAACGGGAAATCGGTAGACGTGACCGATACGGCCGTATGGACCACTTCGAACAAGAAAGTCGCTACCGTTACCGGCGGAACGATAACGTTCGTAGGCAAAGGCTCGGCAACCATAAAGGCTGTCTTCGAGGGCAAAACTGTAACGGTAAGCGTCTCCGCCAAATAAAAAGGTGCTGCCAAGCGTTCAAGAAAGGCATATGCGCCCCCAAAAAAGCCTCCGCAACCCTGTCATTCAGGGGCGGAGGCTTTTTTATTGCGTATGGCGATGAATGGAGACGCTAAGGTTAGGAGTTAATAAATGCAGTCTGCAGTTTATCCCGGTAGACGAGATCGAAATCGAGCGCTTTGACGATTAGGGCGATCGGTACATAGGTTTTATCTTCTTTGCCGAACTTCTGTATGAAGGCCGGAGGCGTAGTAAACGTCTGTTTCACGCCGTCGACGTACATGTAATTCGCGCCGATGGATATTTTGACGACGTGATTGTTTTTGGTTACGGTAACGGTCTTTGTCTTCGCATCCCATTGCTTATCGGCTTGAACGGCAACGGATAGGTCCCCGATCGGTAGGAAGTTCGTGTTCTTCTTGTTAATCGGTTTATACGGCAATTCTTTGCCGTTGACGACAACGGAAAGGCTGACACCTTGCGGCCTAGGGGCGGGTACGAGATAGGTTTGCCATTCGGGGATCGCTTCCGTAAACGCTTGCCCCATTGCCTCGTAACCCGCTTGTCTCGGATGACTGTCGAAGTTGAGCTTCGACTTAACGTAGGTGAAAGTTTCGACTTTATGAGCGAACAGTTTCCCAACGTGGGCAATGCGAAGCGGGATGCCTTCAGCGTTAAGCTTTACAGCCAGCGAGTCCAGCGCTGTTGATAACTTGCCGACCGCGGTCAGCAGTTCTTCGTAAAGATCGTGATCTTCCCACAGAGGAAGATATTGATCGGCGAGCACGATTTCCGCGTTCGGCGCCATCGTATGAATCTGGCGCATGAGCGTATCCATGTTCGCTGTATATTTATTCACAGTACCGTCAAAAGTGTCCTGGAGAATCGTTCTCGCGTTATCCGTAGATTCCAGCATCATCGTCTTGATGAAGCTGCCGTAGTCGTTAGCCCCGATCGTTAAGACGACTAGATTCGCCTCCTTCAATGCGGGTGCGATGTCTGGTGCTTTACTCCCGACGGAACCTGCCTGCAGCTTCACTCGCGGATCGGGAAAAAATGAGAAATCCTGGATTTCGTCCGCAGTCAGGGACTTTCCTGCCTGAGCAGCATCTAGCAACTTCATTTGTCCCGGCGTAGTCAGACCCATGATGGCATAATTAGTTAACTTCGCACGCCCGCGGAATAAGGCTTGCTCGTACACGCGATCGACATAGCCGTACGGAACCGACTTCTCGTCAAATCCTTTCTCGTAGCCGACGCTGAGCGAATCTCCTAGCGCTACGATGTTATAAACGTTAGGTTTAGCGACAGCTGGGGCTGCCTCAGCGGAGGCAAATGACGGTAATACGATCATAAGTGCAAGAAAAGCAACAATCACTACATGGACAAAACGCTTCATACTGTTATTTTCCTCCCTTGGGCCGTCAACATACCGTACATCACTAGGAATGTTTATCGGCATTATAAAAAATATTAAATTGCCATACCTTCTGCGATGGTGTTAAAATAACATAATAATTTCTGAATATTTATGAACAATCAACGTATGTCTCCGCGAAACCCACCCAATCCCGACCCTGGTCGTCTCAATGTAGCCTTTTCTTTTATTCTAGGTGATTTCGCTAGGGAAATGAAGCCGTAAGTGCACACCTTCAAGAAAAAAACTCGCATATAGAAAGGTTGCTTTGTATGAAAGCGATGCATCATGGATTGCCAACGAAGCAGGGACTGTACGATCCTCAATTTGAGCGTGACGCCTGCGGTATGGGTTTTGTCGCACATATTAAAGGAAAGAAGTCGCACGATATCGTCGAACAGGCGCTAACGTTGCTCATTAACATGGAGCATCGCGGCGGTCAGGGAAGCGAACCTAACACGGGCGACGGTGCAGGCATATTGCTGCAAATCCCGCACGACTTCTTCGCGAGCGAAACGGCGAAGCTTGGTTTCGCGTTGCCGGAAGCAGGGCAATATGCGGTCGCAATGGTGTTCTTCCCGCAAGACGAAGCGGCTCGCGCGAAGCAAGAGCGGATTTTCGCCGACATCATCGCCGAGGAAGGCCAAACTTTGCTCGGATGGCGCACGGTTCCTACGAACGACGAGAAGCTCGGAGAATCGGCCAAAAAAGTGAAACCGTTCGTGCGTCAGGCGTTCATCGCCCGCGCGGCGGTACTCTCGGACGATATGGCTTTCGAGCGCAAATTATACGTTATTCGCAAGCGTACCGAGCTTGCGATCCGATATAACGACAAGATCGATGGCGCGGAAAGCTTTTACTTCCCGAGCATGTCGAGCAAGAAGATCGTATACAAGGGCATGCTTACGACCGAGCAAGTAGGTCACTTCTATACGGAGCTTCACAATCCAGAGCTCGTAACCGCGATGGCGCTCGTGCATTCCCGGTTCAGCACGAACACGTTCCCGAGCTGGGAGCGCGCGCATCCGTTCAACTATTTGATCCACAACGGCGAGATCAATACGCTTCGGGGCAACGTCAACTGGATGCATGCGCGTCAGACGCTGTTCGCGACCGACTTGTTCGGCGACGATCTGGAGAAGATCAAGCCGATCATCGCGCCGGACGGATCGGATACGGCGATGTTCGATAACACGTTCGAGTTCATGTACTTGTCCGGCCGTTCGATGGCTCACGCGGCCATGATGATGGTTCCAGAACCATGGCAGAACGACGAGCATATGGACGAAGAGAAGAAGGCGTTCTACGAATACCACGCGACCCTTATGGAACCGTGGGACGGACCGGCGGCGGTCGGCTTTACCGACGGCGTGCAAATCGGCGCCGTGCTCGACCGTAACGGTCTGCGTCCGGCTAGATATTACGTCACGAAGGACGATCTGATGATTCTGGCTTCCGAAGCCGGCGTTATCGAGCTTCCGCCTGAGGACATCGTGCTGAAGGACCGTCTGCGTCCGGGCCGTATTTTGCTCGTGGACACGAAGGAAGGCCGCATTATTTCCGACGAAGAAGTCAAACGCGCCATCGTAACGGAACATCCTTACCGCGAATGGTTGAACGACCACTTGGTCGATCTGGAGGATTTGCCGGACGCGCCGGAGCTTCCCGAGTTGGATCATGCGACCGTACAGCAACGCCAGCAAGCGTTCGGCTATACGTTCGAAGACGTGCGCAAGCTGATAGAGCCGATGGCTGCTTCCGGCGTCGAGCCGCTCGCTTCGATGGGCTACGATGCTCCGCTTGCCGTACTGTCCGAGAAGCCGCAGCGCTTATTCAACTACTTCAAGCAACTATTCGCACAAGTAACGAACCCGCCGATCGACGCGATCCGCGAAGAGATCGTTACTTCGACATATACGTCCGTCGGACCGGAGCGCAACTTGCTCAATCCGGAGCCGGAAAGCTGCCGTCACATCCGTCTGTACACGCCGATTCTCTCTAACGAAGAGTTCGCCAAGCTCCGTCACGTACATCGTCCGGGCTTCAAGTCGATTACGCTGCCGATCTTCTTCGATCCGGAAGCCGGCGAGCAAGGCTTGCGCGACGCGATCAGACTGCTATGCGAGTCCGCGGACCGCGTCATGGCGCGCGGTCATAACATCCTGATTCTATCCGACAGAGGAACGGATCAAGACAACGCTGCGATTCCATCTCTCTTGGCCGTATCGGCGCTGCATCACCACCTGATTCGCCAAGGTACGCGGACGAAAGTCAGCATCCTGCTCGAATCCGGCGAACCGCGGGAAGTGCACCACTTCGCGCTGTTGCTCGGCTACGGCGTAAGCGCGGTGAACCCGTACCTTGCGTTCGAGTCGCTCGACGACTTGATCCGCCAAGGCATGCTGCGCGGCATCTCGCACGAGAAAGCCGTCAAAAATTACATTAAAGCCGCTACCAAAGGTGTCGTGAAAGTATTGTCCAAAATGGGCATCTCCACGATCCAGTCGTACCGCGGCGCGCAAATATTCGAAGCGATCGGTTTGTCGACCGACGTCATCGATCAGTACTTCACCTGGACGCCGTCCCGTATCGAAGGCGTCGGCCTGGATGTCATCACCAAAGATACGTTGACCGCTCATTACCGCGCGTACGCCAAGCAAGAAGGCGCGGAGAGCGAGCTCGATTCCGGCGGCGACTACCAGTGGCGCAAAGACGGGGAAGAGCATCTGTTCAATCCGAAGACGATTCACATGCTGCAAATGGCAACACGTACGGGCAACTACGAGACGTTCAAGAAGTTCTCGTCGCTCATTCAAGGCGAATACGAAGATATCAAAATGCTTCGCTCGCTGCTCGACTTCAACTTCGATCAAGCGCCTGTGCCGATCGAAGAAGTCGAATCGCTCGAATCGATCTTCAAGCGGTTCAAGACGGGCGCGATGTCGTTCGGCTCGATCAGCAAGGAAGCGCACGAATCGTTAGCGATCGCGATGAACCGCATCGGCGGCAAGTCCAACTCCGGCGAAGGCGGCGAAGATTCGGCGCGTTACATTCCTGACGCGAACGGCGATTCTCGCCGCAGCGCGATCAAGCAAGTCGCTTCCGGCCGCTTCGGCGTTACGAGCTATTACTTGTCCAATGCGGACGAAATCCAGATCAAGATGGCGCAAGGCGCGAAGCCGGGCGAAGGCGGACAGCTCATGGGACGCAAAGTGTACCCTTGGGTCGCCGAAGTTCGCGGTACGACGCCGGGCGTAGGTTTGATCTCCCCGCCTCCGCATCACGATATTTACTCGATCGAGGATTTGGCCGAACTGATTCACGATCTGAAGAACGCGAACCCGCGCGCGCGCATTAACGTCAAGCTCGTCTCCGAGGTCGGCGTAGGCACGATCGCGGCGGGCGTTGCCAAAGGCCGCGCGGACGTTATTCTAGTCAGCGGCTACGACGGCGGTACCGGCGCATCCCCGATCGGCTCGATCCGCCATGCGGGCTTGCCTTGGGAGCTGGGTCTGGCGGAGACGCATCAGACGCTCATCCTGAACAACCTACGCGACCGCGTCGTCGTCGAAACCGACGGCAAAATGATGACGGGACGCGACGTCGCGATCGCGGCATTGCTCGGCGCAGAGGAGTTCGGCTTCTCGACCGCTCCGCTAGTCGTTCTCGGATGCATCATGATGCGCGTATGCCAACTCGATACGTGCCCGGTCGGCGTCGCGACGCAAAATCCGGAGCTGCGCAAAAAGTTCATGGGAGATCCGCAGCATGCGGTCAACTTCATGACGTTCGTGGCGCAAGAGCTTCGCGAAATTATGGCGCAGCTAGGCTTCCGCACGATTCAAGAGATGGTCGGTCGCGTCGACCGCCTGAACACGAAGAAGGCGATCACCCATTACAAATCGCAAGGCGTGGATTTGAACGCGCTCTTGCATATGCCGGAATTGCCGGAAGGCTCGTTCCGTTACAATGCCAAAGGTCAAAACCATGGTTTGGAAGAATCGCTCGACATGCAAGCGCTGCTTGACGCGGCCGCTCCGGCGATCGCTCGCAGTCAGCCAGTGAGCGCCTCCTTCCCGATCAAGAACACGAATCGCGTAGTCGGCACGATCGTAGGCGCGGAAGTAACGAATCGTTATGGCAAGGAGGGCTTGCCTGCCGATACGATCCGCTTCCACTTCACGGGTACGGCCGGTCAAAGCTTCGGCGCGTTCATTCCGAAAGGCATGACGCTCACTCTCGAAGGTGACTCGAACGATTACGTCGGCAAAGGTTTGTCCGGCGGAACGATCGCGGTTTACCCTTCGAAGGCCGCGACCTTCAAGGCGGAAGACAACATCATCATCGGCAACACCGCTTTCTACGGCGCGACGAGCGGCGAGGCGTATATTCGCGGGGCTGCGGGCGAACGCTTCGCGGTTCGTAACAGCGGCGTGAACGTCGTAGTCGAAGGCGTGGGCGACCACGGTTGCGAATATATGACCGGCGGACGCGTAGTCGTTCTCGGCAAGACGGGACGCAACTTCGCGGCCGGGATGTCCGGCGGCATCGCTTACGTCATCGATTGGGACGGTCAGTTCATCAACCGTTGCAACTACGAGATGGTCGGCTTGGAGCGTCTGGAGGACGAGGCGGAGATCGCGCAAGTGCGCGAGATGATCGGCAAACACGTGCAGCATACGGATAGCGATCTCGGTCGCCGCGTGCTGGCGGACTGGCCGGCTCATGCCGCGAAGTTCGTGAAAGTCATCCCTAAGGACTACAAGCGGATGATGGAGCAAATCGCCAAAGTCGAGGCTCAAGGACTAAGCGGCGATAAAGCGCTGCTCGCGGCGTTCGAAGCGAACATGCGCGATTTGTCCCGCGTAGGCGGCAACTAAACGTTAGAGTCATCATGACCGTCCATGGAGCGTACGTTCCATGGACGGTCTTTTTGATCCTAAGGACACGCTGCACGACATATTTTGCAGTCCGCCCAATGTTCGACAAAACCTCCGAAAAAACAATAATGACATGACAGCGGCACTCGACACCCTCCGCATTTCCAATCTCCTATAATTACGATAGAGTTTGGGGATAGAGTTCTAGATGAGAGGGTATGGGAGCGAAAATGGAGAAGGATTTACTGGAGGCTAAGGAACCATTGGAAATTGATATCCACAAAATTCTGACGCAACTGGGAATCGAATCGGACAAATGGCCGGATGAATTCAAAAAGCCGGCGCAGCAAATCTGACTCTTTTTAACATACGCTCTATTAATGAAAAAACCTCGAGCATTCGGATGCGATAGCAACCGAATACTCGAGGTTTTTTTTCTTAAGCGCGCAAGTCGTGCAAGCTTATGATTATATGCTTATATTTGATCTTATTCGCCCATATTCCGTTCGGCGCGAACGAAAGCGATGAATCTCTTGGCTTCCGCGGGGGACAGCTTGCGGCCGTCGATCGTTAGCGCGAACTTGTCGAGCATCTCGTTATTGGAAAGCTCGAGCTCGTCGGCGAACTGTCTTACGTCCGTATCTAGCGTCGTCGTAGGCTGCGTCGTTCTTCCAGCCAAATAATCGAGCGAGACTTGGAATAAATCCGCTACCTTGGAAAGGGTCTCGGTATCGGGCTCCCTACGGTTTTTCTCGTAGTGAGACAGCGCTGCCCGCGAGATTCCGAGAGATGTAGCTAGCTCTTCTTGTGTCAAACCGCGTTGGTCCCGTAGGAACGCGATACGGTTTCCGATATTCATCATATCCCTCCCAGAATGTATCACTAACCCCATCATAATATGAATGGCGAACAATTTCATTCGTTGTTACAAAATGTCGCATATAACTATCTAATCTTGTTATTGCCCAAAAACGAGCTCGTTAAACAGTGAGCATTCAACGGTTGTGACAGGTTTTGTCGTGGAATCATGCCATTATCTCGCCTTGACATGATACAAAATGTATCGTAAAGTAAGGGGAATCATTGAGATACGTTAAGTATCATTAGCGAGGCGTGGGCGGTTATGGATCAGGAGGAACAAGAGAATAGACGCCAGTACATCCGATTCGGGCTGCACTTGCCGCTTTATGCGGAGCTATCCTTGCTTAGAGTTGGCGATCGCACGGCGAGAAGCCGTTCGCAGAAAGTATTGCTAGATAATATAAGCTTCGGAGGATGTCTGTTCCGAACGCATTTGGAGCTTCCGCCACGAGACGATGTAGAGTGGATGCTTAAGATGCAGTTGAATCATCATGAGGTTCATTTGAAGGCGACGATCGTCCGCGTTCAGGAAGAGGAGGGTTACTTCCTCTATGGCGTTTCTTGGAAACTATCGACTTACGAACGCCATTTGTTTCATTATCGGCTGAACGAATATTTGCAGTCGGCTTATGCGTTCGCACCCCACATTCAGACGCTATACCGCAAAGTGATGGAGCGAGGCGGCGACAAGCAATTCAAGCGATTGGATTATACAACTTAGCGGGAAACGGAAGGAGCAGCCTCCATTGAAACGCAAGAAATGGGTAAAAATCAGTCTTTATTCGTTGCTATCCGTAGTCGTGGTCGCCGTAATCGCAGGCGGCTATATTTGGTATGCGCTTAAGCACACGATGGATGCGATGTACGAACCTTTGCCGGCAAAAACATGGACTCAGCCCGTGTTCGAACGGGAAGAGGTTAAGTCCGATCCGGTTGCCGTTATTACCGATGACAATGTAGCAACAGTAGATACGCAACCGGTGTCAGCCGATGGCCAAGCGACTTCGGCAGAAGGTACCGCATTAAGCAATACGCAGCCATCTCCCGCTGGCGACAAAGGGAAGCAGGCGACCGATGATAGCAAATGGGATGCCATTCAAGCGGTAAAGCTCGACGTTGAGCAAGTGGACCGATTGTTGCATCCCGATTTGGACAAGGAAGATCCTTTCTGCATTTTACTGCTCGGCGTAGACGAACGACCGGGCGATCGGGGGCGGAGCGACACGATGATCCTGTTAACGGTGCAGCCGGCAACGAATTCGGTGCTGGGAGTGTCCATTCCTCGGGACACCCGGGTACTTATCCCGCATCGCGAAACCTACGACAAAATCAATCATGCTTACGCTTTCGGGGGAACTTCCTGGGCAGTCGAAGCGGTCGAACGGCTATTCGGCGTACCGATCGCCTATTATATGAAGACGAATATGGAAGGCATGATCGATATCGTCGATACCGTAGGCGGGGTAGACGTCGACAATCCGTTCGCGTTCGATGTCGGGAGCATGAAATTTCCGCTGGGCGAGCAACATTTGAACGGACAGGAAGCGTTAGCCTTCGTTCAGATGCGCAAAGAAGATCCGCATGGGGATTTCGGACGCAACGTAAGGCAGCGGCAAGTGCTCAGCTCGGCGGTAGATAAGGTCGTTAGCTTTCGTTCGCTTAGCAAGTTCCCTCATATCCTTTCCGAGCTATCAAATGATGTCCGAACGAATTTGACCTTTGGCAATATGGTGGATTTGGCATCCGATTACCGCTCGTCGATCAGCAATATCGTCACTTTGAATTTGAAAGGCACCGGTAAGATGATCAATGGAATTTACTACTATACCGTTCAGCCGGAAGATCGCAAAGAGATTCAAGATCGCATGCTGGAGCAACTCCAAGCGACGTAATTCATCAGCGGTTGACAAAAACCTTGACAGGGGACAAGAACTGCCCTATTTTAAATATATGATACGTAATGTATACAAATGAAACGATACGTATAGAATGGAGGGCATATGGAACAATCCGTACTTTTCTACTGTTTAATGTGCAATAAGCTGAAAACGATGGAACAAGCGAATCTTCTGTTCCGCACGGGATTTTACAAAGTATTGCATCCGCTTGGCTGCTGCGTCAGTTGCGACCGCCAATCGAAATAAAAATTACCTAAAAATTGTATTCCTTACGCCGATGATTGATATAATGGGGTTGCTGTTCAATTGATTAACGGAGGGAAGTACATGTCACAAGCACCCGTCGTTCGGTTGCAGGACGTTACCAAAGTCATCGGCAAGCGAACGATCATCGACCGCGTGTCCTTTGAAGTGCAACCGGGCGAAGTATTCGGTTTCCTTGGGCCTAACGGTTCGGGTAAGACGACTACGATCCGCATGATCGTCGGATTAATGGGGATGACCTCCGGGGACATCCAAATCGCGGGACATAGCGTGAAGTCCGATTTTCCTAAAGCGATCATCCAGGTCGGCGCGATCGTCGAAAACCCGGAAATGTACAAGTTTCTGACCGGATATCAGAACTTGCTTCATTATGCGCGCATGAATCCGTCCATTACGGAGCAAAGAATTCAAGAAGTCATTAAGCTTGTCGGTCTCGAGGGACGCATTCACGACAAGGTAAAGAAGTATTCGTTAGGCATGCGCCAACGTCTTGGCGTTGCCCAAGCGGTCATGCACCGTCCGAAGCTGCTCGTATTGGACGAGCCTACGAACGGCCTCGATCCCGCGGGCATTCGCGAGTTAAGAGATTACCTGCGCAAGCTTGCGCAAGACGAAGGAGTCGCGGTGCTCGTATCCTCTCATCTGCTGTCCGAGATGGAGCTCATGTGCGATCGCGTCGCGATTTTGCAGAAGGGCCAGATTATAGACGTTCGGTCGCTTCGGGGAACGGATGACGTCCAAGACGCGCAAACCGAGAACGAGGTGCTGTTCGAGCTCGATCATCCGGATGCCGCGCTCGGTATTTTGGAAGGATCGTACGGGGCACGTCTATCGGAAGGCTTACTGTCCATTACCGCGGATCGCAGCTCGGTAGCAGCCACGAACCGTAGATTAGTAGAAGCGGGAATTAACGTCTACGGCATTCGCGTGAAGACGAAGTCGCTTGAAGACCAATTCCTCGAAATGACGGGGAGTGATACGATTGGTTAACTTTATGAAGCTCGTGCAGAACGAGAATATGAAAATTTATCGCAGAGCCCGTACGTGGGTCATGCTCGGCATCATCCTCGTGCTTCCCGTACTGCTGTCGATGTTGCTCTATTTTGCCTCGAATTCGGATGAGACGATTACGGGATTCAGCGCCATGCAGCTGGATGGCTTCCTACTGACTTTCCTGATCACGATTTTCTCCGTTGTACTTGCGGCGGAAGCCGTTGCCGGAGAATTCACTTGGGGAACGATCAAGCTCCTCCTGATTAGACCATGGAGCCGTTCGAGTATCCTGCTGTCCAAGTTTATCGCGGTCGTATTGTTCTCGCTGCTAATTACGGCGATCGGTTTCCTCGTAACGTTCCTGATCAATATGGCGTTCTTCGGCGCTACGAATGATATCAATGAGTATATCCCGGAATTGAACGCAGGAGCAGGCGTCTTGTTTAACGAGCTTGGACATCTCTTCTGGTTGAATTACGTCACCACACTTGTCATTATCGCATTTGCCTTCATGCTGTCGTCCGCGCTTCGTAGTAACGGTCTTGCGATCGGCTTATCGATCTCCATCGTATTTACGGCGCAACTGTGGTCCCATCTGTTCCTTATGATCGATAAGCCATGGATCAAGTATGTGTTATTCCTGCATCTCGATCTAACGCAGTACGCGAACGGGCGTGGAGGCCCGATCGCAGATGATCCGCTCACGCTTGGATTCGCTATAAGCGTTCTGGCGGTCTATTTCGTCCTATTCAACTTGATCTCGTGGACGGTATTCCGGAAGCGCGACGTAGCGGCCTAACGATCGGACAGCTCATTTAGACGAAACAAATACCGATGCACCCCCCGGCAAAGACATTGAGAACAAACTCTCAACGTCCTTGCCGGGGGGTGCTTTTTGTTATGGCGTGCCCAGAGGCACGCATCTTCTAGCCGGTGAAAGTCCGGTCGCGGGAGGGGCCAAGCCCCC
>NZ_JBHSNC010000044.1:0-16480 GCF_042655785.1 Cohnella yongneupensis
TTATATCGGTCTATGTTTGGACATCTTTTACCGGCTAATTTCGGTCATGGTAGGTTAGCGGAAACACTTATAATCAACAAGAAATTTAGAACAACTAGAAAAAGACCCGATGATGTTTTATTAGATCATCGGGTCCTTTTGTGAAGGAGCCAATGTCGGAGAGAATCGTTACTCGTGTTAAAAGGATACGTAAACAATGACTCAAGTTGAATTCTCGTCATTTTTAGGAATCTCACAAGGACGACTAAGTGAAATTGAGAAAGATATAACAAAGCCATCAGCCGAAACATTAATTGCCCTAAGGAAAAGTTTTGGAATCGATTTAAACGAGCTTTTAGGTTATCTAGATTAATTCTTGTTCAGATACACTGTTAGTAAGTTATCATCTGGTAGGAGGTATTCGATATGAATAGACGCCGAGGCAATTCATGCCCCGCCGGCTCTAAACGTAGATGGAAATACAATGGCGGTAGGGTTTCTGTTACAGCTGCCCCGCAAGCATATAGATCCGCTAATGGAAAGCAAGCTCGCGTTTCAATTAAAATAGACGAAAATCCGATGGTGTATGTTGGTCCAACGGTGGAAGGTCCGGATACAGAGTACATTAAAATTGTCAGCGGTAAGGTTGACGTTCGGAAACCATCCTTTGTTTAATATATCTTGGTGTGAGTAACGGTTATAGATTAGACAGTTTACAAGATAAAAATTGACAATTTACAGGATAAAACAAGACAGTTTTACAAGATAAATAAGTCAAAGACAAATGTACGATACGTACTGAGATTACTGTAAATTTCCATTTCTTTAGAAAAAAGAATAGAACTAATGAAAAACGAGTCTCTAGAATTGTTTCTAGGGCCCGTTTTTCGTTCAGGAATTATTATTTGTTCTTAATCTTCATATTGGTGGTTTTAAAAAAAGTACTTTTGCTCTCCATGTTGGATCATTTCTTAATGTTCAAAGAAAATTAAGGATTAGTAGACTGAAAAAAAGTTAGAATCTGAAATAAAGATGTAGACTAGACCACCGGAACTTCGTTAAACGGGCAGTTTAGCTGAATAGATCTGCTGAGTATGTGGAGCATCTGGCCTCTCACGGTTGGTTGCGGACAAGAAAGATTAAAAATCGTAAGGTAAAGGAGAAATCCGGCAGATACGATTGAGATCAAAAACTACCCATGACGCACATGCGACATGGGTAGTTTTTAATCATTTTCATACGTTCAGGAGGGGGCCGTGGTGAAATAGCGATGTCCTAATCACTTCGTTGGACAGACAGAGTTTTGTGTAAAAATGGCCACTACCCGGGAACGGCCATTCTTCGTATACATTTCCGAACCGACTTACTTGACCGGCCCCATCCATGTTGAAATCGTCTTCTGCTGGTGCGGCAACGGCGGTTTCAACTTCCCGTTATCGATCAAATGCTTCAAAATATAAGCGACAAGCCGGCCTCCGCCGGTGTTGCCTCTCACCATGTAAGCAAGCTGCGGCTCCAAATGCTTCGGCTGATTTTGCAGGAACAGCTTGAGCATTTTATCGTAGAGCTTGCCGACAGCAGGCGCATACAGAGCGGACAAATCCGGCATTGCCTTGTTCAACCGATCCAACGTTTGCGGAGAGTCGATCCAAACCGCATTGAACTTGTACCCCTCCTCCGTCTTGCGGATGTACCCCTTCTCCAGCAGGAGCGAATATTGCTCGCTGTTCTCTTCGTTGTCGGGCAGTTCCCCTTGTTGGAACGCATGACAAATCTCGACATTCCGGTATTCCAGGAAACGCCAATCCACCTGGCGGTCGCTCCAGTATGTATTGAATTGCCACAAGTATAAGGGAGTGTCTTCGACGTAGCGGAGCGATGGACCGAAGGTGACGTAACTACTCAAATCAAAACCCGGATCGGCATTGCGGCTCCGGTTCAACGCCGCATAGGCAATATACTGACCTCCGTCCTTTCGCATTGGTGCGACCGCATCGAAGTTGTCGCCCGCCGGCATGCTCCGCCAAGATTGCTCCTCGACGTTCTTGGGCAGCAAGGTCCAGAGCAGGAAGTTATAGTCGCCGTCCGGAACGTACACTCCGCTATCCTCGACTTGCCGGCGAACTTCCACTAACGCGTCGAAATGAACATCGGCCACTTCGGCGGCGCAATCTTGCCAGAATTGATGACCGGCTACGACCAACTCGAAGAGGTCCCAGACGATGGTATTGCTTTGATATTTGCCGGGAGAGGTTTGGATGAGAAAATTGTAATCGGCCAGGTGCCGGACTTCGCCTTCCAGCAAAGACGGCGGCATTCCGAGCTCCTCCGCGATTTGATGTACGGTACGCGCCTTGTGATAAGCCGCGTAAACGATATTTTGCGCCAAGGCGCGTCCAAGAAAATCGTTGGTTTCGCCCAGTCTGCCGGCCGAACCGGAATGGCCCATTTCCCCCATGCTGACCGGATTGACACTTAAAGTTCGTGTTGCACGCATACGTTTCATCCCTTTCCGTAACTCCTTTTTGGCCTCGCTCAAATGCCACTTCACCGTGTTGACAGGAATGTTCAGAGCAATCGCGATATCGCCGATTTTAAGCTCGTCGTAGTAATGCATGACCACGATCCGGCGATGGATGTCGGACAGAAACGCGACTTCTTGGCGCAGCTCGCGGTAAGCTTCGGTTACCAGCAGCCGGTCAAGCGGCTCCCAGGAAGGGGCGGCCGACAGTTCGGACATGCCGTTGATTTCGATCGCTTGGGGAGCGTGCGCACGCTTTTTCAACCAATTCACCCAAGTGTATCGGGCAACCGTCCAGACGTAAGCATCAAGGCATCTAATGTCCCGCACCCCGGAGAAGGATTTTAACAACTGCAGCATAATCTCCTGAGCTAGATCCTCCGCCTCCGCCCGCTGCTTGACCCGGTTTAACGCAAAACCGAAAATCGGTTTGACATAGCTCCGAATCGCTTCCGCCGCTTCTTTTCCGTTCTTCCCAATTGAATCCATCTTTTGCCTCCGTAGTTGCATCTGTAATTCCTGACAATTAAATAGTGTGCCAGGCGAAATAAAGGTTGGGATATTTTCAAATAAAAATTTGGACGTCCTACCGGATCACTCATACATGTATAATTACAAACATCATGAGTAGGTCATTTGAATGGTTAAAGAGACGTTATGAACTTTTTGTTAAGTATATTGGAAAAGAATTAAACAAGTTGAAGATTACTTTAGATGTAAAGGTCTCACTTTTAGTATATAAAGATACTTTTTTTCGTTCAACTAAGTGAGGATACAAACTAGGAGCACGAGCCGAAGTTCTTCTTCGGGTACTTGGGGTACTCCTTCGTTCCGTAGTTAACCAGGAGTGGTCTCGATTAATTATTCAAATGCATAATAGAGGTTCATTAAACGGAGAACGTTAGTTCAATAACAAAAACGGCAGCCGTTCGGGCTGCCGTTTATTATTCATCCTAGTATTCACAAGCTACACCGTCTCCATCACGGTCAAGCTTAGGAGCATAACTAGGGTCGCCTTTGTATAACGGAGCGGCTCCTGCTGCTCTTACAGCGGAGCAGTTTTTGATAATACACAGCTGTGGTTTCGACACTTAACGGTAACGGCTGGCTTAGTAGGCTTAGGCGTTGGCTTTGGAGTAGCTGCAGGCTTTGTGGCCGCCTTCGTACCGTTCACATTAAGGGGGAAGGAGAAATTCGATGTGCAAACTGAGCTACCTCGATTATCTCTGACCGATTATCATATGAATCAAAAAGAGATCTGGATCGAGACAAACATCGATTTATCAAGATTATACAGGTTTATAAATATCGGAAAACGGATATTATTTTATCATAAACCTTGTGTAGGTGGTGGTACGAATATGGAATCTTCGGTCAGTTTTGGATCTGCTGAGGTAACATGGCGTGGCATGTATGTGAAGTCACGCTGTTGATTAGAAGAATCTATAAAAAAACGATAAACAACCCTAGTTCGATTTGCACCGAACTAGGGTTGTTTATTTTTTGGGGAGCGAGCAACAGGTTATCAATCGCATACCTCATCTGCATTAGGTCGGTATCTTATCGACATTCTTTAAGACGATCAAGGTTGAGAATAGGCTCAAGGTGTCCACGTTGAACAAGGTTAGTCGGGCTTTCCTTAAGTTATTAGCTACAAGAATCGTATAACGGATAATAACAGTAAAGCAGCTATTACGAAACATAGCCTCGTGAGCCATTGATCCTGTCGATCAAATGGGTTCATCGCGTTTCCCCTTTTACATATTTAGTATTGAATAAAAACAGTCTTAACAAAAGTACAAGTGCCGGTATCAATAATAAGAGACCCGCCACGAACGAGATGACTAACGCCCTTCCCATGACGAGGTTCGTCACGCTGCTGGAAAGCGTTAAGTAAGGATAAAGCAAGTAGGGGAGATGGGAAATACCATAGCCGAAGAAGGCGAATAAGAATTGAAGCATGACTGCAATATATGCGGAGCCATAGTTTTTTCGACGCCCAATCAGCCATATCGCAATCGTAAAGCTAACCAAGGACAACCCGAACATCCACCACACGTCCAATGTCTTTTGAAAATGTTCTCTATTGTGATTGCGAAGCGCAATAAAAACAAAAAGACTCGAGATGATTGTTGGAACGCCTGCCCAGAGAGAAATGGAGCGAAGCCATTCTAATGCCCTGTTGTCTTCCGCTCGAGCTGCGTAGTAGGTCAAGAACGTCGAACTGATAAATAGAACGCTTGAAATGGCCAGCAACACGACTGCCCAAGAGTACGTACTGAAAAATAGTTCGGCAGGCAAAAAAACGACGGAGTTTCCATGAACGGACAAAAATCCGCCTTCCGAAATCGTAAACACGGTAGATAATGCAGCCGGAATGAAAAGTCCCGTTGCTCCATAAGCCAGCAAATAGATATTGTTTTTCTTAGCGCCATAATTGGCGAAAGCGTAAAAGGATCCGCGGATCGCCAGTAATACAAGAGCAATGCTTCCGGGGATCAGCAGCGCTGTTCCGTAATAAAATGCGGTTTCAGGGAAAAAACCCACGATTCCGACGAAAAAGAACACAAGAAAGACGTTCGTAACCTCCCATACCGGTGATAAATACCTGGAAATGATCGGCGAAATGACCGTGTCGATACCTATTACTTTTCCGTAATAAGCGTAAAATCCGGCCCCGAAATCAATCGATGCAACGATCAGGTAGCCGTACAGAAAGATCCAAAGAACCGCAATTCCAAGCTGTTCAATCGGCATGTTGAACCCCTCCTATAAGATGATACGGCGCTCTTCCAGCTCCATCTCAGCCGGCTTTTTACGAAACAAACGGATCAAAACAAGCAAGCTAACAAGGCCAAGTAACAAATACAAGGCTGCAAAAAGCCAGAACGTGATCCCTACATCGGGGTTGGTAGTAGCGGCTTCGGACACTCTCATGTATCCCCTAAGAATCCATGGTTGCCTGCCTACCTCCGCGTAGAACCAGCCGAGCTCGATGGCCAACATAGAGAAGGGACCCCCTGCAAGAATAGCGCCGATTATCCATCGGTTATAAGCATTCCATCGCTTTATTCGCGTCATAAAGATAAAAAGAAGGGAAGTACCGAACAAATAAAATCCAAGACCGACCATTCCATCGAATAAATAGTGGACGTAAAGCGGAGGCCACTCTTCTTTCGGAAAATCGTTTAAGCCGATAACTGTTCCATTCGGATTATGCTTCGCAAGCAAACTAAGAGCGGACGGGATTTTTAATGCCCCAGTTATCTCAAGCGTATCCGGATTCAATCTTCCGCCGATAAAAAGCGGAACGCGATTGCCAGTATCGAAATGCCATTCGGCCGCGGCCAACTTTTCAGGCTGCTCTTCCGCCAAAAATATGGCGGAAAGATCTCCGATCCATATCGTCGCTGCCGCAAGGATTACTCCGGCTATCATATTGAGACGTATGGATTTTTTGTAATAATCGTTCTCCCGTCCTCTTAACATGGAGAATGCGGCAATCATGGCGAGCAGAAATGCTGCGGTTAAATAAGCGGAAGATAGAACATGCGCTACCTTAGAAGGCGTAGCCGGATTAAACATCGCGGAGAGCGGATCTAAATGAGTCAACTGGCCGTTTTGGAGCGTAAAGCCTTGGGGCGTATTCATAAAGGCGTTGACCATCGTAATAAATAACGCCGAAGCGGATGATCCGATAATAATCGGGATCGTCAGCAACCAATGTAAATATGGATTGGAAAACCGATTCCACGTGTACATATATATCCCGAGAAAAATGGCTTCAAAGAAAAATGCAAAGGTTTCCAAAAAAAGAGGCAAGCTGATCACGTTACCCGCAAACCGCATAAATGCAGGCCAGAGCAGGCTCAATTGCAGACCGATGCATGTCCCAGTAACGACGCCTACGGCAACTGTAATGATGAATCCGCGCGTCCATCGTCGGGCCATAAGCAAATAATGAGGGTCCTTTTTTCGAATTCCTATCCATTCAGCAAGGGAGATAAAAATCGGAATTCCCACCCCTACTGTAGCGAACACAATATGGAAAGCTAGCGTCATTTCCGTTAAGCCGCGGCTCCATTCCAACGAGTTCAAACGAAGAACCTCCTTTCAAGGTGCTGTTATACCTTTCCAATAAATTGTTGATTTTATGCCAAAAACTTTCCGAGTAATTTGCCATCGATACGTCCCTGAATGAAATTGATGATTCTAGCACACGATTTATAAAGGAGGTGTCGGGATGAAATGTAATGTCGGTAAAACGGAACAAATCATTCGAATTTCTGCCGGAGTAGGTATCCTATTTTTAGGTATCTCCTTCAAAAATTGGTGGGGACTTATCGGATTGGCGCCTATACTGACCGGGGCAACCCGATATTGCCCGGCCAACACCGTGCTTGGAATCGATAATTGCAAAAAAGCATGGTGAACTCTGAATCTGAAGGCCGCGTAAATTGAGGCCTTTTTGTTGTGCGACGGGCAGTCGTAACTCTAACGAATTACTCGCTATAAGCAATCCGTTAAAAGCGGCGGCTACGTTACCTCAGGTAAACACGAGCCGAGAGCTAGGCGGATGAGCAGACCCAAATGCGAAAGCGTGAAGCACGCAGCGGCAGGATAAGTCGGCGACTGTGCGACAATAACGGGAAGCCTGGAGAAAAATCGGTGTTCAATGAACCAGACGAACAACGATGGCTTATCAAGTGAAGGTGCCGGGTATGTTCAGAAGGAAGATACGATGACCCCGTGAGGTTCTCTGCTTCCCTGCAAAGGATGGCTACATATAAGGCTTCGTCGAAATTGTAGTCATGGTTGAGAATTCAGACGTTCTCTTAGTACGGAAGTAGGCAGATGACCAAACATCTGCTGAACGGAAGGGGAACGACCTCGTGAACAAACACTTGAATGTGGTGCCAAACAACCGTCACGTTACTGCGGTAAGAACGAACGGATTGGGTACGATGAAAGGTGGGCGATAGACTTGAATCAAGAATTGAAGCTAAAGTGGCACAGTATTTATGGGCAAATTCTGTTTGACCGAAAACTTCATGCAGCATGGTTACAGGTGAAGGAAAACAAAGGTGCGGGCGGAATCGACGGCGAAACCTTGGAGAGCTATGAGAAGCTAGACGAAAATCTAAGCGAACTCCTGCAAAAGCTCCGGGACAAAGCTTATGTTCCATCCCCCGTTCGTAGACGATATATCCCAAAGAAGAATGGGAAGATGCGTCCGCTAGGTATACCCCAGAACTTTACGATTAAAAAAGAAGGCGGCGGAGTATTTCCGGCGCCTTCTCGCTTTATGGCTTTTATTAACCGTAAGTCGTATGCCCGATTTTTCCTGTCGCATAGTCACACAGATTATCGAAGTGGAGAATTTCAATATCGTCAGTACTTCTTAAACGTCTTTTATGCCATCGTGTAGTGTCGTTAAAATTGTCTCGTCTGCCTGCAACTACGGCGAAGTGAAGGCGATACGGTTCGTAAGTCTTAAATTCGTCAGGAAGTTCCATCGTACCTCCCCCGTTTGAGTGGTAATATTTTTATAAGGGTTTTCTAACTCGACGAAAATAAATTCATACCCACCAGAGTTTTTCCCAATTATTAAATAGTCGACACGATACGTATTCCCTAACATAAATTCAGGAATTATATACGCGTCATGGTGTCCAAAGTCGTAACTTTTTAATATCGATGCGACAATGAAGTAGGCTTCATTACGTTTAATATTAACCATGAGCGTAGTTTCGGTCGAGCTTGAACTATTGAGGTCACTTAAGTCAAACGAGGGCGAGGATAATACAGAACGATAGAATAAAGTCGTTACTTCCACGTTGCGTACATGCTTGCCGAAATTTAGACGAGGTTTGGGGCTACATTAAAGAGAAATCGCCAAATTACCAAGGTCGGCGCGACCACTTACGCGTTGATGCTCTTCGTTATCCCTGGCCTTCCGACGCAGTATTGTTCATGAAGTTGATCGCCCACATATGGCCGTCCAAGTCCTCGAAGGCCCATGATAAATGAACCCATAATCCTGCCTATGTATTCTATTGAGGCTGTCCGATTCATTACATATAATGAAGGTACCGCCCTTCGGGGAGATCGTTAAGGGAGGCCGCGATGAACGAGACCGCATTTGACGAACCATTATTTGCAAGCTTGAAGCCGGGCTTAACCTCGTTCTGTTACCGAATGCTAGGCTCCATGGACGATGCGGACGATGCCGTTCAGGAGACGAGTATTCGGGTCTGGCAGAGCTGGAGCACGTTCAGACAGGATTCTTCGTTCAAAACTTGGGTCTATCGGATTGCCTCCAACCTGTGCTTGGACAAGCTGAGACAATCCAAGCGCCGCGCGCTTCCCGTTGACCTGTTCGACCCGGCCGTCGCCATCGTCGAGCCGCGCGACACACTGCCGGACTCTGCCTGGATCTGGCCGTCTCCCGACTTTGGGGGCAATCCGGAGGATCGGCTCGTCCGCAGAGATACCCTTCAACTGTGCTTCATCGCTCTCCTGCAGACCTTGCCTCCGCGGCAGCGCGCGGTACTCATTTTGAAGGATGTATTTGAATGGTCCTCCAAGCAGATCGCGGAAACGTTGGCGATGTCGCCGGCAGCGGTGAACAGCGCCTTGCAAAGAGCCCGAGAGACGATGGACCGGGCACAGCTTCGCTCGGATGAGCTCAGCAGCATGGACGTTCAACCGGAGCAGCAGCTGCTGTCCCGGTATGTGGAGGCCTTCGAGAAATTCGATATTGCTGCGCTCGTCGCGTTGTTCCACGAGGAAGGCTGCATGTCGATGCCGCCCTTCGAGATGTGGATCCGCGGCAAGGAAGATTTGTCCGCCTTCTATTCGCTTACTCGCTGGCATTGCGAAGGTTCGCGATTTGTGCCCATTACGGTGAATGGCGGTTATCCGGCCTTGGCCCAGTATATGCCGGGCAAAGAGGGCTCTGGCCTGGTACCCTGGGGCATCCACGTCATCGAAACCAAAGAAAATCAAATCCTGCACGTTCAAAACTTCATTCATACGCCATTATTTTCGCGATTTGGGCTGCCTGAGCGAATTGACCAATGAATTTCGTCATTGGCTTACGTCTATATCATTGAGAATAACCAAAGGATGAATATCATGAGAGAGGTGTCTAATTAAAATGGAAACAAGTCAACCGACGAAAGTAACCGTGCAAGCCGTCATTCAAGCCCCTGTCGAGAAGGTATGGCGCTATTGGACCGAGCCGGATCACATCACGAAGTGGAATCAAGCGTCCGAGGACTGGCATGCGCCGAGAGCCGAAAACGATCTGCGGGTTGGCGGCAAGTTTCTGACACGGATGGAAGCGAAGGATGGCAGCATGGGCTTTGATTTTGGCGGCGTCTACGATGTCGTGAATTGGCATGAGGCGATCGGCTACACCATGGAAGACGGAAGAAGAGTGGATATTGCTTTCGTTGATCAAGGGAATGAGACGAAGGTCATTGAAACGTTCGACGCGGAAAGCTCCAATCCCGTCGAGTTCCAGCAAGCAGGCTGGCAAGCGATCATGGACAATTTCAAAGCCTATACCGAACAAAACTAATCATCGCGAAGAAGACGCCGGGGAAGATGCCCGGCGTCTTTCTTTTTGAACCCTAGTACGAGCGTGCTCTCCGTTAGCCTTAACCTTGTGCCGCATCCATGTTCATGTAGTTAATGGCCCACAGATGGCCGTCCAAGTCCACGAAGCCCCAATGATACATGAACCCATGTTCTTCAGGTTCAGCGTGCAATTTCCCGCCCAAGGAGACCGCGGTATTCACGATTTCATCGACCTTTTCCCGGCTCTCGAAGGCCAATGCGATCGTCATCTGCGCATACTTGCTCGTATCGACGGATTCCTTCTCCGTGAGCGTATTAAAAAATGCTTGATTGATCAGCATGACCTGCAGGTTGTCGCCGATCACGATGGCTACCGAATTCTCGTTATCGGGGAATTGCGGGTTGAGTTCGAATCCGAGTCCGGTGAAGAACGCTTTCGATTGTTCTACGTTTTTTACAGGCAGGTTGAAGCTCGTGAATGCGGACGTTAATGCCATTTTCAAAACACCTCTTCGTCAAATTAGTTTGTGTTCATTTATGTGTTCATTTATGCCTTCGTTTATATAGACGACAGCCGATCCGGGAATCCATCGGTCTCATGGATTCGGAAGCGTAAATTTTGAAAAATAACTTGGTATTGAGTTCGGATACCCGCCATTCCCGTAAGGTTGCTTATTCTTATTGTGCAGGGATAAAGATTGAACCTCTCTAATAAGGAATTCGTCTGAATATATGACAATTAAAGGGTGGGTATCAAGTGACGGAATGACGGAACGGTATGGAAATTAATGATAAAACCGAATTACGAAAGAAAACTCATCGACATCGATGAGCAAGCAGATGAGATATTCGCCCGTATCGAAAAATTACCCCTCGTTCTATGCTGACGGGAAATTTGCGATCATCGACTGGGATACCAGCGGACGGGGCTATCTGGGCGAGGATCTCGCAAGCCTGATCGCGGATGAAGCGGATATCGATCACATGGTTGAACACTACCGGCGATGCGTCCCCGCGTATTACAAAGGCTTTTCGGAATATGCGGATGTATCCCGTATCACCGATCATTGTGTCTACGAAATAATCCTTCTTGTATTCGGGTACAGGCTTGTGGAGTGGTATCTCCACACAGAGGCGGATAACGAGAAGATGAAATGTGTCCATACGCTCGAAAAAATCTATGAAATGAAGACCAACCCTAGATAGTCACATCTAGTTACATAGCCTGGACTAACGGGACACGATAGTGAGAATGGTTCGGTTTTGGGACAATAATTTCATTCACATTAAAACCGAATCTGCTAGTTTTTATAGGGAGGGTTTGAATTTTTATGGGTAAAAACAATAAAGTAAAAGAAGCTTGGAATGAATGGTCTGACACAGATTTTGCAAAATACCGTTCAGATGAGCGTATTTCAAAGTTAATAGCTCGACCTGAATCAGCATTTCATCATACGACTTATGCAATGATTAAAGAGGGATTTCCGAGCTTGGAGGGTAAGCGAATCTGTGTGCCTTCAAGCGGTGATAACCATGCTGTCTTTGCGTTTCATTTGATGGGAGCGACAGTGACCTCAGTCGATATTTCGGAACGGCAATTGGAGAATGGTGCTGGGATTGCTCAAAAGCACGGCTGGGACATTGAATTCGTTTGCGATGACACGATGGAATTAGGCAAAATAAAAAGCAATGACTATGATTTGGTCTACACTTCAAATGGAGTTCATGTATGGATTAATGATTTAAATTCCATGTATCAAAATATTCATAGAGTACTTAAAGACAATGGCACTTATTTAATGTATGATGTTCACCCATTTACGCGTCCTTTCGGAGACGATACGAAGCAAATTTCTGTCGTAAGGCCGTATGACTCAATAGGGCCTCATGGGGTAATACCAACCTATACATGGCGTTTGCAGGATATTATGAATGCAATCGTGTCATCAGGTCTTAGCATTAAGCATATCGAAGAAATGTACGCGGAGTACAATACATACTGGTTTGAAGTTAGCGGTGATAGAGAAGAGATGTCAAAAGAAGAAGTCGAAAGACTATATAAATGGGAGCACAATCCTTTAGCCGCCATACCTCAATGGTTATCAATAAATGCTGCTAAATGACTCGATTGACTTAGAAAATTACGTGTAATTAATCATTCCTAACGGTAACGATAACTGAAGGAGTTAGGTAGCTCTTTTACCCATGTACGTACGACATCCCAAGCAGCTATCTTGCTTTTTTTGGTAAATTGGCTATACTAATAACATTCATAGTGAACGACGATGAACGGAAGAGTATTCCGCGTTAGATTGCTTCAGCGAGCCGGGGATGGTGGAAGCCGGTGCTAAGGCGCGGAGGAAGCGCACCCGGGAGTTGGCTGTCTGAACCGGCCCAAGGGGCCGTTATAGGGCGGCCCGGCAGTTGCCGTTATCGCATCAAGTGGAACGTATTGCCTTTCTTACCCTTTGTAATGGGTGAAGTTTTTCGGTGTCGTTCCAGAAGAGTGGTACCACGGACTAACCCCCGTCTCTTATTCGAGACGGGGGTTTATTTATTTTTTATTAAGGAGGCATGACCGTCATGAGAATTCTTGAAGCCGCGGCCGATACATTAATGCCACATGTTCCCGGACTTAGCCGTGAAGATTTGATGGCTTTACTCGAACTACCGCCGCGTCCGGAAATGGGGGATATTGCTTTTCCCTGCTTCACTCTTGCTAAGATCCTACGCATGTCACCGGCTACCATCGCGATAGATTTCGCGGATAAGCTGAACATACCCGGTAGCAATGCCTCCGTTGAGGGGATCCGTGCTGTTGCGCTTGGCTCCTATTTAAATCTGTTTTTTGAACCGAAGATTTGGGGGCTACGAATCGCAACAGACGCGACCAAGCCGAAATACGGCAGTTCGCATGCTGGATACGGGAAACGTGTGGTCATCGACTTATCCTCTCCGAACATTGCGAAGCCATTCGGTGTTGGTCATTTGCGCTCCACGGTCATTGGGTCCGCACTTGCCAACCTATACGCTGCATGTGGCTGGGACGTAGTGAAGGTGAACCATATTGGAGACTGGGGTACGCAGTTTGGCAAACTGATGGAAGCATACAGACTATGGGGGAACGAAGATAAGCTGGCTATCGAACCGATCAGGGAGAGTCTAAGGCTTTATGTTCGCTTTCATGAAGAAGCGGAAGGCAATCCAGCACTCGTGGACGCAGGACGGGACTGGTTCAGACGGCTTGAGCAGGGAGATCCGGAAGCTGAGAGGCTCTGGCGCTATTTTGTAGGGGTGAGTATGGAGGAATTCGAACGTGTCTACGCTCGCCTGGGCGTGACGTTTGACCACACATTGGGGGAGAGCTTCTACAATGATAAGATGGAACCCGTTGTAGACGAACTGCGAGCCAAAGGCATTCTGGAGGAAAGTGATGGTGCCCAGGTGGTAAGACTGGAGGAGGAAGGATTGCCACCTTGCCTAATTCTGAAATCCAACGGTACGACGATCTATCCGACGCGTGATCTTGCAACAGCTATTTACCGAAAAACCGTCATGGATGCAGACCGAATGCTCTATGTCGTAGGGGCAGAACAGGCATTGCATTTCGACCAGGTATTTGCCGTCCTTCGCCGATTGGGCCACGAGTGGGCAGTGAATTGCGAGCACGTTCCGTTTGGTCTGATGAAGATACAAGGGAAGAAGATGTCGACTCGCAAAGGAAAGGTTGTTTTTCTGGACGAGGTTCTAGACGAAGCGGTGCAAAAAGCGCTGGAAGCAGCGTCGAAGAGCAACCTGCATCCAGACGAAGCCATTCATGTGGCAGAAGCCGTAGGTATCGGGGCGGTGATCTTCGGCGACCTAAGAGGAAACCGAATGTCAGAGATTGATTTTGCGCTTGACGAAATGCTCCGTTTTGAAGGTGATACCGGCCCATATGTCCAATATACTCATGCTAGGACGGTCAGGCTTATTGAAAAAGGAAAGGCTGCAGGTATTACGAGTCTTCATCTAGACGGACTAGAAGTATTCAGTTCAGTTAGTACGGATGGATGGGCATGCTTAAAAACGATCGATAGCTTCCCGGATGCGGTGCGTGATGCTGTACGGTTGAACGAGCCGTCGGTGGTTGCCCGCCATCTGTTGGACTTGGCAAAGACGTTCAATCGATTTTATCGGAACGAGCGTATTTTGACCAATGATACTACAGAGTCGGCGTCGAGACTGCATCTGACAGAGGCCGTCGGGGCAGTTCTCCGAATTGGACTCGGGCTACTCGGCCTCCGGGCTCCAGAACGTATGTAGTAATGAGTTTTTAAGATTGGTTTAAAAATAGTATTAAGCTAAAGGAGAACTATAGTTGAACAGAGCGGATCACAATGGTGATTTACTTTTTCGTTGAATAACAGGCAGATTAGGAAGGTGATTGTAATTTGGGCAAAACAATAAGGTTGAAAATAAGAGATAATAATATTGAAATAGTCGAAGGCAACAAATACCGTTTTGAATTTCTAAATGGTGATCAACCTTTGGTTGGAACAATATTAGAAAATGAGGATTTTGAATATGACGGCAAAACGTTTTTTTAATCTTGGATGAAACGATCCAAGAGGGTTTTCAAATATGTGAGGATGAAATCTCAAGCCTACAAGAAATCGTATAAAAGCAACGATTTCGTAAAGCTAATGGAGAACGATAGCTTAAAAACCAGAACAAAAGGCAGCCATTCGATACGGCTGCCTTTTCCCCGCTAACGGGCAGTTTAGCGCAACATTGATGGACCACTTAATGGTAAGGCAACCCAAAATTACTTGGTTTGGTTACGTTATTTAGACAGCAAGGAATTTGAGATCACAGTGTCGAATAAGGAGGAAATGTTAGTTTCTACCTGTCTGTTTCCTGTAAAAATGACGAATGTTCATCTTCGTCAAGTGCTAAAGGAACAGGTCAAATATGTTTTCCTACTTTTACTATGATTTATTGTGTTTTAATCAAACTATCGAGAATACGCGGGGTATACATGCGTCTATTCTTAATATAAGGGGGCTTGCAGATGGCAAAGCGAATAGGTTTGGCTCTGAGCGTCTTTCTTCTCCTCGGACTCACGGGCTGCCAAAACGGATTTCTTGGCATCTTCGGCTGTAGCAATGACGATATCGAATGGGAAGATGCCCTCAAACTAAATGACATCAGTTACTACCGTTACTACGACAACAACGAAAACACCGCTACCGTTACCGACAGCCAACTCGGCGAAAAAATCGGTAAGATTCGCTACGCCTTTAACAACAACTCGTGCAGCAATTATAAACTAAAAAATGGGGAGGCCTTCTACTTGGCGAAGGGGACCCCAATATATGAGTTGCGTGGCTACAAATCCAACTTCCGCGTGGTTGCCGATCATGCAGTTTATGAGGTCGGTAAAAACCCGCACGCACGCACGCTAGGCGATCTGTGGGACATTCAGGGCCGCGTGACGCGCGTGACACTTCAGAGTGGCATCGACGACAGCCCGCTTGGCGAATTTACCCCTACGGCCACCTCATCTCTTATCGACCAGCTCCTGCCGCTGTCTTACGTTGGATTTGAGGCGGTGTACCCGAAAATCAAGCAGCATCCAACAGGAGGGGTGTTACTACGGATTCATTTGCAAGACGGCACGTCGTTTAGAGCGGACTATCACTCGAAAGCCAACGCGTTTTTGGACGGCGCGTTTGCCACAGAGGCGATTCAGGAATTGATCCTTACCGAGCAAAGCCACATCGAGGCTGCTGCGGGGCTTTAAATATTGATTGAAGAAGAGCGGATCTTTCATGAGGACGTTGCTGCCGCAAAGAGATATAGTTAAATGTGTGTTCATGTTAGACAAGTCGGATTTTCTTGTCCGCGCATATTAGATGAACTTAAGCTTCGGTTAAGACCGAGAAGCACTTCAATATCTGCTCATAGACGGTGAGTACGCTAACGGGGAACGTTAGTTCAATACGAAGCCGATATTGTCGGACAGGGTTCAAACCCCTCACTCCCCCCAATCCCTTGCCCAATATATGGAACCATTTCAAGTTTACTTATTGCAAAAATTGAAGCCGACTACAAACAGTAGTCGGCTCTAACTTATTTCTCCTTGCTAATAAACGTATCACCTGCTTATTGAGCAAGGGAATTCTATTGTGTGCTTTTCCAAGAACAGGTGTTTAAACAAAATTCTCTAGAACAACCTTGCCAATCGTCCTATTGCTCTCCAATAGCTTGTGGGCTTGGCGAAGATGCTCTGCTGAGATCGGTCCAAGTACTTCGGCGAGCGTTGTCTTCAATTTTTGATGATCCACTGCATCAGCTATCAGATTGAGCAGTAAGTGTTGCTCGATCATATCATCCGTTTCATAAAGCGAGCGC
>NZ_JBHSNC010000045.1:0-142316 GCF_042655785.1 Cohnella yongneupensis
AATACCGACGCCAGCTTGTAGCCTAGGCTTTTTTATCTGTCCACTAAATGGGGTCTTGACCAGGATTGGCTGCCCAGGTTTATTTGTGCTATAGTACCCATGTAACTGAAGAAGAAAATCTGGACGGCGAATAATAAGGCTGTCTCAGGAGAGGTTCGCGAACTCCCTCTATAAAAAACTAAGGAAAACGCACAAGTCTTTCGCCGCCTAAGCCGCAGGCATCCACTGCCCTCCGGTTAGCGAACAGGTGCCGTTTTTTTCTTGTTCTTTTGCGGACAGAGCCGGTTCCCGACATCTCCTTCTTCCAATCGGAAAGGGGTTATTTTACATGCGCACCAAAGAAGAACTGCAAGACATCACGTTGCTCGGCAACCAAGGCACGAAGTATGAATTCGCGTACAACCCGCAAGTGCTGGAAGCCTTCGACAACAAGCATCCGAACCGGGATTACTTCGTTAAATTCAATTGCCCGGAGTTCACCAGCCTGTGCCCGATGACCGGTCAGCCGGATTTCGCCACCCTTTACATCTCGTACATTCCGGACAAGAAAATGGTCGAGAGCAAGGCGCTTAAGCTGTACTTGTTCAGCTTCCGCAACCACGGCGATTTCCACGAGGACTGCATGAACATCATCATGAACGACCTCATCAAGCTCATGGAGCCGCGGTATATCGAAGTGTGGGGCAAGTTCACACCACGCGGCGGCATCTCCATCGATCCTTACTGCAACTGGGGCCAACCCGGCACCAAGTTCGAGCAGATGGCGGAGTATCGCCTCATGAACCATGATCTGTATCCCGAGAAGATCGATAATCGGTAAAAATAGTTTGGCGGCTGCAAAATAGTTGTTCTACTCTAGCAACACCCCGAATATACTCTTGTGATGCTATTCATTATCTAAGGAGTGATATTCGATCAAGAAGCCGAGGAAAGTAATGCTAGCCTTCATAGTCGCCTGCGCGCTAGCTCTGACTTTCAGCACGTTCGCAGGTACCGCAGCATCGATTAACGAATCGCAACAACCGCTCAACTACGACATCTATTTGAAATTGGACGGGATCGACGGAGAATCGATTGTTAGAGGCTACGAAAAATGGATCCCTCTAGCCAGCGTTCAATTAGGCGTGACGAACGTCGTCAGCAGAACCAGTACGGGTATAGCAGCCGGCAAAGCGACGCCGGGTCCCTTAGTCATCATGAAGCGTCCCGATTCCTCAACTCTCCCAATCTTCCTTGCGATCACTTCGGGAAAAGTCATTCTCAAAGGTACGATTGCCTTCGTCAAGCCGGGAGTTTCGCCGGTAGCGCCGCTTACCTATGAGCTCGGCAATATTCTCGTATCCTCTTTCAGCACGGATAACGGGTTCGAGACGATCGAGCTCACTTACGATTCCATCGTTATCGGCTACGCGACGCAAAATGCGACCGGAACGCTGAATGCACCGGTTAAGGGCGGTTGGAACTTCGCTAAAAATATTAAGCTGTAAACGGTCAAAAAGCATGGTTGGGAGCCATTACTGGTTTCCCTCCATGCTTTTTTGGCATGCTATTTCCGCCGCAATTGCTTGTACTTCTGCTCATGCAGCTCCTTGCGCGTACGGCTGGAATACTCGAAGTTGTCGTCCAGCCGGGCGAACAGCTTCTCCGATGCCTCGGCCAGCGCCGGCGCTTCAAGCGCATCCGACATCATGCGCAATTGATCCGCCTGCTCGCGAAGCATCTGTTGTCCGGCCTGTAAATCTCCGCGGTCCATCGCCTCCATGGCCGACTCTATCGCTTTGGCGGACTGCGCAAACTCCACTTGCTGAAGCACTTTCACATCGCCGTTCATGTTCAACAATTCTGAGTCCGCCGTAAACTCCGCATGAACCTCGCAATGATAAGCGCAAGCCGACTTTGCTCCTCCCATTAAGTCCGTGTACTCCCATTCGAGCGTCAACACGGGGTGTCTTCCCGGCGAATGGGCGGCTACCGTCAACTCCACTAGAATCGCTTTTACCTCATTGCCGTATAAATCTCCCGCACTGATTTTCAACTCACCCGGGCATCGTTCAGTCGCGTATCCGTATACGTTCGTCACCGCCGCGCGATCCGTCGTTCGAAGCGTCAGCGTCATGCGGTTCGCGACGACCGACAGCATGCCTTCCAGCTCCTCTTGAAAAATCACCGGAATGCGCTCCGGCGTATCGATATAATAGAAGTTTCCTCCGCCTTGATACGAGATCGTCTCCATCAGCTCCTCGTCGAAGCGATCGCCGACGCCCATCGTACTAATGCCTACGCCGGAACCGTGATACTCCCGCGCAATCTCGGCTAACCTTTCCTTGCTCGTAATGCCCTGGTTCGCATGCCCGTCGGATAAAAGAATGACACGATTAACCGCTCTCGGCCTATCGTTCTTACCCGCCAAAACATGCCGCGAGCCCTCCATTAGTCCGCCGCTCAGGTTTGTACAGCTCCCGCTGCGGATACGTTCGATCCGCTGCTTAATGTCGTACTTATTCGCAACGGTGACTGGCGCAGGCGGAACAACCGTCCATACCTCGTCGTCGAACGCGACCAAGCTTAGCACGTCGCCTTCGTTCATCTGATCCACGACGTATTGGCAAGCTCGCTTGCTGTACGCGAGCGGCTTGCCCGACATCGACCCGCTGCGGTCGAGCACGAGCGAGACGTTAATCGGCGCTCTATCGGCTCGGACTTCTCCATGCCCTCTCGCTTCGAGGAGCAAGTAACATTTTCCGGCACCGCCGGTCGGCAAGTACGGTCGATTCCAACAATGGGTGAAAGTTACGGAAGAAGAATGCAAAGGTTGCATAATAGAGCCTCCTAATGGTCTTGTTCGGCATCGCCGTATGGCTTATGATTCCGAGTATAGACCGTAATAGGCCGGAACTTATTGCCTGCTACGCAACATGGAGGGAAGCGTATGTCGCAGCTCACGTTCGATATAATCAAGGAAGCTTTCCTTGCTGAGTTGAGGGGAGAAGTACAGGTAACGTCAGACATACTCTTTGAGGCCGAAGCGATCGGTTTCCCTATGCCCTCTGATTCGCGCGCGGCTCCCCATGCAACGTCGGACACGCACTTCTATCGACGGGCATCCCGCTTGCCCGACCTGATCGACCAAGCCAAGCAATCCGCGACCTTGGGTGCCTATATCCGTCGCAAAGCGCACCAAAGCGATAAGGTAACCTACCGAGCGGCCGCCTTCGAACAGGGTCAAATCAGCCGCGATTATTGGAGTAAGCTTCTGAACGACGAAATAAAGCCCTCCAAGGAAAAGATGCTTCGGGTCGCCGTACTTCTAAAACTCAACAACGAAGAATCGGAAGAAATGCTCGCCAAGGCAGGCTACGCCATGAGTCCGACCGACTTGCGGGACGTCGTCGTCTCATATTGTTTAAGAGAAGGACACTACGACTTCGTCGTTATCGAGCAACTGCTGGCGGATCACGAGATTCAATCGCTTTTCAACGATCGGAAAGGATCGTAGACGCCCCCTTCACACACGAAAGGATCTCATATTCCACTAAAGTGGAGTCTGAGATCCTTTTTGGTGCTCGCTGTAACCTCGCCAAACGATGCTACAGCCGCGAAACTCCAATTGTGCTCGCTGTAACCTCACCAAACGATGCTACAGCCGCGAAACTCCAATTGTGCTCGCTGTAACCTCGCCAAACGATGCTACAGCCGCAAAATTCCAATTGTGCTCGCTGTAACCTCGCCACCCTCGTAACTCGTGGACAAAAACCTCCTGCGCGCTTCTATTAATTCCATCAACTATTAGACACGTTTACGATAGGAGTATTCATAGATTGTCCTGTAATTCAGCTTCTCGTACAGTCTGTTGGCGGGAGGGTTATCCTTCAGCACCATGAGGTAACTTTTGTTCGCGCCGCCCTCTCTCGCCCAACGCAGGATATGACGGAGCAGTTGCTCTCCGCAGCCTCGGCCGCGGTGGTCGGGATGGGTGACGATATCGAACAATCCTACATACTCTTCGTTCGCGACGCCCAGACCGCAAGCTACCGGAGTATGCCCGTCATAGAGCGTGAAGAAGCCCGTCCGCATGAGCGGCCGCTCAAACAGCTTCATCGTCGTTCGTCCATCCCGCTCCGACATGCCGTTCATGGAGATCAGGCGGTTTACCCACTCTTCGGAGACCGACGGAGTCAAGCGGAGCTCGAACCGTGAATCGGGCTCCGGTACGGAGGATAGATCGTCCAGTTCCATGACGAGCGAAGGCTCGATCGTCTTGTATCCGCGCGCTTCCAGCAAGGGTTCGAGTTCGGGATGGATGAATGGCGTGATTTTGAAAATAACGGGTTGTCCCGCTTTATCGTAGATGTCCTCGCATAACGCGATCTTCTCGCTAAACGTCTGCTTGCCGCCCTCGTATAGCGGACTGATCGAATTCGACCGCTTCGTGTAGCCGTCCGCGAACCGCAGCAACCATCCGTCCATAAGTATCGTTTGCAGGGATGGCCACGCGTTGATCGAGAATTCTTCTATTTTGCCGGCAGCCATATCGCGAACCCCCTGTGATCTCTTTCTCCCCGTTCCGCCAAAAACTTCGCGACCCCGTCGTCATTGTTGCTTCCGATGACTCCCGTAGCCGCTAGCTTCACCGACTCGTGGGCATTGCTCACCGCATAGCATTCGTCGGCCGCCTCGAACATCGACAGATCGTTCAGATTGTCCCCGAAGCAGACCAGCTTATCGAAGCGGAATATTTCCTTTAAGCGCTGCGTCGCTTGCTTCTTGGTCGCCCGTTCGCTCGACACTTCGAGCCAATGGTAACCCGGCGCGTAAATATCCGGTCCGTAATGGCAAATACAGCCTCCCAAGCCGGACAGCTCGCCGTAGACGGCTTCGAGCCGATCCGGTGTCTCGATCGCGTTGACTGCGATGATTTTCTCGGTCAGACAGGCTACGTAGTCATCGACCAATTGGAACCTATCGCTCTCGCGTTTCAATCGGTCGGTGAAATAATATTCCTCGCTTTGGTTGAATACGCCGCGATAGTAGACCCGGGACTTCCCTTCGGAATTGACCGTGTACACGACGGGGTTAAGCCCCGCCTCCAGGTAACGCCCGGCAATCTTTCGTCCCAGCTCGCCCGATAAATAATGAGACTCCAGCGCTCGCCCGCTCTGCAGTTCGGTAATGAAGACACCGTTGATGAAAATACCCGGAAGCTGTAGGTTCAACCCCGCCAGCAGCGCTCGCGCCGATTCGTAGGAGCGCGCCGTCGCGACCGTGAAGCGAACGCCTTCATCGATCAGCCGATTGAGGATTCGGACCGATTCCGGATTAATTTGCTGATCATCGTTAAGCAGCGTTCCATCCATATCGGAGACGTATAACGTACTCATGTTCGATCCCCTCTCCTCCGAATGTTTTTAACATCTTTCGGAATTATCGCTCCATCCAGGCTTGCAATGACGGCATAATGTGCTTCGCGTCTTTGTATCCTTGCAAATATAAAGCATCGAGCTTGGCCGGATTGCGTTCCATCCGTCCGACCGCGAGCGGCTCCGTCGGCCGGATGACGAACGTGTTTCCGCATCGCTCCTGCTCGGCGATATAGTCTAACGTACCGTTATAAATAGCGTGCCTGCGCATCATCGTATCTACGAATGCCGGATATTTGCCGTAGGCGCGCTTCACTATCCACGAAAACCGATTGCGGGATTTGCGGTAATCCGCGTTGCGGGTGAGGATGACAATGTTGCGGTTATAGCCGTCCTTTTCCGCTTGGCGGAGCGGTATCGGATCTGAAATTCCGCCGTCCAACAACTGCTTGCCGCCGTACTCGACGATCGGCGCGATGAACGGCAGCGAGCTGGATGCCCGCAGCACCTTCAGCAGATCGAAGCCCGGATCGCTTTTACTATAGTAAATAGGCTCGCCGGTCTCGCAATCCGTCGTGCCGATGGCCAATTCTTCTTGGCCTTGCAGAAACGCATCATAATCGAAAGGAACGAGGGCGTTCGGGATTTCGTCGAAAATAAAATCCATGCCGAACAGCTGACCTTTGCGCCACAAATTTCTCCATGAGATATAACGAGGATCGCTCACCCAGTTGACGTTGACGACGCGATTGCGACCGAGCTGCCGGGACAAATAACTGGCCGCCATGCAAGCTCCCGCCGATACGCCGACCGTATAGGGAAAATACACATTATGCTCGGAGAAATATTCGAGTACGCCGGCCGTATAAATCCCGCGCATTCCTCCGCCTTCTAGCACTAACCCGATGGACGACATCGACTAAGCCTCCTTGCGCTGCTTCTGATTCTGTTCGATAGGCTATAGCCATTGTACGCATCGTCCATCGGGATAGTCAATTTACGCTATCGCTTACGGCTTATGTTGACTCGAAGACCAATAATTTCAATAATGGAATTGAAACTTAGAACGGGGTGACGTACTTTGCAACGATTAATCGATCAATATATACGCAATGAACAAGAGAGGGAGCGCGCGGCTTCGGTCGAGGCGCTGGCCGAACGGTTCGCCGCTCGCGCGCCCAAGCACGACCGGGAAGGCTCGTTCCCGTTCGATAACTTCGCCGACATGCGCGACGCCGGCTACTTGAAGCTTACGGTGCCGCGTCAATTCGGCGGAGACGAGATCTCGTTATACGAGATGGTTCAGCTGCAAGAGCGGCTCGCTTACGGGGACGGCTCGACCGCGTTGGCGGTCGGTTGGCATGTCGGCCAAGTGCTGCATTTGCGCACGTGCGGCAAATGGCCGGAGGAATTGTTCGCGGAGTTGTGCCGCGCTATCGTGCACGACGGCGCGATGATCAACACGTTCGCCAGCGAAGCGGCTTCGGGCAGCCCAAGCCGTGGCGGCAAACCCGAGACGACGGCAGTCCGAGAAGGAGACGGCTATCGCATCACCGGCCGCAAAACGTTCAGCACGCTGTCGCCGATTCTCGACCGGTTCGTCGTATCGGCGTATTTACCGGAAGAAGACAGCGTGGCCGAATTTCTCGTGCATAGGTCCGACCGAGTGACGATAGTCGAAACTTGGGATACGCTCGGCATGCGCGCCACAGGGAGCCATGATGTCGTGCTGGACGGCGCGTTCGCGGCGACGGATCATCGAATCACGGGCAAAGGGATCGACGATGCCGGCGGCTGGTTGCTCCATATTCCGGCTTGTTACGTCGGTATCGCCATCGCGGCGCGGGATTACGCGGTGCGGTTCGCGAAGACTTACCGCCCGAACCACCTGCAAGGGGTCATCGCGGATTTGCCGACCGTCCAGCAACAGATCGGTCTCATGGAAGCGGAAATCAGAACGGCCCGCTGCCTGCTATACGCGGCTGCGGACCGTTGGGATAATGAACCGGATAATCGGCCTAGCTTGAAGCCGGACCTCGGACTTGCCAAATACGTCGCGACGCACAATGCCCTTAAAGTCGTCGACATGGCGATGCGCATCGTGGGAGGCGCCAGCTTGGCGAAGAGCTCGCCGCTCGAACGCTATTACCGTGACGTTCGCGCGGGCTTGCACAACCCTCCGATGGACAATACGGTGCTTCAGATGTTAGCCGCGGGAGCGCTTGGCGAAAGCCGCTAGCTAACGCTTCGACGGCGGGAACAAGTCTTCGCCCGGGTGCGGCGGAATAGCCTTATTGCCCGCGATGAAATACTCGTACTTGCCGAACTTGGACAACGCTTGCTTATCCGGTCCCCATACCCAGCCGTCGATCTCGGTCTGGCAACGGTGCGCGCGGAATGCGGCAAGCTTGGCATCGTGATGCTTCGAAATATCGATTCTAACGATCGGGTTCGGATAATCATATCCGAACCTTTCCTGTGCGTTCGCCAGCGTATCGCCAAACGTAATGAAGAACAGCTCCGCGCCGCTGCGCTCCCGGGTCCGCTCGTGCGCGGCGGTCGTCACTTTGCCGATCGCGCAATGGTCGGGGTGCCCGCCCAATATTTCGTGGAAAGTCAGCACGACGTCGGGCTTGATTTCCTCGATCAGCGCCGCGATTCTCGACGTTAACAACTCCAGATCGATGAACTCCACCGTTTTGTCGCGAATATCAAAGAAGATCAGTTGTCGGACACCAAGCGCATCGCATGCGTTCCGCAGCTCCAGCTCTCTAACCTCCGGCATCGTCTCCCGATTCACGTAAGGGGGGTTGCCCATGCGGCGCCCCATCTCTCCCCGCGTCGCGCTAACTAGCGTGATGTCCACGTCCATGCTCGCATACTTCGCAAGCGTCCCGCCGCAGATGAACGTCTCGTCGTCCGGGTGGGCGAATACCGCCAATATCTTTCGCTTCGTCATTCCGGGAACGGCTCCTTTCCTAGCTCTAGCGCCACGTGCATTCTTCCTTGCTCGTCGAATCCGGCTAGCAGCAGCCTGCCTTGCGCGTCAATCTCGTAATGGGTAAGCCCCTCCATGCGGAGCCATCCGTGCCCTTCGAATCTTATCGCGACGCGATAGGGTCCCTCGCCCGCGACGGCGGTGTCCGTGATCTGAATGCGGAAGTTCCGCACGAACACGAACGACGTGGCTTCGCTGTGCAAATACGCATCGTGCGCGCGATACCCTCGAAGCGCGGTTTCCACGTCGCTTTTGATGATTTCCTTCATCGTCTCCATGCTCCTTTGCTGCTAATAAGTCGTATAAAATCAATTTACCACAAATTTATTTCCTCCCCCCAAATTCCGACACCTTTCTAATGATACATAATGTATCATTGCGATATTACGATCTTCTATCTAGGAAGTGATGTCGTGAACCTCATACCCGAATGGCCATTCCGTATAGCGGTTACGGACCCCGGCGCCTCGATTCGGCTAGCCGTTCAGCTTCGGAACTATCTCAAGCGCCTCCCGCCGGACAAGCGTATTGTCATCGTATGCATCGGCACCGACCGGTCCACCGGCGATTCGCTCGGCCCGCTCGTGGGAACGTCGCTCCGCAAATTCCGCAGTTCGACGTTCGACGTGTTCGGTACGCTGGAGGAACCGGTGCATGCGATGAACCTGGACGACACGATGGAAGGGATTCGCCTTACGATCGGTAATCCTTTCATCATCGGCGTCGACGCCTGTCTCGGAAGCGCCGCGAGCGTCGGCTCCATCGCCGTCGGCGAAGGTCCGTTGCGCCCCGGATCGGGAGTCGGTAAGAAGCTGACTCCGGTAGGAGATATTCATCTGACGGGCATCGTGAATCTCGGCGGCTTCATGGAACTCATGCTCCTGCAAAGCACGCGCCTATACCTCGTCTCGCGGATGGCCGATTTGATCGCGCGCAGCCTGCATCTGGCGTTAACGATTTTGCCGCGCGAAAACGAGTTGCCTCCGCTAATCTCGCGTCGGACGGATTCCGGAGCGCCGCTGGAATCACACTTGTACTGATCGGAAGCGAGCTGCGCTGATCTGAACGGATGCCAAAAAGCCGACGATCCCGGATCGTCGGCCTGTTATCGTACCCCTATGCATTAGTTCACAGAAGAAGATAATTCCTTGTTCGACGACGTCCGGCCGAGCAAATTCAGGAACTCGCGCATGAAGCCGGGAAGGTCGGGCCACGCGTGACCGGTAACGAGCCTGCCGTCCACGTGCAACGTCTCGCTCGCGTACTGCGCGCCGAGCGATTCGACTTCCAGCTTGCAAGCATTGTAAGCCGTCATCGTTCGGCCTTCGAAGGCGGAGCGGTTCGGAAGCGCCAAGAACACTTGCGCACCGTGGCAAATCGCGCCGATCGGCTTGTCGGCATCGAGAAAATGCTGAACGATGCGTGGCAGATCCGGATCGTTGCGAATAAATTCCGGCGCGCGTCCGCCCGGTATGATTAGCGCGTCGTAGTCGCCCGGCGCGACGTCCGCGAAGGAGATTTCGGCCGCCAACTGGTGAGCCGGCTTCTCCGTGTATGTGTCCCATCCGTCGACGAAATCGTGGCAAACCGTATATAGCGTCTTTTTCCTCGGCGCGGCGATTACCGCATCGTAGCCCTCTTCCTTCACCCGGAAAAACGGATAATAAACCTCCAGCACTTCCGCTCCGTCACCGGTCAAAATCAGCACCCGCTTGGACATCAAACACACTCCCAACTGTAAATTTATGTAACACAAATCTTATTATGAGTTGTCGTCGCGAGCGCGGTCAATGATCCGTAGGAACGGGGATTTGGCGTCGAAAAAAGGTCGATGCGTTCGTTTTCGACAGGTCGTCGCGGCCACAAATAAAGGGTGCCCCCACCGAATCCCTCGGTCGGGGCACCCTCGTCTCGTTAATGTTTGCGCTGCGGTTGAGCCATTCTTACGAGCAAGTGGGCGAGCATGTGCTGTTGCTCTTCGGTACCCGCCTTCCATAGCTCCTTCAGCAGCTTCTCCTCGCTATTGCGCGCATCCTCGTGATCGGCCAAGTAATCGGCGACCTCTTGAGCGATGACCGCGATTTGTTCCTCGCTTAAGCCAATACCTTGCGCCATTTTAATACGTCTGGCTAGATAACCCTTAAACTCGTCGAAATTTCGCAGGATGCGCTCTCTTTCCTCGGCGTCGATGTTCGATAGCGCGTTCTCTACGTTGCTTGGATGAATGTCTCCGTCTTTTTCCACGACATGGTTGAACTCGGACATGGTGCCTGTGCCTCCTCGATGGCATGATGTGAGCATTACCATTGTTGCCAAGTCGGATCGGGATGAACCTGGTCGCCCGCTACGGGGTATGAAAAAAGCCGTTTCTCATGGCATCGCGCCACGTGAAACGGCCTTCTTCATTACGTAATCTCTTTCTTAACGATTCGCTTTACGATCTTCACGAGCTTCCAATATTGCTTGAAGTCTTGCATCACTTTCCCGATCGCTTGCCCCATCATCGTCTGCAGGATCATGACCCCGATGGCTCCGCGATACTCGTCCCACACCGCGCCAAGCACGTCATCCCAATCGTAGCCTGACAAAATAAGAATGAGCGCGGCCGTCATCCAGTCGCCCGTCTCGTACGTCAGCAGTCCCGCGCTGTCATGGGAGCTGAATCCGGCTTCTCTTAGCGATCCGATCGTCATGAGTATCGCGATGTCGTCGTCATCGAGCGCTTTGCGTTCCGCGAACGACAGCTCGTCCGTGAATGCCGCCTGTTCTTGCTTGCTGATCTCCTTCACGATGTCGTAGATCATCTTATTGTTCGCTTCCGCGATCTTCAGGCCGGTTACGATTTGGGTTAGCGAAGCCTTTCCCGAGTCGTTCATCGCTTTCGCCAAATCTTTCAGCGAAGCGATTTCCCTCAGATCGTTCGGAATCCACTCCGGCCGGTAACCGGTATCGAGGATGGCGCCGACGATGACTTTCAGGTCCGTGAATCCGCCGTCCCGCAAATCCATCGCGATTCTGGCGTAATTACCCTCTGCTCCCGAACGGACGGCCGCGATCGCGATCTCCGAAGCGGAGAAGCCCGACTCTCTCAACGCTTTCACGAGCGCCGCGTTGAAATTGAGATATCGGATGTATGATTCGAGCGTATACCCATTTCCTTTGAGCACCCGGACTTTGTCGTCAATGACGTCGTACACGCGGCCCACGAAACCTGCGGCCTCGTAAGCCGAGTAGCCGAGCGTCTTCAGATTATCCGAGAGAGCGCGCTTGTCTTCGTTCAAGTAGCCGAAGGCGTTCTCGATGTCTCCATGGTTGAACCCTTGGGCGGCCATCGTCAGCGCGAAGTCCTTCATGGACGCTTCCGGCAGCCCCGCGCGAACGATTCTCGCGAACACAACCGCGTTGACCGTACCCCCGCGTCCATACTTTAAGATCAGGAAGTTTACGATTGCGTCCGGCGTGTTCACGCCGAACCGCGTCAGGAGCGCCGCTTGTTCTTCGACCGTGCCCTCGTTGCGTTTGCCGGCGTTGAAGTACATGTATCTTACGCTTAGAATCTCTGCGTCGCTATAACCGAGCGAGTCAAGCGTATCGACCAAATACTTGTCGTCGTAAGTCAGCTTGCCGTACCGGTACATATCGACCGCGACTACGGCCGCGCTTGCGCCTTTATTCTTCTGATCGGCCAGCTTCGCGAAAAGCGGATCGCCTCCGTACACTTCGGTCACGCTGTTGTACAGAGCCTCCGGCGTCGCGTTCACGGCAGACATGGCGTCCATCGCATCGAGCGCGCTCAGATGGAACAGCTCCTTCATCGCGACCGCGATGTCCTTGAGCGTCATTTTGCCCGATAAATAGTTCGCGACATGGCTTGGCTGGGATGCATAGCCCGGCGGAATAAGCTGCTCCAGCATAGATAGATTAGTGCCCGTGTAGTAGACGGCGGAAATCGCCAGCGTGACGTCGCCTGCGTCGTAATAAGTTCTTAGCAGGTCTGACGCCCGATCCGCGTCCGTGCCGTAATGGTTTTTGAGCTGAAGCGCCGCGGATTTCGCCGTGCTCTTCGACTTGCTCAAGAACGCCACCGCGCCCTCCGCGGTCGTAATGCCGTACGAATCCAAGATGTACGACAACGAATCCGAGGCGTTCGGTTGCTCCTGATACGCGGCGGACACGACCCGCTCGATGGCTGATGCGCCGTACCTGCCAAGGCTTGTCAGAATCGCCTTCGTCTGAGTCGGCGACTGCGAGAAGTCGAGCTTCATCGTCATCGCGATATCATCTAGACTAAATCCGGCTTCCTTCAGCGTTGCGGCCGCGGTGGACGCGGTCGTAATGCCCAGCTTGCTTAGGATGCCTGTAACGGACGTGCCGCTAGCCGCATTCGCGGTCAATGCGTACAGGATCGACGCCGCATCATACAGCCCCGTCGCCGCAAGCGTGCCCGCAATCTCGCTCGGCATCAGCCCGTAGACGGACCCGAGCGTCCCGGCGATCTCGCCGAGCGGAACGCCCGCTCCTTGCAAGTATGCGACGGCTGCGGCGGGATCCGCTATGCCGCCGACTGCGTTCAGCAACCCGACCGCGCTCGAGGCGACCTGCGTGCCGTACGCATCCGCGACGGCCGCTTCGATCATCGCCGCGTTGCCTGCGTCCGCGTTCTTAAGCGAAGCGATCGCTTGCTCAGCGGTCAAGCCGTACACTTCCCTCGCCGCCGTCGCGACTTCCTTCAGGGAATACCCCATCTGCCTCAGCATCGGCGTTGCTTCTTCCGCGGTGGCAACCACAGCATCCCTCAGCAGATCGCCGACGCTTTCCGAGAATGGTTTGCCGTAGATCGAGAATACCGCCGCCGTTACGTCCGTAAGCGGATACCAAGCTTTCGGCAAAAGCGCGCTCAGCATCTCGCCCGTAGACAACCGGTAATGCTCCTTCGCCGCCAACACCATATCATCCAGCGTAAATCCGCGTAGACGAAGCTCTGGCAGCGCCTCGGCGTACGTGGTCGCGCCAAGGCCGTCCAGAATATCAACGATCGTCTCGCTCAGTGTCTGACCATAGACGAGGGCGATGGCGTTCACCGCTTCCGTGCCCGCTGCATCGAAGAAACCTGAAGCGTCGAGCGCCGCCGCGACTTGGCTTTGATTCAAGCCGTAATGTTCTTTGCCTACGCGTACGATACTCGCCAAATCGAAGTTCATGCGCAACAAGTACGACACTGCGTCCTCCAGCGCGGCGATACCGCTCGCTTCCAGCGAATCGACGACGCTTTGGTTCTGGGACACGCCATACGCCAAGGCGATCGCGTTCGCGACATCCTTGTCTGCGTACATCCGGAAAGCTCGAAGCTGCTGAAGCGCTTCTCCGGAAGACAATCCGTACTCTTCCTTGGCCAGCTTCGCCGCGGTCGGCAAGCCGAACTGCTGCCCCGCGTAAAGGAACGCGATTGCTTGCGCATACGACGTTTGGCCGCGATAGGCGAGCAGCTCGTGGATCGCATGCTCGGCTGTCAGCCCGTAAGCGCCCGCGACCGCGTACAGAATTACGTTCGCGCCCTCGTTGCTGCCTTCCGTCAATCGCTGAGCGGTTTCCCCGATCGGAGCGTTGAATTTCGTCTTCGCTGCGAGCGCAATGTCCTTCAAGCCGAATCCGGCGTCCCGCAAGTAAGTAACGGCACCGGCCAGCGTCGTAATGCCTTCGGCGTCTAGCGCCAGGGCGGCCGTTGCCGCCTTGCTCTGACCGTAGACGTCCGCGACTGTCTGCATCACCTGCGACAAGTCGTATGGATATTGGTCCGATAGCAGGGACGCGGCTTTGCCTGCGTCTACGCCATAGTAATCCTTCAAAGCCCAAGCGAGCTGAGCACGGGTAAATTTGGCGTTTTTCAGGAAGAGGAGACCGCTTTCCGGCGACTCGCTAGACGAGGCAGCCAGCAACTGCGCAATGGAAATCTGGCTTTGCGCGAACAACTGGTTGAGCGTCGCAATCGTATTCTGCAAGTCCGGATTGCTCGAACGGCGGATGAGCGCCTGCATCACTTCGTCCATGGCGTAGCCGCCTTTGACGAGCGCGGTGCCCGCGAGTCCCGGATCGCGATATTCCGGATAGCGGGAAATCAACAACGAGATGACGGAGCCGGCCGTAGCTCCCTGCGCCCGCAGCGTCTTGACCCACAGCGCGACCGGATTGCCGTTGTATGCCCAAGCGACCGCCGAGCTGATTTCGTTCTCATCGTAAAAATGTTGATCCGTCAGAGCGGCGATCGCGTCCGCGTCCGACAGTCCGTACTGCTCGCGCAGGACGAGCGCGATATCTTTCGCCGGATAAGGGCGCAACTTCAAGACTACGTCATTCTTCGAAAATCCTTTGCCGATCAGGTAGGACGCGCTTTCCTTCGCCGCGATTCCGTAACGGCTAAAGCTGCGAATCCAATCCCAGCCTTCGTCGTCGTATACCGCGGCGAGCTCCGCGATCGCATAGCCGGAGTCTCTCAGAACGCCCGTCAAAGGAGCCATTTGGCTTTCACGGCTGTTCCCCGGGTAAAGCGAGATCACTCCGTCGATCAGCTCGCGCAGCGTGAACTTGCCAGTCGCGCCGAGAGCGAGCGTAATGTCGCCGACCGAAGACAGGCCGAACATATACTTCGCGTCCTTGGCCAGCTTGCTCGCGTTGCAAGGGCAGTTCGTCGTCTGCAGCTCGAGCCACATTGGCAACGACAAACCCATCTGCTTGACGAGCGCCGGGCCGTAATCGTTCAGCGTATACATCTTGCTCATCGCCGCTGCCAAATTCGCCGCGGTCGGTGCTTCGTTCGCGTCGTTCGCATACGCTCCACGCAATGCGGCAAGCGCATCTTGCGCCGAATACCGCGCGCCGAACGCGAACAGATCATACACTGCGTCCTGCATCGGATAGGGCGTGCCGTCCGCCGTTATGGCGTCGTGCACGTAAGCGAGCGTCCGGTCGATCGGGTATTGTGCCTCGTTGACGAACACATCGAATACCGGACTGCGGCCGGCGTAGACGTGCTTCAGGAAGTATGCAGCGACCTCCGCCGGATCGTAACCGCCTTTCAGCAAGGCGAGGAACAAACCTTTCGAATCGAAGCCCCACGGGTGGAACAACGGTTCCAACGCGACGAACGCATCGATCACGTCCGCCTCATAAACATTATGCAAGAGCGATGCCGCCTTCTCCTTGGTCATGCCGCTTTGGACGAATTGCTTCGCCGTTTCTTGCAACGTCAGCGAAGAGCCCCATGCGGCTTTGACGAATCCGGCAACCGCCTCGTCTTCTGCGCCGCTTTGCCGCAGCGCGTTGATGGCGATTAAGGCGCCGTCGCCCGACGCTTGAACCGCACCGGCGACTGCGTAGCCGGACATTTGCTCGCGGAGCATCGCGACAGCCGCTTCCGTCGGCGTATACAAGCCACCGACGAAGAGGTAGACATCGCGCGGCTGC
Organism: Cohnella yongneupensis; assembly: GCF_042655785.1. Taxonomy (NCBI): domain Bacteria; kingdom Bacillati; phylum Bacillota; class Bacilli; order Caryophanales; family Paenibacillaceae; genus Cohnella; species Cohnella yongneupensis. The sequence goes on from NZ_JBHSNC010000045.1 coordinate 15,817, forward strand.
ATGCCCGCTCCGTTCATGGTCTTTACGGCCGTACGCGCATTCTCGAAGCCGCTGCCTTGGCGGATCGCCGCACCGATATCTTTCGGGGCGTAACCGGCATCTCGGAGCAACGCGACTTCGACAAGAACGTCGGCGCTATACAAGCTCACGATCGCCGTAGCCGCATCGCTTGCAATTACCCCGCCCGCGAACAGCGCCAGGACGGCGTCCGCATTCGACAGACCGTACGCAAGCTGTACCGCATCGGCGACATTCGTGCCATCGTACAACCCTTTCAATTGCGCAACCGCGGCCGACGCATTCGCTTCGCCGAATGAATAGCGCATGGCGCGAGCCGCATCGCCGGCGGAGACGCCCTTCAATCGGAACGCTCGGACGATATCCTTGACCTGATAGCCTTTTGCTCGGAAGACCGTACCCGTCTCGACTGCAGCGTAACCCGCCTGAAGAAACGAAGCGATCCACTCCTCCGGCGTATTCGGCAAATACGAGATTTCATGCAGCGCGTCGAATGCCGTGCCCGCGTCGGCACCCATATCGGCGTATACGCGGATCAAAGCCGTTCTGTCCAGACCGTATTCGGAGCTGAGCGCGCCCGAGATTTTTGCAGCAGCGAAGCCGCCTTGACGCAAGAGCACCGCCGTCTCGAGAGCGCCGTAGCCGAACTGACTATGCAGCAACTGTGCCGCCGGCTTCGGATCTCCGATGTACGCGTAGTTTTGGACGAGCCCGAGCTCGCTCGAGCTGTTGATCGCCGGCGTCTCGGCGAACGGAGCCAGATAGGCCCTGTTCTCCCCCGTCACCCGGTTAATTCCGGTAAACGCGACGGAGACTTTATCGGATGACTTGACCAGCGGACCGGTCCATGTCAGCTTGAACGTCGTGGCGTTCACGAATGCTACGCGCACATTGCTTTGCCAAGTCGAGTTGATCTTCACGGCGAAGCCCACGTCCGAAGCCGACGACATCATTCTCGCGTCGAAGGTCAGCAGGACGCTCGCACCGTCCGCGCTCGTCAAGGCTTGTTGCAGCTCCGGTTTCTTCTTCTGATATTGGACCGTGCGGTCCGGCCCGAGATCATAACCCGATTTGCTGAGCGCAAGCGTGAGCGGGTAGTCGCTTGGCCAGGAAACCCCTACCTGATACGTCCTGCCTTCGTCCGGCGTCGTAATCGTCAGGTCGTAGTACCCTTTGACGAAACCATCCTTGAACAACGAGATATTCAAATTCTGCACCGGCTTCGACAATACGATTGTAAAGCCCGCCTCGTTCGCGTTCTTCACCGTCGCCGCCACCGTGGTCGGCACTTGAACGGATACATTCCCGCTCGTGCCGAAATCGTAGCCCCGCTTGCGCAACGAGAGTGTATATGTCCGGTCTTCCTGCAATTTCGTGCGGATCGTATAGTTCGCTGCCGTCTCACCCGGAACGACGTCTTCAACGGCGATCGGACTCCCGTCCTCCGCGAGTAAGCTTATATCCTCCGCGAGCAATCCATTGACCAGTTGGTTAAATTTTAGCGCTAGTCCGTCCTTGGAGAGACCCGTGACCTGAACCGTCACCGCGCGAGGCGCGATGACTTCAAGCGGCCCCGTCGTCGGATGTGCCGGATCCTCGATCGACAGTGTGTAAGGGATCCCGAGCGCGAGCGGCTTGTTCACCTTATAGACGAGCCCCGTATTCGCTGCGCCCGACTGGTCATAGAACGACACTGCGTTCAGCGGAATTCGGATGCCGTCGGAGCCGGCCAGGAACAGGTAGGCTATGTTCAATCGCGGAATCGGCTCGCTTAGCACGAGCTCGAACCCATTAGCGTCGATGTTGCGAGCGCTCAATAGGACGACGGGCTGTGCTTCAAGTTGCGCCGCCGAACCAAACGCGTAACCGTCGGCAATCACTTGCAGCGTATAGATCGCATGGCCGGCCAACTCTGCTTGGGCGACGTACGTCGCGCCATCCTCCGAAGCCGTCCACGAGACGATCGGAACGGCTTTGCCGACCGTGTCCTTGAGGGTAACGTTGCCGGCCGTCAAGCCCGGAACCGCACGGTTCAGCTTAATTGTGAAGCCGCTGCTGAGGAACGGCGATACCGCTACCCCGACCTTAACCGGCACGAGAAACGTGCCATCGGCGCCGAAATCGTACCTGGACTTGGTCAGCCGCAAGCTATAACGCTTCTTTTCTTGCAGGCTTGCTTGCAGCGTGTAGGTCAACCCGCCGTCCGTCGTCGTCAACGCGGTGATTACGGTCGACCCGCCGACTTGATCCGTCAACGCAACGTTACCTGCGGAAAGCCCCGGCACCGCCCGATTCAGACGAATCGTCAGACCCGTTGCTTCGGCGTCTTCGTATGTCACGCCGACAGCGATCGGAATATCGGCGACTAACGGAGCGCCGAAGTCGTACCCGGCAAGCGAGATCGTCAGCGTATAAAGCTCGCCGCCGGTTAATCCGGTCGATAGCTTGTACGTAGTGCCGTCGTTCGCCGATGAGGCGTCCGCGACGGCGACCGGTTGCCCGTTCGAATCGCGGAGCTGGAAGTCATTCGCATCCAGGCCATTTACAGCCGGCGAGAGCACAAGGGTAAGTCCAGCTTCGGAGGCCTGATCAAGCTTGGCCGTTATCGCGTTGGGAACCTCGACCGTCAACTCGTCCCCGAGATCGTATCCGGACTTGGCGAGCGAAAGCGAGTACCTCCGTCCGCCAACGAAATTCGCGCGGATCGTATACGTCGAACCGCCGTCAGCCGTCACGACCGTGTCGGCAAGCCATACGTTACCATCAGCATCCCGAAGCGTAACCTCCCCGGCGTTCAAGCCCGGAACGGCGACGTTAAAGCCGATTTCAATTTCCTTCGGCCCGGTCCGCAGAACCGCCGGCGTGGCCAGAATCGGAACGGTGAACGCGATCGGATCGCCGAATGCGTAACCGTCTTTTGCCGGAACTATCGTATAGCTTTCCGCTTGGAAGAAGTCCGCGGACAACTTATATGAGATACCGCCATCGGCGGTTTCGGCCGACAACAGGGCGATTTTGCGTCCGTCGGACGCCCTGCGGAGCACGAAGTCTCCAGGACGCATGCCCGGCAGCGGCTGGTCGAGCACGAGGTCGAACGTTCGGCTACTACCTTCCTCCATACCGGCGAAGGAAACGCCAACCGACTTTACGATAACCGGAATGCCTGGCCCGAAGTCGTCGCCAATCCGATCTATCTCGACCGTATAGACTCGATCCGGCGTCAATGCAACTTCGATCTGATAGCTCACCCCGCCGTCGTTCGAGACGATGCCTGTCGTCCGCTGCTCGGCGCCTTGGTCGTCGAGCACCTTCAGCTTGAGCGCGCTGCTCCAGCTAAGCATGCGGTCGAAGTTCAGCGTGAAGCCGTTTACCGATACTCTATCCACGGTCGCGGACCGCTTGTTCAAACTGAACGGAATCGAGAACTTGACCTCGTAGCCCGGTTTGGCGATCGAAACCGTGTACTTCTTGCCCGCCGCTAACGGCGCGGTCACTTGGTATGCGGACCCGTTTAACGCCGCCACGGCGGATTGCGCCGAAATCGTATGGCCGTCGCGGTCGGAGATCGTAATCTCGGAAGCTGCCAGGTTCGGAAGCGCCGGGCTGACGAAAAGCGTGAACCCGTGTTGCGTCTGCAGCCCCGTGTCGAGACCGACGAGAATGCGCATGCCGATCGATAGCGACGAGCCGAAGTCGTAGCCCGGATACGACACGGTAAGCGTGTACGTTGCCAGCGTATCAAGGGCGCCGGTCAGCTTATATTGATTGCCGCTCAGCTTCGTAAGGGTGACTGCTAAGAGCTTGCCCTTGCCATCCCGCAAGTCGAAGTTGCCCGCGGCTAGCTCCGGCATCGGATAAGGATAGGCGCCGATCGTCAGCACGATATCGCTGTTCGTCGTGCCATCGACCGTGACGACGCCCGGAATCGGAATGTCGAACGCGATCGGGGCCGCTAGCGCGAATTCTTCTCTCGCGATCGCCAGGGTATATCCCGCCCCTGGCTCAAGGACTCCCGCTCCGACGTCATAGCGAAACTGATAGCTCAAACCTTGGTCGGCCGTCGTGAACGAATACAAATACTGCCCGACCACATTACCCCCGGCGTCGCGAAGCACGACTTGCGACTGCAGAAGCCCGGCGACTTTCTCGCCAAATTGCAGCTTGAAGCCTTGCGCCGTAACGTTCTTGATCGTGGCCGCAATGGTCTTGCTCGCGACGAATGGAATCCCGGTTGCCGTTTGATAAGAAGCGTTCGGCTTATATTGCACCGTGTAAGACTTGCCCAGGACGAGCGCTGCCGTCAATGCGTAACTGCTGCCGCCGTCTGCCGTTGCCGCCGCGGATGTTGCGTACGTCTCGCCGGAAGCGCCGCGAATAACGAAGTTCGCCTTCGTCAGCCCCGCGACGGGAGCCTCGAACTGCACCGTGACGCCCGTAGGCGAAGCGATCGCCGACGTGATGGCCACCGGGAACGCGAACGTCGGCGAAGTCAGCCGATACGCAGCCAAATCCGGATTCGCGCCCGGGTTCAGGTCTAGCATATAAGAACGCGTAATGGAAATGTTCGCGAGACGAATCCGGTAAACGGTACCACCGCCGGACATGACATACTCGTATGGATAGAAGGTATTGCCTTCATCGTCTTTGGCGACGATACCGCCGGATTGCGCCTCCGTCAGCGGCTGCGACAACCGCAGCTCGATCCAGCCGTCGCGGTTCGTCTCCGTCACGGTCGCCGTCAAGCTGTACGGCACATGGAACGAGACCGCCGGACCGAACCGGACGAAAGCTTTGCTCAGCGTGAGCGTATAGTCTTTGTTGCCGCCGAGCGTCGCATGGATGCGGTACGTGCGACCGCCGTCCGAAGTCGACAGCGTTAGGCCGACGACGCGGTTGTTCTGCGCGTCACGCAGGTCGATATCCGCCGGCAGTAAGCCTGGTACCGGATTGTCGAAGGCGAGATCGAAGCCCGTGCCGGTCGGATTTAGAGCCGAGAAGTTGCCTGCGTCGAGCGTGCCTTGAACTTGGAAAGCGACTCCGCCCACCGGCAAATGACCATTCAGCTTGACGACGTAGTTCCTTCCGGGGAGCTCGGCCGACAACCAATATGTGCGGCCATGGTCCTGCGTATCCGCCGCACTGATCCATACCTGCGCATCTGTTTCCACGTTCACGATCTGGAAGCTGGAGGCGTCCAGCCCGTCAACCGCGTAGTCGAGCGAGACCCGTATTCCGGTATTCAGCACTTTGCCGACGGCGATTGTCGCGACCGCACTCACGGTGAAATAATAGACGGTCATCTCGATCGGAGCATCGATCAGCAAACGGTAATTACCCGGTGTCAAGCTCGCCGCAATCTCGTAGCTGCTGCCGCCGTTCGATGTCGTCACGCCTTGAATCGGCACCGTCGCACCGATCTGATAATCCGCTGTCATTCGGTTCAACCGGAACCCGCGGACCGTATCGATCGCAACCGGCGGATTCAGCGATAACGTGAAACCCGTATAGGAAGGGTTCAGCACTTTGTTTGAGTAAGCCGCGGTGTTGCTTCGCGGAGCGCCGAAGTCGTACCCGTCCTTGATGATCTCGATGCGGAACGTCTGTCCGCGAACGCCGTCGTACCGAACGACGAAGCCGCCCTGCTCGCTCTCGACCGAGACGACGGATACAGGGCTACCCCGCTCGTCCGTCACTCGGAAGTCATTCGCCGTAACGCCGCCCGGCAGGCTCGGATTAAAGCCCGCGAAAAAGCCGGGATACGGACTCGTCCCATACCACGGATTAAGAGTCGTTCGTATGACCTTCTTGGATCCCCCGAAGTCATAGCCCGATTGCTCGACGTCCAGCACGTAGTCACTGTAGGCTGCGTTGTCCGGCCCGATAACGTAGCTGCTGCCGCCGTCCGTCGTGGACACCGATCCGATGAGGTAAGGCGTGCCGTTGTTATGCGACAAAAGGAACGAATCGGCGGTCAAGCCCGGTACAGGTACGCTGAATGTGACGCGCAAGCTCGTGCTCCCATTACTCGTCGTTTCGAACGTTGTATAGCGACTGACCGGTATCGTCACCGGTACAGCGACATCGCCTTCGAAGACGTAATCGCCGATATAGATCCGGTAATGATAAGTCGCTCCCGCAGTGAACGTTCCCGCGACTACGAGCGTTCTGCCTCCACTACCGACTTGAACGCTGGCATCCGCTACGGCCGCGCCGCCGACATTCATCACTTCCGCGCGTTCGATCGACATATCGCTAACGGAGCGATCCAAGTTCAGCTGGAAGCCTCCGAACGATACCCAGCCGACTGACGAAGCGGCATCGATCGCCGCTACTTTCAGGACGAGCGGCTCGGTGAAGGCGTACCCGGCTTTGTTCAGCGCGATGGTATACGACTTACCGATGGCGAGCGCGGCATACACTTCGTATTCCCGGCCTGCGGACACGCTCGCCAGCATGTCGACACCGACGCGCTCGTTGTCGCCGTTCGTGATAACGAAGCTGTCCATCTCCAATTCGGAGACGGGCTTGTCCAAGCTCAACTTGAAGCCTGCCGTCGACAGCTGACTCGCCGTCGCGGTTACGACGACGTCGCTCGTCTCTCCTGGATCCGTCGTCCCCGATCCCGGCACTTGGATCGTCAGCGGTGAACCGAAAGAGTAGCCCGCCTTCGCGATCGTGAGCGTGTAGGTCTGACCTTCCGACAGCATCGCGACTACGGAGTACGATAGACCGTTGTCCGCGGTGTCAGCGGACAAAACCCCAACGGCGTCGCCTTGATGGTTAAGCGTCAGGTCGCTCGTCGTCAAGCCTTCCACAGCGCCGTCGAACGCAAGCGAGAAACTGGTCGCGCCGATGTCGTAAACAGAGGCAGTCACGGACACTGCGTTAGGATCCGTTCCTGAATCCGTTCCGGGATCCGTCGTAACGGGAACCGTGAACGCTACGGGACTGCCGAATGCATACCCCGTTTTTGTCGCCATTACAGTATAGGTTTGCCCCTCGGTTAAAGCGGCGGAAAGCGCATAAGTCGCTCCGCCGTCAAGGCTGCCTGCGAACGTGACAGTCGCGCTCTGTCCGCCAGACGTTCGCACGTTGAAGTTCGCTGCCGTTAGCCCGGCTACTGCCGGGTTGAGCACAACCCTCACGCCCGTCATCTGCGGCTGCGTCGCCGACACCACGACGGATATCGTCGAATCGATCGGCGGATTCGGGTTCGTAGGATTCGTTGGCACCGTAGGACCGACTGGCCCCGTTGGAATACCAGCCACACCTCCGCCGGTCAAGCCCCCCCGATCCGTCGTTTCAACGACCTTCGGCTTCGTCTCGAACGTGACACCTACGGCATCCACGAGCGCATGCTGTATCGTCCCCTCCCCGGTTACGCTAGCTATCCCGTGCAGCTCCATATTATCGACTATGACGCCGTCGCCCAGCGCGATCTTCGAAGCCGAGCTCGATTCGCCTACCTGTAGCTCGGCGATCGTCCCAGACGTGACGGTCAGTCGAACGTCGCTGCGAACTTCCACTTTCGCGAACGCGCCGGACAACACGACTTCTCCCGTCGCCGTGATGACCACGCCCGAGATGCCTCCGCCTTCGCTTCCGTCCGACTCGATGAGCGCGTCGGATTGCACGTCCATCTGCTCAATGACAGTCGTCCCGTCGATAACGACGCGCACGCGACCGCCCGTTTTATCTACGACTACGGTACCGAGCGACGAGTCGTTCATGTGAACGCTATGTTCGCCGCCGCCGTTCACGAAGGTACGGCCGCGTACCGTGACATGGTCCAGCGTAACGTCTCCTTCGCCGACCGACGCACCGATCACCAAATCGCCCGTAACCGTCAAATTACGCAATACGGTATCCGGTGCAAGCACCGTCAATCCGCCAACCACGTTAAAGTTGCCCGTCGCCGGTCCATATGTACCCGCTGCGTCCAAGTTTTTCGCGCTAATGACGATGCGCCCCGGAACGCCGGAATTCGATTGTTTCAGCAATCGATTCAGCAAGGTCACCGCTTCCGCCCTCGTAATCGGCTGCAACGGCCGGAGCGTCCGATCCGGGAAGCCCTCCATGTAACCCGAGGCTAATACCGCGTTTAATGGATCATGGCCGTAGCTAGGAACACTTTCGCGATCGGCGAACTGTCCTAGCGGCTCCTCACTGGAACGGCTTACGACGGGCACGAGCCGAGACAGTATTGTTCCCGCTTCGACGCGCGACAGTTTCCCTTGCGGCCGGAAAGTGCCGTCTGTGTAACCGCCGATATACGCCGCGGCTTTGGCCGCTTGAATTTGCGGTATATACCAGGCGCCTGCCGGCACGTCTGCGAATGAAATCGCTCCGCCGCCAGAGAAGCCGAATGCGCGATTCACAAGCGTCACGAACTCGATGCGGCTAATTGTTTGGTTCGGCCGAAAACTACCGTCCTCGTAGCCTTGTATCAGCCCGAGCTTGATCCACTCCGCAATAGCTCCTTCCGCCCAATGGCCTTGAATATCGTTCGGCAATGGTCCGTCGGCAGTTGCACTTGCTTGCGTAGCCACTTCCGCCAGCTGTGAAGCTAACAAATCTTTGGCCGATAGGGTTGCAGGGGTAATAACCCCTGACAACAGACTGACGATCAACGTCCAGATCAGCGCTCTCCTTGGCAGTTTGCCTATAAGCAGCTTCTTCATCATTCCTGACTCCTCTCAGTTGCTACGAACTCCGGATAGAGCCCGAACGCAAAACTCCCTAGTCTAATCTTAAGAGGCGCCAATAAAAGAATAATGAAAGAAACGCGCGAAAAAAGGCCCAAATCCGCATAACACAAGGGTTCGCGGATTTGAGCCGGTGTTGAAAATATTTATTTTTTGTCGGATAATCCCGTGAGTAGTTCGTCGTAGAACAGAACCAGCTCCTGTGAAGGCTTGATGCCCAGCTCGCGTCCAAGCAGCCTAACATAGTCGGTGTATTTGGCGGTCAATGTCTTCTTGTCCCGGGCAGTTGCATGCGTCCGCATAGACAAGCGGACGACGTCCTCGTCCAACGGATCGCGGGCGTACAGCTTAGCCAGCAGCGACTCGGCGCCCGCGACGTCGGCATTCGCCAATAGCGCCTCGACCAGTCTTTTGACGAAAGACGAATAAAGTCCGGCCAACCTTCCCGTCTCGTGGATCGCCCACACGTACGCTTTGTCTCCGAACAGATCGCCGGTGAATAAGCGTTCCGTCTGAAGCGCCGCATCCAAGTCGCTCTCTCCGATCTCCTGATACTTGTTCACGCAGTTCTCGAACGAAACGTAATCGACGGAAGCGTCTGCAAGCTCCAGCGCATACCCGTCATTCTCCGAACGTACGGCCTCTCTCAGCCCGAGCGGCTCTAACGACTTGCGTAACTGGTAGACCGCCGTGTTCAAATACGTCTCGGCGCTCCCCGAAGACATCCCCGCGAATATTTCCGCTACAAGCCGCGAACGAGGAATGCGATGGCCGCGATTCAGCAGCAAGTACGCGAACAATTCTCCGCTCTTGCGCGACATCCATTTCACGCGTACCGAGCCGTTCCGAACGACGATGTCCCCGAGCGCGGTAACGGCAGGCTTGTCCGCATCCCGATCGGACGCTCGCGCCTGCAACGACCTACGGCCTGCCAAAGCACGGTTCACCGCCCGTTCCAGCCGTTCTTGCGACACCGGCTTAAGGAGATAATCGAGCACGGACAAATCGTAGGCGTCCACCGCGAATTCCTTATGCGACGTGACGAGCACGATTTGCAACGGCTCATCCGTCGATTCTTTGCGCGCGGCGAATTTCAGACCGCCTTCCTCGGGCATGGAGACGTCAACGAACGCAAGCTGGACGTCGGGATTTTCGCTTAGAAACCCGTCTGCCGCCCGCGTATCCGCAAACGTACCCACAAGCTCGACGCCGGGCAGCTTCGTCAGCATTTTTCGCATGATCAAATGCATGGCCGGCTCGTCGTCCACTACGATTACTTTCATCTCTCATCCCCTCCGTTCGCGTTCTTGCCGTCGCGCGAGATCGGCAACGTGAAATAAAACCGCGTTCCGCCTACCGGCCCGCTCTCGAACCATAGCCTCCCGCCGTGGATGCGGACGAATTCGCGCGTCAGAACGAGCCCGAACCGCGTCTTGCTCGCTTCGTCCTTGCCGCTGGCCAACTTCAGGAACGGCTCCTCTTGCCGCAGCAGCTCCGTTGTCTCGGCGTCGATGCCCGGTCCGTTGTCGCTGATGCATAGTACGGCCCGGTCGCCCTCTCTTGATGCCCGCACTTCGACCTCCCCGCCGACGCCGGTGTACTTGATCGCGTTCGACAGCAAATTTCTCAAGATCAAGTCGAACATCTCCTTGTCCGCACTGACGGCTAAGGCGGCATCGACGTGTTCCTCCAGGTGGATCCGCTTCATCTCCGCCCTCGCTCCCGCAAGGGCCAGCGCCTGGCGGACGACCTGCTTCGCGTTCCAATCGAGCGGACGGAATACGATATGCCCGCTCTGCCCGCGATACCAATTGAGCAAATTATCGACGAGACTGAACGTGCTACGCGCTTGATCACGAACTTCTTGCAGCAGCGCCGAGTACTCCGTGTCGGCGGCCACCTGCTCTTCGCTTAACAGTTCGGTCAGGCTAACCATTAGCGCGATCGGATCGCGGATATCATGGGCGACGACCGTGAACAGCTTGTCCTTGAACGCGTTCAATTCGGAAAGCTGCCGAGCGTTCTCGCGCAATTGCTCCTCGGTTTCTTTCAGCTCCGTGATGTCGTTGAACGTCAACAGCTTGCCGATCGCGTTTCCGTCCGTATCGATAATGCCCGAGAGCGTGCAAGAATAATGCTTGCGTTGCATCCCACCCAACCGCTGAAACGGAAACTTATCGTCTTTACCGCCGGTCACGCGTACACGCTCAACCAGCTCCGGATACGCCGCTAGCGCGTCACCTATCGGCACAGGTTGGCGCTGCGCATGCGACAATTCGGGGAACTGGGCTTCCGCCGCCGGATTATACCCGACGATCCGGTCTTCATAGTCGAGAAGGATGACGCCATCGCGAATCGTATCGAATACTTTGGCCTGCGCCAGCGGCGTCAAGCGCAATAGATTGAATCTGTAAATGCCCCATACGTAGACGAAGCCCGTCACGACGAAACCGAAGGGGGTCATGTCGACTTGCCAACCAGACCAAAAGATTAAATTAAAAAGCACCGGCATTACGATGCCAAGCACCAATACGACGATTTGCTTACGCATGGCCGGCAATGCTTTGCGGTACATCGGAACGAATAGCCATAGCCCGCAGATCAGCACGAAATAATTGTAGGCGGAATGGACCGCATACGCCGGACCTTTGACGGTCGTGTATAGCGGCAAGGAAGACGTCTCGTTAGGTACGTAGCTTTCATAGACGAGATGATGCCATTCGTTGGTCAGATGAAGGAAAAAGATCGCGAAAGGAACGACGAACAGCGCGTATGCGAGCAGCCGCCTTGTTCGCGCCGCGGAGCCGGTGAATTGAATGACGAGAAACAACCACAGCGTCGTGACGAAAGGGATTCCTAAGTATTCGACTTGTAGCGACAGCTTCATCTCGAATAAATTACGACTCAGCACCTCTAATGCATAACCGACCGCATAGAACGTTCCGCTTAACATGACCAGGATCATCGTCCTAGCGACGGCCAGATGGCGTTTACGGTAGGAAAGCCAAGCTATGAGCAGCATGAGCGCTGCCGCGAGAATCAGCATAATCGACATCCATTGCTTTACGTTCACGGCTGATTTTCCCCCGATATAATCCGAAAAATCGACGATTTTCCTCCATTTTATCATAATAAAAGCCACATCCGCTTGGATGTGGCCTTGATTGCGAATCCGGCCGCGCAGGAGAGAGCCGTTAGACTTGCGCTTCTTCGCTCAGCTTCTTGCCGGCGCCAGCATTGCGAATGGATCTGAACCGACGAATTTCTTTAAGCGCGTGACGCTTGAACAAGCTCGGCATGAACCGATACAAGAACGTCAGTACCCCGACGTAAGACGGAAACTTAATAATCGCGCGATTGCGGGAAACTTCCCGTAAAATAATCCGAACGGCATTGTCGGGCTCGACCAATTTGACGGGAATGCCCGAGACGATCTCCTTCGGGTCAGCATTGTATGTACGCACGTTCTCGACAAGCGAAGTACGAATATATCCCGGGCATACGGTGCTGACTTTAATGCCTAAATCGGCGCCCTCGTAACGCAAACATTCGGATAAGCCTACGACTCCGAATTTTGAAGTCACGTAAGGGGAATGCGTCGGACCCGGCGTCAGGCCGTAGCCGGAAGCCGTATTGACGATATGTCCGAAGCCTTGCCGAGCCATGACTTGATAGGCATAATGTGATCCATGCAGCACGCCGTTCAAGTTAATGTCGAGCACCTTCTTGATTTCGGCAAGCGGCAAATCGCGAAAATCGCCTATAACCGTAATACCCGCGTTGTTGAACATATAGTCCAATCTCCCGTAGCGGTCCGCCGCGCCGTTTACAAGCGCTTCGACCGATCCGCTGTCGGTTACATCGACGTATGCAGCTTCCGCTTTACCGCCGCGATCGTTAATTTCCTTGGCGACTTTAATCGCTTCTTCCATGTTCACGTCCGCAATAATGACCGTCGCTCCGTATTCGGATAATTGCTTAACGATCTCGAGACCGATTCCCGATGCGCTTCCCGTTACGATGCAAACCTTGTCCTTAAAGACATGCACGACAATACCATCTCCTCTGAGTGCGTTTACAAAGATTATATGATAAATATTTAACAATAAATAGAAATTTTTATAGACATAAATAGACCGCACCCCCTGTTCGGGACGCGGTCTCATTTGCTTTCTACTTCGACCAACGCGATAACGCGAAGGCAAACTTATTAGTCAATACGGATAACAACTCGGAAGGTTGTCCGAAATACGGAACCGGCTGCCATTGCCCCTTAGGGTTCGCAACGCTAAGCATGAACAGATTTCCTGCAAACATCGTTAGTGCCGCCCTGCAACTCTCGTCTTGCTGCTTGTCGAGGGAATAAATATACAAGCTGCTTCCTTGGATTTTTACGGACAAATGCGTAAGCGAGCGCGCATGAAGCGAATTCTGGATGAGCATGTGCGCCAGGTGCAACGCCAAACTCAAATCCGATCCCCCCTGTAGTTATTCCTTATACTCGATGATAGGCTTGATCACCTGCGCGATCAATCGGATTTTATGAGGCGGACAGCCTTCCAACATCTCGATGATCTCATGACGTAAATAGTCGTCCTCGGTAGTGCTCGTACCGCTTAATAAATATTCGGTTGACATCTCCAGAACGGTGCAAATCTTCCCCAGGTTTTCTAGGTTAGCGGCTGATCGTCCGCGTTCGATCTTGCTTATGTAGGCGTTGGATACGTCCAACGATTCTGCCAACAATTCTTGCGTGATGCCCTTGCCTTCGCGCGCTTTCCGGATTCGGCTGCCAATCGCTTGATAATCGAAGCCCATTGTTCATCACCCAACCCGAATATACCAAGTCCCCCCTTTTGTTTACATGCACAACAGATCAACATTGACTAATAGGTTAACCCACAAAAAGAAAACCCCCGAAAAAACGCATATCGCGTTCCTTCAGGGGTGTGCTTACAACGCCACCCGAACCGTCTCTCCCGGGGGTACCTCTATACGCTTCCACAGCGGTGAAGCACAAACGCCGAGCGGCTGCCCAGTCTCGGTCTCATCCTCCGCAAGCACCTTCACCTTCGCCGGAAAAGCCGTGGGATTGCTGACCACGAGCACCGAGCCGCCATCCTTAGAAGTCTCCAAACTACACGCGACATTGTCGATCGCCGTTACGATTCCGCTCGTCGTATTTACGTAGATGCCGGGAAGCTCCGCATAAGTAAGCATCAGCGACACCTCGCACCAGCACGATAACGGAATGACTTCGCCGACGCACGCCTGGCCTTCCCAATCGCTCATATTGACCCTCTCGCTCATATAACCCGGCGGCATATCGTGACCGTCCCAGCCTCTGACCGGACGATCCTCTCGCGACAAGTATTGCGGCAGGTTGCCCGCGATATCACGCAGCAGCTCCAAGTACTGCTGCTTCCCCGTCGCCCGATATAGCTTGAGTAACGAATCGCCGGATAACGTGCAGATGCCCGGCGCGCTATGCTTATTCTGAACGTTGGCGATGACAGAACCCGTAGTACGAATGCCCAACCTATCGAAGGTCGACCCTGCCGGGAAAATGAAATCGTAGGATACGCACCAAGTCATACACTGCCACGCGGCTTCCTCCGCCCGCACGATCCACTCCCGATCGCCGCTCGTCTCATAGAGTACGAGATACGATTCGAGCAGCCCGAACGCCGACTCGCTGTCCGGACATTGCAGGATTTCGCCGGGGCCGCCCGTCGTGACGCCCTTCGCGGTGAATTGCTCGTAGTAGTGCCGCGCGGATTGTTCAGCTATACGCGAGTAATCATCCTCGCCGAAATAGCCGCCGCACAAGGCAAGACCGGCCGGCGCAATCCCCGCTGCCGCCGAGCCTCCGATCAGAATATGTCCCGTTCCCGAATGAACCCACTGGCCGAATTGGCCGTACTCGCGCCACAGCCTAACGAACGCATCCGCTAGTCGCCGCGTCCCTTCGAGCCACTCCACGGGTATCGCAAACTCGGGGCTTACCCGCTCCAGCGCTACCAAATGCTTCATAATGAAATATAGCGCGTCCGCGCTTTTGCGCAAAATATGCCATTGCTCGGGATGCGGACGATCCGGATCGCCATTGAATTCGTCGCCATACCATTGTCCGTTGTAGCATACGCCATGGAAAAAGCCCGACTCCGTCTGGCTGCTGAATAGGAATCGAAGCGTATCGAGAGCGCGATTCACCGACAATTCGCTGCCTTCGAGAAGCAATGTCAGACTCGACATGCCTCCCCCTACCCATCCGATCTGCCAATCCTGGTGCTTCATATCGACCGTGCCAACGGCATAATAGCCGAGTTGCTCGTTCCAGTTCATCGCGTTGTACTTACGCTCCTGAATGTCCCACGCCGCGGAGAACGGCAGACTCGGCGACAGCTCATCGGAGAACCGCCCCTGACTACGCACCTCGGCGAACCGTTCAAATAACGCCTGAACGTCTCGGCAAGGGAATCGGTAGACGCGGCAGGTCAACCGCACTCCGTCTCCCGGCTTGAAGTCATGCCCTCTGTCCGGGCTCGGCACCTTCGTCGTCGCCATCTCGTATTTCGTATGCGGCCGAATGCCCGGTGCCTGTAAAGAAAATCGCGCCGAGCTTCGATCCACGCTTTCTTCTATATGCATCGAAGTATCTCCGAGCACCGTTGCCTGCTCCGTAACGTACAGCCATCCGAACCCCGACTTCACATCCATGACTCCAATGGCTGGCGTAGCCGCATCTCCGGTCAATAAGTGAATCGCCGAAGGCGTCGCCGGTTCGACGGACAGACGAGGAACATCGGTGATGAGCGTAGGCACATCCGGCCCTTGATCAGCTAGCTTGGTCCAGCACGGCGCATAAGGCAGCTCCCGCACGCCGAACCGATTCCCTGCATACACCGCCCCTGGCACAAGCACGTAGTTATGCTCCGACCAGTCGCTCCAGTTAAACGAAAGCGCCACGGCGGATTGCAGAGAGACGCCGTCCGACCGGAAGTCAGCAATAAGCGACATTCCCTCCGGACGATTCGCGTCTCCCTCGCTCGCCACTGTCACCGACCAACCGGCATCGAGCACTACGACATTCTGCTCCACTAACTT
This sequence comes from Cohnella yongneupensis, assembly GCF_042655785.1. Taxonomy (NCBI): domain Bacteria; kingdom Bacillati; phylum Bacillota; class Bacilli; order Caryophanales; family Paenibacillaceae; genus Cohnella; species Cohnella yongneupensis. The sequence continues at coordinate 31,647 of NZ_JBHSNC010000045.1, forward strand.
ATTCAAGGGAAGCTCGATGCGCTCGACCGGGTCCGCCTTATCGTATTTCGTTACGCATACCGCAAGCGTTATCCCGGATTCATCTAACCCAAACCCCGTTGTAGACATCGCTCACCCCTCCTTACCCGCTTCAATGCGAATCGTTGCCGGCATTAACCCTTGGGAGGTTGCTTTCAGTGTTAAAGGCCCTGTCTCTTTACCCGCTTGAAGCAATGCTAGCGCATGACCGTTGAATGCCCTACGGCTGCTCGCCTTATCCGATTCGTGGCTGCTCGGGTTACCGTTGCCGACGCCTAACAAAGAACCTGCACCCTCCACCTGAAAAGTAACCTCGGAATCCGCGTAAGGCACGACATTCCCCCGATCATCGAGGATACTGACACGTACTGCGGCTACATCCGAGCCATCGGCGACAATAATCGCCCGGTCGGGCTCCAGTCTAATCGCATGCGGCTTGCCGGTCGTTACCCGAATGCCCTCCGCCGCGATGACGCCGCCTTGTTTGCCGACCGCCTTTAGCTCGCCCGGTTCGTACGCGACGTTCCACTCCAGACTGTTCATCGGCACGACCGGCTGCTCTCCGAGCGAACGGCCATTGAGGAACAACTCGACCGTCTCGCAATTGGAGTAAACCATAACCCGAGTCGGTTCACCCTCGCGCCCCGGCCAGTTCCAATGCGGTAGCAGGTGGACTAACGGCTCGTCGGTCCAGATCGCTTTTATGAAATAATAGATGTCCTTCGGAAACCCGCACGTGTCCATCATGCCGAAATGCGAGTTGATGCAGGGCCATTCGTATGGCGTCGGCTCGCCTCGATAATCGAAGCCCGTCCATATGAATATCCCGGTCAGAAAAGGATGCCGAATCACGTCCTCCCACGACTTCGCCGGACTGCAGCCCCAGGATGGAATGTTCGTCCCGTAGGCGGAGCAGAGTCCTCTGACCGGGTCTTCCTCGTACACTCCCCGCGTCGTCGTGTAGCTGGCGGACTCGCTTCCTACGATGAGACGATTCGGGCTTTTGCGCCGTCCGTCGATGTCCGATCCTCGATGTCCGTAGTTATATCCGACGATATCGAGGGCGTCGACATAGCCCCCGGTATCCCAGCCGTGATTCATCGAGGCCAACGTCGGCCTTGTCGGATCCAGCTTGCGCGCCACTTCCGCCATCGTCTTGATGATTCGCGCACCCATTACCGTGCCTTCCAGCACTTCTTCGTTTTCCAAGCTCCACATAATAATCGAAGGATGATTGCGATCGCGCAGGATCATGCTCTTGAGCTCTTGAATCCCTCGCGGGCTGCTATCCAGCTTGCGGTTCTCGTCCATCACGAGCATGCCGAGCCGATCGCACAGATCCAGCAATTCGGGAGCCGGCGGTTGGTGGGCGCTGCGGTACGCGTTACATCCCATCTCTTTCAACAGCTTCAGCTTGTACGCGATCAACGAATCTGGCATCGCAACGCCGACGCCGGCAAAGTCCTGATGGTTGCAGGTTCCCTTAATGAGGTATGGATTTCCGTTCAAAATAAAACCGCGCTCGACGTCGAATGCGATCGTCCGAATGCCAAAAGCAGTCTCATAGCGGTCGATCAGCTTTCCTTCCTCATAGAGCTCAGAGATAACCAAGTAGAGGTTAGGAGTTTCCGGCGACCAGAGCTTAGGGGCGTCTACTCGCACACTCTGCACGATATCCAATTCTTCAAGCCCGCCGACCGTATCCGTATGCACGACTTGTTCAGTAACGATGCGTCCGCTGCCTTTTTCCGTTATGACGGTTCTTAGCTCGAAGCTCCGCGACTTCGCCGCATTGTTAACTACTCGCGTTTCCACGCGCACGGTTGCAAGCTCTTCGGATACATCGGGAGTCGTGATATAGGTGCCCCACTGTGCAAAATGCAGCGATTCCGTCGAGAGCAACCACACATGCCGGTAAATGCCGCATCCTTCGTACCACCAGCCTTCGTGGTCGGTCGCGTCTACCTTAACGAGGACGATATTATCTCCCTCTTCGCCATAGCGGAGCACATCCGTTATGTCGTACACAAAACTCGTAGCGCCGCCGAAGCGTTCGCCGATCAGATGACCGTTCACCCATACGGTGCTTCGCCCCGTGACGCCGTCGAATTGTAACGTCAATCTACGACCGAGCTGCTCCGCCGCAACCTTGAACCGCTTGCGATAGAATCCGATCCCCGTCGGCAGATAACCGTGACTTCCCGCCCGCGAGCCTAAGCTTGCATCATTCACATACTGCCCTTCGACGCCCCAATCGTGAGGTAATCGAACGCTCCTCCAGCCTTCTTGAACGTGCTTCGCTTCTTTATCCACATAGGCGATCTCCAACCATTCGCCCTCTTCGCGTTGTCCGCAATCCGTAATGCCCCCGGTCATTCCGCCCTTGACCGCATAAGGAATCGGAATATCGCCCTTATAAAAGTACCAGTCCTCGTCGAATCGCTCTTTGCTTCTTCCCGCATGCGCCATTCCGCTCGACCTCCATCTGCTATTCGAGGTTACGGTATCACGACGCCAACCGGTCGGTCTATTGTGAAAAAGGTGAATAAGTGTACTTTCTACCCTTCCGTTGCAAGCCCACCCACGAATTTAGCGTGAAGATCTCATATAGTACTTCATGAATAGATGAATCGAAGGAATGGAGGTCCTACCGTGGCGCTCAAGCCGAGGAGGAGGTCTACAACGAAGCCTAAATTTAGGCGAAGCCGGAAGAAGGGGCGCATCGGAAGAGGCAAGCCAAGACGGTTAACAAGTAAAAGGTGGCTGCGCAGGAACACTAGAAGGAAGTCTACCCGCCGGCGACGCACGCAGCTTAAGCTATTGTTCCTTACTCATGCCTTCTACCCGGAATCGTACGCCGGAACCGAGAAATTCATTCTGAACATGGCCAGGTCCATGATCCGCAAGGGACACCGCGTGAAAGTCGTCACTTATAGCCAGCTTCCTCCGGAAAATTACCCGCATGCGGTCGGCGAAGTTATCTATCGGGAATACATCCACGAGGGAGTACCTGTCGTCGCCTATCGTCACAAACAGTTCGATCCTGCCCTGAAGTTCGATGTCGGCGACAGGGGATTAAGCTTGTTCGCACGAAAAGTATTGCGCGCGGAAAAACCCGACCTCGTCCATGTCGGACATCCGATGAGAACAATGGCCTTTATGCAAGCTTGCAAACAGCTTCGGATCAAATACGTGGTCACTTTGACGGACTTTTGGTTCATCTGCCCGAAAGGCATTATGCTTCGAAACGATAAATCCCTCTGCGGGGGACCAGGCGATGGCGGCAACTGCCTAAATTACTGCCAGATTCCGAATGTTCAGCAACGACTCCAATCGCACATCCCGCTATTGCGATCGGCCAGCCGAGTTCTCTCTCCGTCCGTCTTTTTAGCTAATCTAATCAGAGGCAACTTGCCAAACCTGCCCGTAGAAGTGCTTAATCACGGTATGAAGGCGGATAACATTCGCGTGAACGAACGGATCTATCAACCCGGCGACACCCTGACGCTGTTCTACGGTGGAACGTTAGCCCCCCACAAAGGCGTCCATCTGATTCTGGAAGCGATGTCTATGATACCGACCGAGCGACTAAGACTGAAAATCTACGGTTCCGGCCAGACGGAGTATATGCAACAGTTGGAACAAGCTGCTGCCGGCTTAGACGGTCGCGTTGAGTTTTGCGGCGTATATTCGGAAAATGATCTTCCGCGCATCTACCAGGATGTCGATGTTGCCGTCGTTCCGTCGATCTGGTACGAAAATTATCCGTTAACGCTCCATGAAGCGCTGATCAGTCAGGTTCCTGCTCTCGTATCCAACGTAGGCGGGATGGCGGAGAAAGTAGCGGACGGCTTCAACGGCTTTACCTTCCGCATTGGGGAAGCCGCTCACCTCGCCGAACGAATCGGCCAATTGCTTGATAACCCGCAACTGCTTAACGATTTCAAAGCCAATATGAGAGCCGTGCAATTTCCAACACTTGAACAAGAAGCCGACACATACGAGCGTATCTATAAATCCATTGCACGATAAAATAGGTGACTGCTTTACGGGGTTCAGCCGCAGAGCAGTCACCTATATTCGTCAAAAAAAAAAAAAAAAAATGAGCCCAGCCCCAAAGGCCAAGCTCCCTCTATTTCATGGACGTCCGTTATGCATTTTTACAGCTCACTATTCACACTTTATCCTGCAAAGGACTGGTGTTCAATACCGCTGCCAGCATTTTTTCGCCTTTGACCATCTCGGAATGGCATTGGGAGCATACGGGAGAGTTTGCGAGCACGAAATTCGCCCTCATCCATCCGTTGCAGTTCTCATCTGAACAAGACCAAACGGCAGTCAACTCTTGGGGAAGATCCTCCAACGGTCTTTTTCGAGAATAATACACAGTGCATCCCTCTTTCTTTCCTTGGAATGGGTGTAGCGATAAAAAACGCCCCAAACGATAATTTCGTTCGGGGCTTGCAGTTGTAGCTTACAGTTTTACAACGTTCTCGGCTTGTGGGCCGCGGTTGCCTTGTACGATGTTGAACTCGACGCGTTGGCCTTCGTCCAAAGATTTGTAGCCGTCGCCGACGATCGCGCTGAAGTGTACGAATACGTCGTTGCCGCCTTCAACTTCGATGAAGCCGAAGCCTTTGTCTGCGTTAAACCATTTCACTGTTCCTGATTCCATAGTGATTACCACCTTAATAATATTTACATGACCTTCTTATTTTATTAGAAATAAAAAATTCACATAGCGTACAAGGTTATTGTCCTAAAAGAATAACCCTCTACGTTATGTGAATTAGGTCACGGCTTCTATATACACATCATACCACATCCCGTCCATAATAGCTACTTCCAATGGAGCAAAAGTTTATGGCGACTCAAAATGACTCTCCCCGAACGGGGAAGAACCCGACACTCTTCTGCCGGGTTCTTCGTATTTCGTCGCCTAAGCCTGCGGTTCTTGGGGAACTGCTCACTTCTTCCCGATAAACTTCATCACCAGCTCGCTGAACAGCGAATTAGACCAAGCGAACCAAGGACGGCTGAATTGCGCAGGGTCATCGCAATGGAAACCTTCGTGCATGAAGCCCGTGTCCGCGTCCGTCCGTTCCATCGTGGCGATAATGCTTTCCGTCTCCGCTTCGTCCAACGCGGTCAATCCCTGCATCGATAACGCCAAGTGCCAAACGTAGCCATCCGGGGTATGCGGACTTCCGATTCCCTTGGCGACTTTGCCGGAATAGTAATAAGGATTGCTCTTGCTGAGGATGAAGCTGCGCGTATTGAGATAGACCGGATCGTCTGCTTCGCAATAACCCAAATACGGCGCGGACAGCAGGCTCGGGATATTCGGATCGTCCATGAGCACGTAGTTGTTCATCCCGTCCGTCTCGTAAGCGTAGATCGTACCGAACTCCGGATGCTCGACTTTACCGTACTTGTCGATGCCGTCGCGGATTTCTCCGCCCAGTCTCTTGGCATCGGCGATCAACGTTACCGCTGCCGGCAACAGTACCGCTGCCATCTCGGCGACATAATCAAGAACGACGGCCGCGAACATGTTCGACGGAATGAGGTAGCCGTACGTGCAAGCATCGTCGCTCGGACGGAAGCCCGACCAGGTCATTCCCGTGTAAGCGACCGGAGCGCCATGGCCTTCGTGGGAAAGCGTATCGTAAGGAGCCCACGGATTCAGACGATCGAACTTGTATGGGGAACGCTCCGCATGGTATTGCTCGGTCGTCCACAGCGCGATGATCGCTTCGGCCGCTTGCCAAAACTCCGCGTCAAGATGGTTCGCGCTGCCGGTTTCTTTCCATAACCAGTAAGCCAACCAGATCGGATAACAGAGGGAGTCGACTTCGTACTTACGCTCCCAGATGAACGGAGTCATATCGGTCAGGTCCGATTGGTGGCCCGCGCCGTTAGCCGTTTCGTTGTATGCGTTGGCGTACGGATCGTGAAGGATGAACCGGACTTGGCGCCGGATCACGCCCGTCAGCATCTCCAGTATTTCTTGGTCGTGCGACGCGAGACTCAAGTACGGATGCACTTGAGCCGCGGAATCGCGCAGCCACATGGCCGGAATGTCGCCGGTTATGACGAAAGTCGTTCCGTCGGGTTGCGGCTTCAGCGTCGTAAGATACGTATTCGGGTAACAATTCGCGAACAATTCGGCTAGCTTCGGACGGCTAGCAAGAAGTTCTTGAACTTCGCTGATCTTATTTTGCATCGACTTCGGAATTTCTAATTGAACGCTTTGCATATAGGCCGTTCTCCTCATGATGAATAGAATGAAAGCCCGAGGAGGCAATCCCTCGGGCTCTTAACTCATACGATCGAATTACTTCTTGGAAGCCAGGTAAGCGTCCAATTGTTTTTGTTTCTCGGCGATGATCTTGTCTACGCCGGCGTCTTTCAGCTTAGCGGTGTATTTAGCCATCGCTTCTTCCGGATCTACGGAACCGGTGTACAGCGCCGTTTGATATTGGCTGTTCACGTTGACGACTGCGGCGATTTCGCTCTTGACCGGTTCGCTGTCGAACGTGAAGCCGATCGCAGGGGAAGCTTTGCCGCTAGCGTTGAACGCTTTGAACTTGTCCCACTTCTGCGGATCTTCGTTCGGTTGCAGGTAGTTCAGGAATTGGTTTCCGAACATCCAAGAGGAACCAAGGTTGTACGTCTTAGCGCCTTTAGTCGTGTCGATTACTTCGTCGGACTTCTTGTCGTAGTGCTCGCCTTCGATACCGAAGTTAAGCAAGTTGTTCAAGTATTTGTCCGTGTGGAGCAAGTTGATGAACATCATCGCGCGCTCCGGATCGCCGGACGTGCGGGAGATCGCAAGCATGGAGCCCGTCGTGTCGCCCGTGCTGATCGTCGGTCCGGCAAGCTCGATTTGGATCCATGGAAGACCCGTGGATGCCGTAAGCTCCGCGTCTTTGCCCGGCTTCAAGCTTTCAGCCTTAGCGAATACGTTGCCGGCTTTCATTTGATCGCCCGGGAATACTTTCGTCGTAGCCGCATCTTGGTTGATGTAGCCCTTCAAGTACCAGTCGCGAATCATGTTGATGCGTTCTTTCGTTTCAGGCAAATCGAGCTCGTTCACGACTTGCGTGCTCGTTTGGTCCTTGATCACGATTCCCGGAACCGAGGAGTCGCCCATGTAGTCCCACTGGTTAATCATGTTGACGCCGTTCTCAGGTCCGAACATGTAGTATGGAATCATTTTCGGTTCTTTTTCTTTGATCAGCTTGAAGATCGGCTCCATATCGGCAATCGTCTTCACTTGGGACAGATCGATGTTGTATTTCTCTACGATGTCTTTACGAAGCGCCAAGCCTTTAGTCGCCGCCAGCTCTTTGTTCGTCGGAACGCCGTAGTTTTTGCCGTTAATTTTGGAGCCTTCGAGGAACAACGGATCAAGCGTCTTCAAAATGTCTTGGCCGTTCGACTGCAACAGCTCGTCCAACGGAAGGAATGCGCCTTTTGCCACGTTCGTGGAATAGCCGTTCCATGCCGCGGTGAAGATGATGTCCGCTTCTTCGCCGGAAGCGATCATGAGGTTCATCTTGTCGCCCCATGCGCCCCAATCGATTGGCTTGAGTTCGATCGTAGCGTTGATCTTGTCTTTCAGATACTCGTTCATCTTCGCTTCGACTTTCTTCTGGTCAGGCTGCGCGGAGCCTGGGAAGTACATCGTCAGATTATACGGCTTCAAGGAAGCCGCTCCGGATGCGCTTTGGCTAGCAGCCGGGCTGGAACCTGCGGGGCTTGCCGCGCCGTTGCTGTCGTTACCCGAATTTTTGTCGCCGCAAGCGGCCAACGTTAACGAACTCGCAAGCACCATAGTTGCTGCAATTGCCGTAGATTTTTTTCTCATGAGACTCATGGATGAATGCCCCCCTAAGATGATGACTATTTGTATATGCTAACCGGAAATTCCGGGATTAGCCTTTCACGGCGCCAACGGTTAACCCTTTGACGAAGAAGCGCTGGAAGAACGGATACGCGAGCATCATCGGACCGATGCCGACGACGCACATCGCCATGCGGACCGTCTCGCTCGGCAAGTTGAGCAAGCCGCCGGACGCGCTGATGCTTTGGGTCGCGTTCGGGTTGGAGGTCAAATACTGAATGTTCAGCATCGTCTTGTACATCAAGTACTGCAAGCTGATCTTATCCTCGGTCGTGATGAAGATCATGCTCAGGAACCAGTCGTTCCAATAGGTTAACGTCGTGAACAACGCGACGGTAGCCAGCACGGGAAGCGACAGAGGAAGCACGATGCCCCAGAAAATCCGGAACTCTCCCGCTCCGTCGATGGTCGCGGATTCGAGCACCTCCGAAGGAATCGAAGAAGTGAAGAACGTCTTCATCAGGAGCACGAAAAACGGCGATATAAGAAGCGGAATAATAAGCGCGAGCAGCGAGTCTTTCAAGTCCAAGTACTGTACGTAAGTTAAGTAGAATGGAACAAGTCCTCCGCTGAAGAGCATCGTGAAGAAGACGTAGAACGTGAACGCTTTGCGCGCCGGGAAATCTTTGCGCGAGATCGGATAGGCGAACAGCGCCATCATGATCACGCCGACCAATGTTCCCGCCACGGTAATGAAAGTAGAGTAACCGTATGCTTTAACGATCGATAGCCAATTGTCCCTGAACAGGAATTCGTAAGCGAACCCGCTGAATTTCTCCGGGAAGAACTGATAGCCGTGAAGAAGCACGGAGTCTTCGTTCGATAGCGATACGACTATGACGAGCAGAACGGGCAATACGCACGCGAGCGAGTAGAGCCAGAAAAATCCGTGAACGATGACGTTCGCTAGCGGCGATATGGAATTGGTTCGCGACGGTTTCAATGCTGCCGATGCCATCTTTCGCACCTCCTAGAACAATGCATTCTCTTTGCTGAATTTGCGGACGACGAAGTTGGACATGAGCACGACCACGAAACCGACAGCCGATTGGTACAAGCCCGCGGCGGAGGATAATCCGATGTCTCCGCTTTGCAGGAACGTGCGGTAAACGTAAGTATCGATGACGTTCGTCGTCGGGAACAACGAGCCGGAATTTAGCGTTACTTGGTAGAACAAGCCGAAGTCCGAGAAGAAGATACGTCCGATCTGCAGTAATGTCATTACGATCATGACGGGAGCTAGCAGAGGCAGCGTAATCTTGACCATCTGCTTCCATTTGCCCGCACCGTCGATCAACGCTGCTTCGTAGTATTCTTCGGAGATGCCCAGTATCGCGGCCAGATAAATAATCGCGTAGTAGCCGATTCCTTTCCAGACGTTGACTAGCGGAAGGATGAAAGGCCACAAATCCGGATTGCTATACCAATCGACCGGGGTCAGCCCCATTCTTGTCAGCGCCGTGTTGATCAACCCGTGCTCCTGACTCATGAACGCATATCCGATATAACTGACGACGATCGCGGACAGGAAGAACGGCAAGAACATGACGCCCAGGTACACCTTCGGCAGAAATTTGCTCTTCAGCTCGTTAAGCAAAATCGCGAGTCCGACGCCGATAATAAGGTTGAGAATAATGAATACGGCGTTATAGAGTAGGGTGTTCCGGGTTATGATGTACGCTGCGTCCGTTTTGAATAAATATTTGAAGTTTTCGAAGCCGCTCCACGGGCTTCCGAGAATCCCGTCCGTGTAATTGATCTTCTTGAACGCGATAATGATTCCCATCATCGGAATGTAGTTGTTGACCAGCAGGACCAACGCCGCCGGTAAGGTCATCAGATAGAACGGCCAAAATTTCCTGACGTGCTTCATGCTGCCTTGGCTCCTTTCGCTTCCCTGAATCCAGTATAGGACGCGCCGCCTCCCCCCATTATCTAATTCGGTTACTTGTACATCACTTCGGTGACTATTTTCGCCGGCAAATCAAAAGACTGACCCGAGGGCCAGTCCCGATTGTTCCTATTGATACTGTTTGCGGTATTCGAACGGCGTAAGCCCGACGGCTTTCTTGAAAATTTTCGCAAAATGGGAATCGTGCAAATAACCGAGCGACTCCGCAATGAAGCTGACTTTCATATTGGTGTCTACGAGCATCCGCTTCGCCTTGTTCATCTTCGCTTCGAGCACGTACTCGGACAGCGAGCGCCCCGTTTCTTTTTTGAACCATCGGGACAAATACGCCGCATTCAGCCGGACATGCTCCGCGATCTGTTCCCTGGACAGGTCGTCCGTCAGATGGTCTTCGACATACTGCTGGACTTTGACGAGCATGGCGGATTTGCCTTGGCTGTTCTCGCCGATGTACTTCGCCGCTCCCGACAGTAAAATCGCCGCGTTCTTCTGTAGCTGGACGATCGACCGAGGATGCTGCAGCAGCTCCTCAAGGACGCCGGGACGGTATACTTCTCGAATGAACACGCCTTTGTTGTGAAAAACTTGATACAACAAATTGATCAATCCGAAATAATACGCGTCCATCGATTCTTGATCCGCCGAAGAACGAAGCTTGTCGATGCTCTCGTCGAGTCTTAACAGCAATTCCCGCTCCTTGCCCGTTTCCAGCAGCGCGCCCCAATCCGAGAATGCCGGAGAAGCTTGCAATTGTACCTGCGGCAATGGTTCCTCGCTTAACAGCTGAACGGAGCACACGTTGGATACGTTCGCTTTCTCCATGGCGAGCAGCGATTCGTATACGCCGGCTATTCGCGTTACGGGGGTCGGCTCGGCGATATAGCAGCTTAGCTTGCAGCGAAAATGTTCCTGAGAGAACCGCACGTAAGTCCGGGCTTCTTCTCTTACGGCTTCTACCTCTCCCGATTCTCCGCTCCCATATAGCAGAACAAGATTCAACCCTTCCGCGATGCCGACGACGATACCCGCTCTCTTGTCGAGGAACGTTTCCTCCGCCGCTTTTCGCAGCGCGTACCCCATGATTTCCTCGTCCCGCTGGCTCAAAATTTCCTGCCACTGCTCGATGCTGACCAGAATCGGCATCACCAAGCTGTCTCCCCTTAGAGGAAGCTGATGCGCGCGAAAATGTTCGTTCCACTCTTCTGCCTTGGGAACGATCCGGTATTGGACGATATCCTGCCACAAGCGCTCCGTCACGACGGGCTTCTGTTTCTGGTACAGGCTTTGGTACAGCTCGTAGTTCTCGTGTACGGCTTCCTGCCGTTTCACCTGCTCGATCTTCTCCAACGCTTTATCGATCGCCGTCTGAAGAACGTCGTGTTCGACCGGCTTCAGCAAGTAATCCAAGCTGCCTTCCTGGATCGCCTTCTGCGCGTACTCGAAGCTGGCATGCCCGGTCAGGAATATCGTCTTCACGCCCGGGCAATGCTCGTTGGCCCATGCCAACAGCTCCAACCCGTTCACTTCGGGCATCTCGATATCGCAGATCATCAGATCGATCGCGACGGACTGCATGATTTCCATGGCGTCGTCCGCGTCATAAGCGACGTGCGGAGGACCGAATCCGTTCGCCTCCCAATCGATTCCTTTCACGATTCCCCGAATCGCAACGGGCTCGTCGTCGACGATCAACACTTGCAGCATAGTCTATTCCTCCTTTAGCGTTTCCAACGGAAACGCGCTTCGTAAGCACCGGCTATGCCGATTCTCTCGGAAGATAGATGCGCGCCTCCGCGCCTCCGTCTTCCCCGTTGCGGAACTCGACCCGCGCTTGGTTCCCGTATTGAATATTCAAGCGATGCATGACGTTCCATATCCCGATATGGTCATTATCCGTTCGGTCGTAATAGCTCCCCGTTTGAAGCTGCGCGAGCATGTCCGGCGGAAAACCGACTCCGTTATCGCTAATGACCGCAAGCAACCGATCCTGGCTCTCGGGGTCTCTCGACACGCGTATGTTCACTTCGAACGGCTTCTTCATCTTTTTGAACCCGTGAATGATGGCGTTCTCCACGAAAGGCTGCACGACAAGAGGCGGAATAACGAAGGGCTCCCACTCTTCCGGCAGCTCTATCTCATACCGCAGCCGATCTTCGAATCGCAGCTGTTGAATCTCGAGATAGTTGCGAATGTGCTGAATTTCCTCTTGGAGCGTGATGTTCTTCCCGTTCGTCTTAATAATGAACCGGAAATATTCGGCCAGATGCACGGAAAGCTTCTTGACCGACGAGAAGTCTTCGAGCACCGCCATGTTATACACCAAGTTCAAGCTGTTCATATAAAAATGCGGGTTGATCTGCACTTGCAAATGCTTGAACTCCGCCTGCTGCACGCGCAGCTTCTCCTCGTACACGTGGATGGTCAAATCCTGCATTTCCTGAGCCATTTTGTTAAAGGATTGCGCCAAATAGGCGAACTCATTCGTCTTGTCGGGCATCAGGCGTACGTCCAGCTTGCCTTGCCCGATTTTGCGCATGCCTCCGATCAAGCCGGCGACCGGATTCATGAACAGCCGTTTCATGAAGAGCAGGAATAGCAGCATAATAACGACGGCCCCGAGCGGCAGGAAGTAGATCGCCCTTTGGAAGTAGAACAGCTCCTTGAGCATTTGTTGTTCCGGAATCAGCTTAGCGAAATAGACGTCGGCGATCTTCGATTTTTGCCCGAGCATGAGATACTTCTGCTTGCCGTCTATGACGGTCTGATAACCGTCCGCCAAACCCGCCATCTTGGATTGAACGGCTTGCAGCGTCTCTTCGGACAATGTCGCTTCCGTTAGCGGCTTCCCTTGCGCGGTAAGGAGCAGCGCCTGGCCGGTATCTTCCGCGTTGTCCGGATTGAGCGGAGCCGCGAACTTCGCGAGGTCGATCCACGAGCCTACGTAAACCTCTTTGTTCGCCTTAACGACTTGAACAAGAAAGTATCGCCCGCCCGCGCTCACGATCTCCCAATTTTGTACGCCTTTCTCCTCGTAGTCGCGGATCACCTTAGCAATATTGGACTTTATCATTGCCTCTTTGGCGTAATAGTCGGTTTGGGTCGCGACAGCCAGGTCATCGACGTCCCGCTTATACATGAACAGGGCATCCAGGCTGCTGTTCAAATAAATGTCCGTGCTGAACTTATTGACGATCGCGATGCGCGTCAACACGTAATCCGTCGTGCCGACCGGATAATAATTAAGCGTATTAATATCAAAGTCGGAGAACGCCTTCGTGGACAAATATTTGCTCGTTTCCTGCAATGCGCTATCTATTTGATCCACGTAAGGGGTCAAGAGCGCATTGTTCGTCGAAGCAACCTTGTTCCGGACGACGTTCATCGAATAGATGTTGTTATAGAACAAAAACGCGATTAACGGAATACACATCAGACATATGCCGATAAAAAACTTGAAGCTCAGAGAGTGGCGCAGTTTCATGTTGTTATCCCTATCTCCCTTATTTTCCGTAAAAATTCATCGTAATCCTCGGCGTGCGCGAGTGTCAACCCGCATGATCTCAGCATTTACTTCCAGTCGGTTATATATCAAAAAAGAAAAGTAAACCTAGAAAGAAACATATAAAACTGTCGAAGCATTGGAGGAAATTATGGGAAGAATCGTTCATTTCGAAATTCATGTAGAAGATATGGAGCGTGCGAAAGGATTTTATGGAGAGGCATTCGGTTGGACGTTCGAGGATTGGAGCGGTTATGCCGGCATGCCGTTTGAGGCCTGCGCCCAATTAGAAAAAATCCGTGCCTCTTTCGACACGGATTCCCATAGCACGGACGTTACAACCGCATAAACTCGATCCACTCGATCTTCATACCCGGTTTGACAAAATCCAGCTTCAGCTCGTAAAGCCCCGCCAACAATTCGATCTTGCCAAGCTTTTGCTTGATCCAAGCGCCTTCCGTTCCGTTCGTCTGAACGGTCGTCATCAATCGATCGTTCAGGAATACGTTGCAAGCGCTTTGTGCCCAAGCGAATTCCGAAGACATAAGGCGAACGGTGATTCGATAGACGCCGGACTGTTCGACGCTTACGAAGCGAGGTCCATCGGCTGTAACGTTGACTTGTGCATCCGCGGATAACGAATGCGCTTGTTCCGCTGTCAGCGAAGCATTCGGTTCGAAGCGTTCAACCTTTTCCTCCGTCGTCAGTTCCCGAGAGAACACCGGAGCCTGCATCAAAAATCGGCAAATGTTCATCGCGCTGCGCTGCAATTCCCCGCGGGTCAAAGTGCCGTTATCCAACGAGGCCAACGTATTGTCTCCCCACACGTTGGATTCCGCTCCATAGTTAGTCACAACCATATAGAGGTCGTTTTGCGAGCGAACCATCCAGTTCGTGTTTTTCCGACTCGCTGCGCCTCCATGAACGGAATCGTTCATAACAGCCCACCAGTCCGTCATCACGATGCCTTGGAAGCCCCATTCTCCGCGCAAAATCGTCGTATTCAGATCATAATTGGATGCCGTCCAATGCCCGTTGAGGGGATTATACGCCGTCATGATCGAATTAGCGCCGCCCTGCTTGACCGCGATTTCGAACCCTCTTAAGTAAATTTCCCTTAGCGCGCGTTCGGATACGACGGCATTGACCGTGTGGCGATACTTCTCCTGGTTATTGCAAGCAAAGTGCTTCAGCGTGGCATTCGAGCCGCCCTTCATAATTCCGCGCGTGCACGCAGCCGCGAACATCCCGGTAACGAGCGGATCCTCCGAAAAATATTCGAAATTTCGCCCGTTGAGCGGACTGCGGCGAATGTTCAAGCCAGGTCCGAGCAAAGCGTCGATATTGTTGCTCAATAGTTCTTTTCCTTCGAGCACGTAAAGCTCTTCGACCAAATCGGTGTTCCACGTTGCGGCGAGCAGCGTTCCGATCGCGACTTGCGTCGCCTTATGCCCGCTGTCCATCCGAATACCGGATGGTCCGTCCGCCGAACAAGCAAGCGGAATCCCGTAACCGAGAAGACCTTCGCTTACGCCGCCGAAAGCCGAAGCTGTACCCGGCGTAACGAGCGGGCTGCTCATGCCCTCTCCTCGGACGATCGCCGCCAAATCCTCGTCGCTAAGCTGAGCGATGAACGTTTCCATGCTTACTTTTCCGTCATTGACGTCACTTAGCTTGTGTCCTTGATCTCCGGTTTGCTTCAAGGTCGCGGGGAGATTGCTTTGGATGCGCTCCGCGAGCGAAACCTTGCGCGTCGGCACCTCTTCCGCTGCGAGCTCGTACGTACCGTCGGCTTTGCGGACGCCGGGTTTCATTCTTGCATAACTCTCTGTCGGCGCCAGCGCCTCGGCAAGCTGCTCCACGACTTGAAGGGTTGCCACTGTGTAGCCGCTGTGACCCTGTACGCTTACTTCCGTCACATTCCTTACGCTGTTCCCGACATACAGACGGTACGTTCCGGCCTCCAAGACATAAGCCGAAGCATGTCCCGTAACGCCGCCATCGTCGTAGGAAGCCATCGCATCAATTGGGAAGCTTACCGAAAGGCGCTGCGATTCGCCCGGTTGAAGCGCTTTGGTCTTCGCGAAGGCCACCAAAGCTTTCGCCGGCTGGCCCAGCTTTCCTTGCGGCGCTTCATAATAAACCTGAACGACTTCTTTGCCGGCATAGGTTGATCCGATATTTGTCACGGTTACGCCGATCTCGATATGTTGTTTTCCCTCAGTGACGGCCAATTGTGCTTCCTCAGTCTTCATTGCAAACGAGGAGTAAGATAGCCCGTAACCGAATTCGAACTGTACCTTTTCCGGACAGAAAGTCTCGAAGTAGCGGTAACCCACATAGATATCTTCTTCGTAAACATTGGTGAGCTCGTTCCCGTAATTGCGAGTCGAAGGATAGTCGGCTATGGAATAAGCGATCGTATCCGTCAATTTACCGCTCGGCGTAACGTCTCCGGCCAATACGTCGGCGATGGCGTTACCGCCTTCCATCCCGCCATGCCAAGCATAGATTACGCTTCGGATCGGATGCACGTAATTCGCGTCATCCAGCCAGCTCATATCGATAATATTCGATACGTTCAACACGACTGCGACTTGCTCGAACTGAGCCGTTACCCGCTTCAGCATCTCTATCTCTTCCGAAGTCAGTCGATAGCTGCCCGGAGCATCGGCATTATCCTGGTCTTCTCCCGCCGTGCGTCCGATGACGACGATCGCTTTGTCGGATTGGTTTCTCGCTTCAGACACCAGTTCATCCGATAAAGGCATCTCCTTCTGGTGCCAAGGCTCCGCCGCCCATCCGCCCCCGCCGTTATCAAAGGGATGCTCCGCAATCCACTTCTCGTATACCGCAGCTAATTGTTCATTGATCTGGATATGTTTCTTACTCCGTAATCCCTCTAGCAGGTTGGTCGTGTAGACGACATTGACGCTACCGCCGGACCCCGTGCCGCTGCGGTAGTAATTAATTTGCGTTCTGCCGAAAACCGACACGCGCTCGTTAGGTTGAATAGGTAGAACCTGGCCTTCGTTCTTGAGCAGTACCGCGCCTTCCGCCGATACCTTACGGCTAAATTCAGCAAAACCCTCTAATGGAGATCCTAGTGTTTGCATGCTCAATTTATAAAGCCTCCCGATTTCATCTGCATCTTTCATAGTAACAAATTATAAGCGAAAGTTTAAATCGTCCCTCTTCAACATGGTAATATTAGGATGAATCAATAACGATCGGGGAGGTTTTATCGTTGTCCTTATTTCACGACCAGCCGGAATGGTACTATCTAGGGCCCTTATTCGGAATTACGGTTGCAGCCATGTACGCGGTATCCAATAAACCGTTGGGAGCTACCGGATTTTACGCGCAGCTCACGGATAAGCTCCTCGGTCGTCCGATGAAAGAAGCCTGGCGACTTTGGTACTTGCTCGGCGTAATGCTTGGCGGTATGTCTGGCGCATGGATTAGCGGAAATGTCGGCCCGGCCTCCTATTATGGGAAGTTAGGAGATTTGCTTACGCTCCCGGCCCTTATTCCTATCCTGTTCATCGGCGGCGTGCTAATGGGGATCGGCGCCCGCTCGGCCGGCGGTTGTACTTCAGGTCATGGCTTATGCGGAACATCCACGTTATCTCCGGGCAGTATCGTATCGACTATCGTATTTTTCGGCGTAGCCGTTATCGTAACTTGGATTCTTAACCTTGTAACCGGAGGTACCTTATGAAGCTAACGGGATTCCTATTCGGCATAGCATTCGGATTTCTAATCGCTTTAGCGCAATTTACGGATTACGACGTCATCCATCAAGGACTATTGATGAAGCACGCGTACATCTATCTCGTCATGGCTTCGTCGGTCGTCGTATCGATGCTGTTGTTGATGCTGTTAACGAAGCTGAAATGGCGCACACTGCTAGGCGGCCCGCTGAAGCTAACGAAGCTACCGGTCCGCAAGCATCATATTTGGGGCGGTGCTCTCTTCGGCATCGGTTGGGCCATTACCGGAACATGCCCGACCGTGTCGGCAGCGATGGTCGGCACGGGCAAGCTTCTCGGTCTGAGCGTAATGGCGGGGTTGTTCGTGGGGGTGCTGGTGAAGGATGCTTGGAGCAAGCATTGAAGGGCAACACCACTCATTCGGAGTAAAAAAAGACTGGGGAACATCGATTGTCCTGCGCTTTCCGATTCAGGAGGAATCGGCGGGGAAATAATACGCCTACGCTGAAAATTTTCCCGATTGCTATACGTCACCTTTCATAGTACTGTTGGTTGATGGACTAGCATCAGGAGGCACCTGCCAAATGAGATTCGCCGCATCCGCTCTAGCCGACTGGAAGGGTTGGCCACGCAACGTACGGTTATTTTTCTTATCTAACATGCTCTATCAATTCGGCACGGGCTTGTTCTCGGTCTTATACAATCTGTATATCCACGAGCTCGGCTATGCCGACGCCATGAGCGGTACGGTCGTCAGCATGCAGTCGCTAGCCACTGCCCTGTGCTTCCTTCCGATCGGACTATTCGGCGACCGCGTAAGTCGCAGACGAATGCTCATGATCGGCGCGTTAGGCAGCGGAATCCTCTTAACGTGTCGCTCGCTGCTCGAATCGGAGAGCAGTTTGCTGATCCTGGCCGTTCTTACGGGATTATTCGCTACCGCCTTCCAAGTGCTGGCGATTCCTTTCCTTGCCGATAATGTGGCCAAGTCGGAGCGCTTGCGGATATTCAGCATTTACTCCGCGTTCGTACTTGCTTCGCAAGTGGCGGGCAGTCTCAGCGGAGGCGTCGTCTCCGATCTTCTGCACTACGCCGGCTTTAGCGAAGTGCTATCGCTAAAGCTCGTCTTGCTTGCCGGCGGGATCGCTACCTTATTCGCATACCTGCCGCTGCAGACGATGCGCAATTCCAACTTTCAGCGCACCGAGGTTTCTACCGACGTGACCCTGACATCCGCCCCGCCGCAACAACAGGCGCGGGAGCCACGGGAACTCGGATTCATCCTCAAGTTCGCGGCCGTACAGCTCATCATCGGGATCGGTTCCGGCTTAGTCGTTCCGTACCTGAACTTGTATTTCACGAATCGCTTCGAAGTCTCGCTCAGCGGCATGAGCCTTTTGCTTGCGCTCGGTCAAGTGATGACGATTCTCTCGATGCTCATTGGACCGACTTTAGCCAATCGGATCGGACAAGTGAAAGCGATCGTCGTTTTCCAGACGCTCTCGCTGCCGTTCCTGCTGCTAACGGGATTCACCAATTTGCTTCTCGTAGCTTCGATCAGCTTCCTATTCAGGCAAGCCTTAATGAACGCGGCTAATCCGCTCGTATCCGCCACGCTTATGGACCGGGTCTCCCCCGCGAAGCAAAGCTTGGCGAACTCCTGCATCCAAACCGCCTTCATGCTCGGATGGGCGACGATGGGACCCGTTCAAGCGTATATCGTATCCACCCATGGTTACTACAGGGGATATGCGATTACGTTCAGCATTACGGGCGCATTATATGTAACGGCCTCTATACTTATTTTCTTGATGTTCCGCGAGAGAACCAAAAAAGACCGAATGATGGCGTAATGCCGTCACTCGGTCTTTTTACATGATTAGGTTCAGTTTCTTACGCTACTTTGTCGCTTTCCACTGCCTGCGCATCGTCCTCGACGATTTCATCTACGCTTGCTTCGACGATTTCTTCGACAGACTCGTCTTCGATTTTAAACGCCCTTAATTCCTGATACAGCTTTTGCGATAATTCATTGATGTCGACCGCTTGCTGGGCGATTCCGCGAATCGCATTGTCCTGCTGAACGCTGGTAGCATTTACTTCCTGAACTCCCGCCGCGGTTTCTTCCGCAATCGATGCCACGTTTTGAACGATTTCGGCAAGTGTCGCGTTTTTAGCTTGGGTCGTATCTACCTTGTGATGAATTTGCCCGATCTGCGTGCTGATTTCCTGGATCGATTGGTCGATCGCGGTAAAGGAGAACAGCGTATCGGCTACTTTATGATCCTGTTCCTCCAAGCTTACTTTCGTCTCGAGCATATGATTGCGGAAGTTTTCCATGCCGGCGTGTAATTCATCGATCATTACGCCAATATGCACGGACGACTCCTTCGTCTGTACCGACAGCAGCCTTACTTCCTCGGCAATAACCGCAAAGCCTTTGCCATGGACCCCCGCTCGTGCCGCCTCGATAGCCGCATTCAACGCAAGAATGTTCGTTTGGTTCGATACGTCCGTAATGGAATTCGTAATATGGGAGATTTTCGTCGATAGCTCGGTTAGTCTGCTTAACGCCTCATAAACTTTACCGATAGAGTCACGGGAAAATTCGGAAGCTTTCTGCAGCTCGGTAACGACCGCAGCCCCTTTTCGCGTATTTCGATTGGCATCTTCGCTTGTCTTCAGCATAGCTCCGGTATATTCCGTGATGTCATGGATTTCCCGGTGCAGCTCTTGAATCAGATTGGCGCTTTGCTCCGTTTGCCCTGCCTGTTGCTCCGTGCCTACGGAAATTTCCTGTATGGTCTTCACGATATCTTGATTCGCATGGGCGGTGATCGATGAGGATTGTTGAAAAGAATGCGAGTACGCCGCAAGCGAAGAGGCAACGGAATGCGTTTGTTGAAGCATGTCCCGTACTCTGATCACCATATGGTCGAAATGATCGCTCAGGCGGCCTAACTCGTCGTTCGAAGAAGATTGAATTTGATGCCGCAAATCTCCCTCGGCTATTTTCCGCAGCGCCGATTGTAGCCTGCCCACCGGAATTAAGAAGGAACGGATCAACAATATCGCAATCACGATCGTGAAAATAAAGACGAATACCGCCACGTACGTGGAAATCGACATCGTCCGGTTCAGCAAATCAAACGAATGGCTCTGCGCTTGGTCGGCATTATCGGCAGCAGCAACGTATAATTGTTCGTTAAGCGTTAGTATCGTTTGAATCGAATCAAGAGCTTTCGTATGTAACCCGTCGATTTTTTCCAGAACGTCCAAGGGGTCCATTTCCGTGTCGTTCATCGTAGTGACTATTTCGTCAAAGTTGGCGGTATACTCCTTGGCCTGGCTTTGCAATTGCTGTAATGCTTGGTAGGAATCCGTATCGACCTTAAAGTTGATGGATGCCATCTCGTCGAAAAGCTGTTTTTGCGCCTCTGCGAATAGATCGACGGCTTCCAAATCGCTCGATTTGGCCACGGCAGACTCCAAGGTGTTCATTTGCTGCAGCGACTGCGTCACTTTGGCTACGGCGATTCTATTCTCCATCTCTACCTTTTGCGATTCCATCGACACTTCTACTTGCTTCGTTTTATTCCCTTGGTAAATGGCCGTTCCCGCGAATAGTAGAGCAACGACCGCGAAACTTAATATTAACTTCCATTTCATCGAAAGATGTACGATCTTTTCCCTCATCCTGACATCCCCCAGCTAGGCCCATTTAACTATCAGCTTATGGGTCTGGTATTATCTCCCTTACCTTTTTGTGTTATCGCAATGTAAATAATCGTTTAAACGAGTGATATCGACAAGGATATCATTACCGTTAACGGATGCCCATTGAAACAAAGGGATAAATTTAGAGGTTTGTGAGTCCCAGTTTAAGGGGGGTTGCAAATAACCCAACACGTCGGCATTATACAAACCGATCACGCGTTGGAAAGGCCATATTTCGTATACTCCGTCCCCTTGCAGGTCGATCGGATAAGCTCCGCTTACGCCCATCACGCTGCCCTCAACCGGTTTTTTCAACTTCCCTTTCGAGTCATACAAATCAGACAAGTACGACGGATCGCGCTGGCTGATGTCCAGTAGATATTCTTTCTTCAACGATCGGTTTACGATTCGAACCTTGTAGTTGTCCTCATAGCTAACAGAGGCGTCGCTGTATGTTTCGTAAAACCAATCGTTGTTATAGAGCTCGTGAAACACGTTCTGCATAAAGGAATAAATGAAATTATATGTGAAGGCGCCGCTGCCACCAGACTCGATGCTTACCAAAATATCATCCACGCGATCTCCAGTAAAATCACCTAAGAAGAGCCGAGGATTATAACCTGCATTGTCCTTCGGTTGTTTAGTGTATCTTGCACCGCTTCGACCATCCATAACGGTTAGTTGTATATTCTCGATAAAGGAACTGTTGATGTCTCCCGTAGGATTACCTGTCAAATAAACCTGGTCTGGCGTTCCATCCCCGTTTACATCTCCCCACTTCGCATCCAATACGACAGTGCCGGCTCTGAACACGTAGTGACTTCCCCAGATATGCGCACCAGCCATAATGATGATTCCACCTCTCCGCATTTGCCCTGCTTAGCATCTTATGCCATGGGCGAGCGGGAGGTTTCAGCGCCTGAACAATGCCGTCAACAAAAAAAACTCCGACCTCATGAGGTCGGAGTTAAAATCACAACTTTACTAACTCTTCTATTTCACTCTTCAATAAAAGGTACCTATGAACGCTTCTCTTGATCGGCACTTTGGTTAGACTGCTTTTATCTGCATAGGTTTTCATTTGATCTTTAGAAAGGCCTAACAAAGTACCTGCTTCCATAACGGTTAACACAACTTCATTACTCGTTGCATTAAAGGTTTTTTTCACTTTAAGGTTCCAGTCTTCGAATACATTCATAGATCGGCGCAACCTTCCTACTCTTAGCCAATAACTTTCTTGACTTCGTACTTTTATTATAGCAGAAGTTTTGGTCTCCACCTAAAACGTCTGTAGCTTAAGCTTTGTTCGAGAGCTTCTTCTTACGATAAATTATCGTTCCGACCGCGCCTACAATGACGATTGCCGAGATAATACCGATCAAGACGCCGGCGTTGCCGCCCGAGGAATCCTTCGCATCGCCCGCATTCACTGCGGCAGACTCGGCTGGAGCAGCGGAAGCGGATGGCGTGCTCTCGCTAGCCTCGGATTTGCTGGATACAGGAACGACGAACGGATTCACCGTCAAGTTGTTCGTCCATGCCGCCGCCTTCTTAAAGGTGATGCCTGTCGGCGTTATAATCGACGTTTGCACGGTGAACTGCGGTTCTTTGCCTGCGTTCAACATAGCTTTGGAAGAGGATACGGACGTCGTATCAAGCTTAATCTTGCCGGCATTCAACTTACCGAAGCCGTATTCACCCGAATTGGCGAAGTTGCCCAACTGGAACCCAATCGTTCCGTTCTCCAACTCGAGCGCGTATTTCGGCGAGCCCCACAGGTCGATGCTGAAGAACGTCGACTCCCCGCTATAAGTCGGACTGGATTCGAAGTAACGCGTATCATCACCTGCGCCGATCGAGACGATCTGCGTATTGATGAAGTCAATTCCGCCCTCGCCCAAGCCTTCGAACACCATAGACTTCGTCGAACCGTCGACGCCCAGACCGAGGCTAACGCCGGACGGCCCCTTGCCGTTCTCAGACGTAAGCGTAACGCCCTTATATGAACCGTAATGGAAGTCGTTATACAGCGTCTCGTTACTGACGTCGCCGAGCACAAGGAAATTCAAGTTTTTCGCTCCGTAATCATAGGACGAGCTGTTATTTCCTTTGGGCGAATTCGCCCATCCGCCGAACTTCGACTCGCTACCGGCCGCGTACACGAGCGTATTGAATTGCAGATTGTAGATTTTGCCGCCGGTTGAACCCCCTCCCGCCTTGATCGCATTATGGAACACATGTCCGGCAACGAAATCGATATAGTGGTTATCCGTCTTGTACGTGAACAGGTCGATCCCGTTATAGACGGCGCGAATGCCGACGTTAATGATGTAGGCATTGCTTCCCGTAACTTGGATCATATAAGGATAGGCGGCCACGACGAACGGATCCGCGGACACTTGCTCCGGATAGTTGAACGTTAGACCACGGATTCCCGCATCCGCCGACAGCTTCAGGAATGGCTCGCCCGACTCGTTGTCCCGGTCTGCGTATACCTCGATCGTACTTCCCGGACCTGTAGGAACCGTGCTGTTATCGACGGATCCCTTCAGTTCTACGCCAGTCGGCACGGTCAGATGACCCAGCACCTTATACTTGCCCGGCGGCAGGAATACGACTCCGCCCCCGTCCGCTTCAGCCTTATCCAGCGCTGACTGAATAGCCGCCGTATTGTCTGAGTTGCCGTCGTTCTTCGCATTAAACGGAGCGTCGGTGACGACATACAACGCCATTCTAGCCGGTTTGTGCTCTTCCGGCGTTACATCCGGGAAAACAGGCAGCTTCTTCACTTCGGTCGGTTCATTCTTAATAATCGTAATATAACGCGAGTTGTTCTCGATCTTCGCTTCTTCTTTGAAGCGGTTGCCTATAATGTTACCGCGAGACTCGGTGCCCAGCACGATTTGAGGAGCGGCATTGTTGAAGTCGGAGTCCGATGCCACCAATGTGCCGCCTTGCATATCGACCGCGCCGCTGTTAATCGTACATTGCTGCATCAACACCTTGGTCGTCGAAGTCGCATCCACCGCGATCGCTTTCGTAACGGCATCGATCGTACAGCCGCTGAGCTGGATCGTGCCCGCGCGATTCGGGTCGATTACGATGCCCGACTCGCTCTGCTCGATGTTCACGTTCGTGAACATGACGCCTACATCGCTCGTTCCCTCGAACCTGATGCCCGTCTTACATTTAATTAGATGAAGTCCATAGTTGTGTCCGTTCGCCGAAGCGCCCTCGCTCGTCTTCGACAGGCCCGATAGAAATCCGACACTATACCCTTCAACGGTAATGAATCCGGTGTAAGACCAGTCGTTCCGCCGCATGACGATGCCGGTTCCGTTATCGTAAATCCACTTCTCGTACGCGCTTCCTACAGCCGGCGAATTCGGAAGCCCCGATCCGGCCCAGTACGCCGGCGAAAGGTCGATGAAGTCGATTCTCCCGACGTCGACGATGTTATCGATCTCAATGCCTCGGGAGAGCGGCGTACCGTAGATCCCTTGAATAACCGGCGCGGTACCTCCGTTCTTTCGGGAAAAGATTACGCCGCTGTATGCGTTCACGAGCGTAATGTTCTTCGCATTCGCGAATTCGTTACCGAAGTAGTTCGGCTTGCCGAACAGTATCGCCGGCGGATAAGGCGCAATGCTGTCCGGCAGCTGCTCCGGATACCAGATCGCCATGTCCCGCACGGCCGACGATGTCACCATCGTCATGAACGGCGTCGCTTCCTCGTCACCTCGTCCGGCATAAGCCATCAGGATCGTGCCTTTGACTGGCTCACCCTTCACAGGCTTGCTCCATTCGCCGCGCAGCGTTACGCCCTTCGGCACTTCCAGATTGCCGCGAATGACGTATTTACCCTCAGGAACGAACAAGGTGCCGCCGCCTAATCTGAAGAGCGAGTCCAGCAGTTGCTGGAAAACCGCGGTTACATCGGTCACTCCGTCGCCCGTCGCACCGTAATCCGCAACGTTGTATGCGGCGACGAACGTATCGATCGTATCGTATTTCGGCTCGATCAGCCTCCAGCTCGGCGCTGGATCCGCCGCCGAAGCTTGCTCTGCCCCGATGAAAGTCATGCTGGCACACAGCGTTAAAAAAACTAGCGCATATCCGATCAATTTCTTGAGCATTCGCATCTCTCGTAAAGTCCCCTTTGCTATTTGCCTCTCAGTTACACATTATAGGTGAATTGACAGATCTCCCAAATGTGATGAATGCAAAGTTTATACGCTTTTCTTGGCTTGTTGGGGGAGCCCTTTAATGGCCCTTTCGCTCCCCAAACGCCCCCGCTTCATTTCATGGCGGGGCTTGTGTCGCTTTTTCTATGGTGTCGCCGCCAGGGGAGTATTCAATTCTTTATTGGAATGGCTGACGAAGCCTACTCGACGATGACAACCTTAGCGGTAGAATTAGATGCCCTGCTCGTCCACTTCGTTCCCTGTGCGCGGTCGGACTGGGGTGACTGCCCATCTTTGCCCACAAAAAAACTCTGACCTCGTGCGGTCAGAGTTTTTATGGTGGAGCCGAGGGGAGTGGGTACCTATAAAGTACATAAACAAACGTTCCTTCGGTCTACTTAGGAAGAAGTTTATTTAAAAATTTTGCTTTCATTAAGCTAACGGGAGATTTGTTTAATGATAAAATGGCAGTAATATTAATATCAAATGATGTAAAATAGGAGATATTATGGAGAAGGTTGCTTTGGCGTTTGGTGTACTGGTCCTATGGGGGCTGATAGGCATGACTAAGTTCCGCCTTTTAGCTCTCATATTCGGAAAAAAGACTTCTTTTGAAATACCAGAGGGAAACGAAAATATTGTTAATCGAAATGGTGCGGTAGAGCGGTTAGATACCACGGTAAAACAAGAAAGATTGGCTGATCGTCATTACCCAGAGTTAGGGACGGATTCAATATTGAAAATGAATGGTCCAGACTTTGAATATTTAGTGTCCTGTTTTAGCGACGTATTCACCCCCTACGGGTGCTCTCTGACACGATGGAATGAGATGATTCAAAAATCGGGCTTTGAAACCAAGGGGAAGCTAGTGCCCCTTAGACAATTCGCCACGGTAGGGCAAAAATCCATTTGGGAAGTTTATTCGATATTTGGGGCAATAGAAGAAAATAATGAGGTCGATTATTTATCCAGTATTGCAATGCTCGATGAAAATGGACAATGGCACGAAGGCGATTACGATTGTCGTTTTTTTATTAATTTCTCAAATAATTACATTAAGATTACATCAAAAATCGAAACGGTAAGCGATATAATCGCAGAGGGAATGAAGTATTGTAGTGCTATTTCGTTCAACAGCGTCATCACCGGCATTTCAAAGGTGCCATCGCAATCTTCCTATAACCGATTCGGTTATAATTGGTTAATTACAGTTGAATCTGAAGATGGCTATGCTATTGAATTCGAAGAACATCCCTTTAGAGATTATGTTGATCAATTGAAAATTGGGACTAAGATTTGTATTACTGGCAGTTTATCGATATATCAGGAGTGCACGATATGCCGTGTTGATCGGCTCTCTATACTGTGAAATAGGTAAGAAGATCCTCGAAGACCCGGCTGTTAAGGAACAAGATGGATTTGTCCTGGTTTTGGGAAGTGATTGGGCTAGGGACACGACACTTTAAAAGCTGCCGCGGCGGTCGTTTTTGCGTTAAGGGGCAGGATAGTTCAACTAGTTAATTAATACAAGTACGAAGCATTTGTTAAGACGTGAATTAACCGTTAGATGTAAGAACCGAGGCGTGGCGCAACTGGAGGGCCAAATATTTTGGAAAATATTCTCCTGTTGGAAAACCATGGATTGCGAGACATCAAACTAATTAATGGTGATTCTAATAGAAATCACCCCCTGGTGTTACCGAAACAATAAAGTTGTTCTATTTACTATATAGTCGTTTAATTTCACAATTAGGTTGATCCTTACTTCAGGTTTGGAAAATACGAATTTTAGGAAATTGTGTTAAAAGCACGGTCACAACCCATCAAGTAGGTGCACCCGTGCTCTCGTTAATAAACACCCTTATTTGGTAATGGATATATCTGCTTCAAAATAACCGTCGTATTTAAGTCTAGTGTAAATGATCTTGTCGGCAGTATTGAGTGCCATGAAAGAAAAATTAAAAAGTAATACACTTTTAAGTTCTTTTCCATTCAGAGAATAGACATGGACCCTATCACTGTAGAAGTGGTCAAATGTTATAATTCGATCTTTATAAACTTCGAGTATGCTCTCGCTCACGCTGCCGACTTTAAAAAGGGTTTGTTCGTTCTTTCCATTTAGATCTCGTTTATAAATAGTTTCATCTTTTTTGTAGATAATCGAGTCATCGAGAATATGGAAACCTCTAAGGTAGTCTAACGTGAACAACGTTTTAATTGCTGGCTTTTTGGATTTATAATCATAAGTTTTAACAGTCTCCGGATATGTTTTGGTATTTGTTTGTGTTGTTAAGTAAAAAAGTTTACCATCCTTCATGTACATAGAGCTATCCGGGGAATCATTACCGATTTGCTTGAGATGCGTTCCGGAGGTATCCATTTGGTATAACTTGCTAATACCTCCACAACCATCTGTGCCCTTGCATCCAGGCAATCCATTGATAAATATCTGCCCATCACCAACTGTATATGAAAGTGGCCACAAATAATTATTTTTTTTATTTGGAGTTAGTATCATCTGTTTCTTAGATCCATCTGTTTTCATTTTCCAAAGCGAGTGATTTTTCTCATAATACAACCAGTCTTCATATACGCTAAACCTCGGCGAGCTGACTGTATCTAGTTTTTTCGCATTAGCACTATTAATTGGTCTGGAGTAAATGGCCTCTTTTGTAACATCTTTAATGAAAAATATCTGATCTTTATATTCAACCTCACTACTTGCAGGTGCGAAAGTGCCCTCTGTTGAAAGGGTATCTGACGTTTTCGAGGTGATAATTCTACCATTTTTGTAGAAGCGAGTAAGGGAGTGTGCTTTAAACGGTACTACTTCTTTTAACATAGGCAAATGATATACGACAGATCCTAAATGAGTAAACAGGTTACCGATCTGATCACTAAGAATAACATGGTTTGTTACTAATGAACCGTAAGTCTTATAACCATAATTAGGCCTCAACGAAGATTGAGATGAACCTGGAGCATTGAATGTGACGGTACGAACTATATTTGAATCATAAGGTATTTTGACTAAAGCATCCTTCAACTCTAAGACTTTTTGCTGCAACTCATTTATACCTTCTACATTCTCGCCTTCCTTTATCTTTGGAAGTACAAGGTCCGATTCCAATTTTCTCTCTTTGATAAGCACCGTCATTACTTGCGCCAAGTATCCGCCAAGTGAATGACCGGTAATATATATTTTGGACGTTGGATATGCAGCGATAACAGCCGCAATGTTAAGCGCGCCCATTTTTTCTTGTTGCGAGTCTAGGTTTCCTGGTTCAAGAAGAATATTTATGTCCGCCATAATATCGCCTACTTCTTTTAAGGCAGTCCCTCTATAGGCGATAACCAACTCATTGGTACTTTCATTTCTAAAAATTGAAAATCCAATTCCAGATTGGTCGGGGTCATCAAAAGTTTTGACTAACTTCCAGTTTTTAAGTTCGTCTATTAGAGATGTCGCTTTAACGGATGCCAAATCACTTAATACGCCATCATGTACTTCCTTTAATTGTTTCAAATCCTGGATGCTCTTTCCTATATCTGTTGAATTGAAGTGGACATACGCGAGCGAACTAAAAATCAGCAAATGCGAGTCATTCAGTGTATTAGCTTTCGTTTCAGCTGAAGCAATTTGCAAGTTCCCCAGGAAAAGAAAACAGGAAATCATAAGCAGAATTAGCTTCGTTTTTATACGTCGTTGTTTATGCATTAGGGAATCCTCCAGTAACGGCATGATGTTAATTCTATTAAATAATAACATTCGCTAGGATGCTAAAGTATAAAAATCACCTTAAAAATGCAGCTGATGCGTGCTCTCACATCAGTCCCGATAATCTTTTGGGTTGTGGGTGCGAATAGCAGCACAGCACATTACTATGTAACACATAGATTTAATAAAGTCACTCTCACATGTTAGATACGTTAAAAATAAAATGTTTTTATTGTCAGAAGTTAGATGAGTGTGGCAAAAACATTGGGAAGTCTAGCTCGTTAATGAACAACTATTTTGTCACAAGACACCTGGACTTCAGTTTCTGAAGTAACAAGACTATAAGTCGCTGATTCCTGTATTCAACAGGAGTCAGCTTGTTTAGTTTCCCTATCTTCGTTGTAAAAACGGATGTATTCTTCAATTCGTCTTTGTAGGACCTATGGAAATTGGAGTTCCCAAAATCGTCTCCAATTTTGTCTGAAGTACCATTTCCTTACTGGTAATGTCCCGAAGAGTATCCCTGACACTGGAATTAATTAGAAGAACATCGTTAATCGTTGCTTCTGGCGTTTTCACCATAGTAATTATCATTAAGCTCCTAACGGGCACTATAGCTCAATTCATCGCATCATCAAGAGCTGTATTCCGTTTCAAAAGTAGATTCTTAAACTAATAGATCTACTTAGCTTCCGTTCGCTCCCCAAACGCCCCCGCCTCATTTCATGGCGGGGCTTGTGTCGCTTTTTCTATGGCGGCGCCGCTGGGGAGTATTCAATTCTTTATTGAAGTGGCTGACGAAGCTTATTCGACGATGACAAACTTAGCGGTAGAATTGAATTGCGTGCTCAGACTGCATAGCAGTCTTCCGCGCGATCGAACCCCCTATCCTCCTTCGGATCGGGGCGACGCCCCTCGGCTTTCCACCATAACAAAAAAACTCTGACCTCGTGCGGTCAGAGTTTTTATGGTGGAGCCGAGGGGAGTCGAACCCCTGTCCGAAGACAACGCCACATATGCTTCTACGGGTGTAGTCCCAGATTTGATGTCACCCGAGAGACGCCCCGGAACCGGCTTCTCGTTGGGTCAGCCTGATTGTCTTCTTCAGCTAGCCCCAGGCGGAGACTAGACAGCGTATCCCACTAAAGTTGAGCCCCTATCCCGCCACATGGGCGATGGAGAGTAGAAGCCTAGTAGCTGTTTCTTAGGCAGCTAAAGCTAGAGTTGGTTGTTGTTTGCCGTTTAATAGGCTTTCCGCGTTGTTAAAGTAGCCGCAGCCCTACTACCCGCTACACATGCTCGAACTATCCCCGTCGAATCCATAAACGGCCCCGGATAGCGGAATGTCTCATCGCCAGAGCGATGGGACTTCCTTAAGCGTTACCCGTTACGGTAACTTAACACGCTTGCGACTTAACTTACTTGTTTATTATAGCACGCTTATCGCGGTATTACCTAAAGTATTACTGCCAACGTTGGTGCAACGTGCCACCAATGCCATCCCGCCGAATTTATTTCGGGAAGCTAACCTTCTGCTTTTCCCGCAGGATGCGCTGAATATCTCGCTCCACGTCGCGCTTAGCCGCGGTCTCGCGCTTGTCGAACTGCTTCTTGCCTCGGCCGACGCCGATGAGCAGCTTCGCGTAACCGTTCTTGATGTACACTTTAAGCGGTACGAGCGTGTAGCCTTCCCGCTTCACCGTGGCGAGCATCTTCTTGATCTGAGCCTTGTGCAGCAACAGCTTGCGCGCGCGCGTCGGATCGGCCGGATTGTGAATATTGCCCTGAGCGAACGGAGCGATATGCATATTATGCAGGAACATCTCGCCGTTACGGATCGTTGCGAACGCATCGTTCAGGTTGGAGCGGCCCGTACGGAGAGACTTGATCTCCGTGCCCGTAAGCACCATCCCCGCTTCGATCGCTTCTTCGATGAAGTAATCGTGGGAAGCTTTCTTATTCTGAGCGAGCGGTTTGTCAAAAAAATCTTTCTTCTTCGCCACTTTCCTCCACCTCCTATGAATCTTGCGCGAGCGACGACGTTCGGACATTCATTATATCACGCGCCGAAGATCCCTTTCAATCGCCGCCGCTCCGCGCAAAATGTTACTTCCCGGCGCCTCCGAAGCATTTGTCGATCAGAGCCATCCGAATGTACAGCCCGTTTACCGCTTGGCGGAAATACGCCGCTCGAGGGTCGCTGTCGACCTCTTCCGCGATTTCGCCCGCGCGAGGCAACGGATGCAGCACAATCGCTTCTTGCTTCAACCGGCTCATGAGCTCGCTGTCCACGATATACTTACCGGACGCCTTCTCGTATTCCTCGACCGAAGGGAATCGCTCCTTCTGAATCCGAGTCTGATACAGCACGTCGATCGTTCCCGCTACCGAATCCAGATCGCTCGTCTCCTCATAGCGGATGCCCTTCTCTTCCATGTACTTCTTCACGTTATCCGGGATGCGCACGTTATCCGGAGAGATGTAGTAGATCATGACTTCCTGATAGTTAGCCAAAATATAGCTCAAAGAGTGAACCGTCCGTCCGTAAGCGAGATCTCCCACCATGGCGATCTTCAGCCCGTCGATCCGTCCGAACTCTTTGCGAATCGTATAGGCATCAAGCAGCGCTTGCGTAGGATGCTCTCCCGCGCCGTCTCCCGCGTTGATGACCGGAATGTCGGCTACTTTGGCCGCCCGCTTAGCCGCGCCGATATCCGTATGTCGCATTACGATAACGTCGCTATAGCCGCTTACGATGCGGATCGTATCTTCCAGCGTCTCGCCTTTGATCGCGGACGAGAATTGCGCCGCGTTCTCTGTGCCGATAACGCCTCCGCCCAGCCGATGCATCGCCGATTCGAAGCTTAGCCGCGTCCGCGTGCTGGCCTCGAAGAACAGCGTCGTCATGATCTTGCCCTCATAACGCCGATCTCCGCCGCGCGCAACGACTTGTTCCATCTCTTGCGCTGCATCGAACAGTTGCTCCAGCTCGTCCTTCGCGAACTGCTTGGCCCCTAACACATGATAAAGCTCCTTCATTCCTATCCGCCTCCCCGTTTGCACTATTTAATATCCTATAAGATACGTCGCATTTTGTCTAATGGATCTGAAGACCCTGTTCGCTCATAAGAAACCACCCGGCATTGTTGCCCGCCAGGTGGCCTCCATCTTCTTTATTCGGTCGGTTTCTTGCGTCTCTTCGGTTTATCCGCTCCCGCTACTGCTCCCGCTTCCGGCGACTGCGGTTGAACCGCGCTCGAAGCGCCGCTCCTGCCAGCTCCGCCTTTGCGACCCTGGCCGCCTTGGCCACCGCCACCTGGCTTACCGCCGCCCGGTTTGCCGCCGCGTCCGCCGCCTCTGCGAGATCCTTGCGGTTTGCCGCCGTCCCCGCCATCGCCGCCGTCATCCCCGTCGCGCGCATAAATACCGGACACGGGGAGTCCCCACATGTCGATCTTCTTGCCGCCTCTGCGTTTCGTCGGTTGCGCGTCCGGCGCTACGACTGCCGCAGCCGCGGCGGCAGGATTGCGGCGAATCCGCTCCTCCTGGCCGTGAGCCTGCGCGGCTTTAACCTCTATCGGCCCGTCATTGCTCCAGAACTTGCCGCTCCCGCCGTCGCCGCCGAGAATATCGCGATTACCGGCGGAATCTCCGCCGCCATTGTTGGCTCCGCGGTTTTTGCCGCCTTTAGGCGGTCTACCCTCGAATGCGGGCTTTCCGCCGCCACCGCCGCCTGCACCCGCGCTAGCACCGGCAATGCCGCCCAAGCCGCCCTTACCGACTTTCCCCCCAGCAGCGTTGCCTCCAACACCCGGCTTGCTGCCGAACGCCGCTTTACCTCCGCGACCGCCGCCCGCCTCGCCAGGCTTGCCGCCGCGTCCAGCTCCGCCTGCTCCCGGCTTACCGCCTCCGCGCTGCTCGCCGCCACGTCCGCGGCCTCCGCCGCCTCTATCGTCGCCGCGCCCTCCGCGGCCGCCGAACCCTGCAGCCCCGAAGCCGCCCGCTCCGCGATTCTTCTTCTTGAAACCGCCGCCGGCGCCTTGCCCGCGCGCATCTACCAAGCTAACGCGGCTGCCGCTTCGCGACTTCATGTCGACCATCTCGAAGTCGATTGTATGGTCGTCCATATTCACGCGGCCTACGCGGATTTTCACCTCGTCGCCGATCCGGTACACCTTCGACGTGCGCTCTCCGATGAGCGCCATATGCAACTCGTGAAAGTGATAATAGTCGTCCGTCAGATCGCTCAGACGAATAAGCCCTTCCACCGTATTTTCGAGCTCGATGAACATCCCGAAGCTTGTCACGCCACTGATCATGCCGGTAAATTCCTCGCCGATCTTATCGAGCATGAACTCTGCTTTCTTCAGCTTCTCCGTATCCCGCTCCGCCTCGACCGCCACGCGCTCGCGTTCCGAAGACTGCAACGCGATATCGCTCATCCGCGCCGCCAGCGCCTCGAACCGGCCTTCCGGCAGCATGCCGCCGTTCTCCAGCACCTCGCGCATAACGCGATGCACCACCAGATCCGGATAGCGCCGGATCGGCGACGTGAAGTGCGTATAGAACTCCGCCGCCAAGCCAAAGTGTCCCAAGCTCTCGGAATCGTACTTCGCCTGCTTCATAGACCGAAGCATCATCGTGCTGATGACCGTTTCTTCCTTCGATCCGCGAATCTCTTCCAATAACGTCTGAAGCGCCCGCGGATGAACGGTGTTCCCCTTGCCCTTCACCGCGTAGCCGAAATTGCCCGCGAACTGCATGAAGTGCATCAGCTTCTCGCCGTCCGGATCTTCGTGAATCCGATAGATGAACGGCACTTTCAGCCAGTGGAAATGCTCCGCTACCGTCTCGTTCGCCGCCAGCATGAATTCCTCGATGATCTGCTCCGCGATCGAACGCTCGCGCTTCACGATATCGACCGGCTTGCCCTCCGCGTCCACGATAACCTTCGACTCCTGGAAGTCGAAGTCGATCGCGCCGCGGCGCATCCGCTGTCCGCGCAAAGCCATCGCCAGCTCGCGCATCTGCTTAAACGTATCGACCAATCCCGCATACTTTTCCGTAACCTCGGGATCCTCTTCGTTCAATATTTTACGAACGTTCGTATAGGTCATGCGCTCCGTCGTCCTAATGACGCTCGTGAACACCTCGTGACGCACCCGGCGCATCGTCTTCGGTTCGAATTCCATCTCGCACGACATCGTGAGCCGATCCACTTTGGGATTCAACGAACAGATGCCATTGGACAGCCGGTGCGGCAGCATCGGAATGACCCGATCGACCAAGTAGACGCTGCATCCGCGATTGTACGCTTCTTCGTCCAGCTTCGACTTCTCGCGTACGTAATAGCTCACGTCCGCGATATGCACGCCAAGCAGGAAGTTGCCGTTTTCCAGCAACTCCACGTTAACCGCATCGTCCAAATCCTTGGCGTCTTCGCCGTCGATCGTCACGATGACTTTATTGCGCAAATCCCGGCGGCCTTGCCGTTGGATCTCTTCCTCGGTAATCGCGTCCGGCGCAGCCTCCGCTTCTTCCATCGTCTCCTCCGGGAAGCTCTCCGGAAGTCCATGCTTACGAATAATGCTTAGAATATCGACGCCCGGATCATCTTTATGTCCTAAAATTTCGATAATTTCGCCTTCGGCCGCAGAACGCCCTTCCGGATAACGGATTACGCTCGCTACGACCTTCTGCCCGGTCACGGCGCCTTTGAAATTTTCCGCGCGAATGAAAATATCTTTCTGGATCCGTTTGTCGTCCGGCACGACGAATCCGAAGCTCTCGTGGTGGTTGAACACGCCGACGACCTGCGTCACCGCGCGCTTCACGATGCGGACGATCTCGCCCTCGAGCTTGCCGTTGGTTACGTTTTTCGCGCTAACCCGCGCCAACACGATATCGCCGTTCATCGTCCCTTTCATATCGTTCGCGTGAATGTACAGATCGGGATGTTCCTTCTCGTCGGGAATGAGGAATGCGAATCCTTTAGGATGCGCCTGAATCCGTCCCCGCAACAAGTTCATTCTCTCGGGCACGCCATAGCGGTCTTGGCGTGTCATAATAACTTTTCCATCTTGTTCCATATCAGTTAACATACGCAGAAAACTTTTGAATTCCACTGCGTCCGATATGCCAAAATGCTTCTCTAGCTCTTGGTACGTCATCGGCTTATACGCGGTTTCGCGCATAAAATCGAGCAGTTCCTGCTCCGTACACATAGGCATCCGTATCACCTCGTCCTCAGTATAGTATACGCAGTTTGTGACATCGGCAATCGGATGAACGCCCCTTGTCCTCCAACAAGCATAAACGTTTTGCCACCTTATTAACAAGAAGAATGGAAAAATTGTCCTGCAAGGAGCATGTCTTCAAGCCAAAAACCCCAGGCTAGGATCACCCGGGGCTTACGTTAATTTCCTTCTATTCTCAATCCGTAAAATGAAAGCATCGGCCAACCCGTCGCGTCGTCGAACGGGACGTAATACGCAGGATTCGTCTCGAAGGCTCCATGCACGAACGCGTCGCCTTGCGGCAATCGATCTACAACGAGTCGAACTTCGCTCGGCCCTTCGATCCGCCATGCCTGTACGGCGATCCGTCCGAACGCGTCTTCTACTGCGAACGCGTCTTCCTTCGTATGCGAGAGCAAATGGCCTTTCACGTCTTCGAACAGGACTGCGATTTCCGCTCTACCGCCATCTCCGGATTCCGACGCGACAGCAACATGCGCCTTAATGGCATTCGGCGCGAGACCGTGCCGGGCAGAAGTGCCGTACACCGCTTTCAACGCGACGTCCGCGAGCCGTTCGCCGATCGTGCGATTAGCAATAGGTCCGTTATGGATGTTGTCGCAGACGCGGCAATCAATGGAGGGTACGATTCCGACGCCGGGAATGTTTATCGCCGCCCGCCGCTGCGCGTCCCGCACTTTCCCCCAGCATCGATCGAGCGCGTCGGACGTTTCCCACCCGATTAGGCGATTGAGCTGAACGGTCAGAATGGGCAACGCAGAATCGCCAAGATCTTCTCTGAGCCGGTTAGTGAACGTTTCGAATCTATCGTAATACGTCTCGGCTTCACCGCTCTCCGGCACGTTCGCGTCCGAGCAGCCTTGATACCAGACAACCCCGCGTACGGATCCCCCCGCATGTCGCACGATAGCCTGCATATTCCGGTACAACTCGCCGCTCTCCTCCGGATTCCAACTGCGCAGATGGGATCCGCCTAGCGCTGCCGGCAGCAGACCGATCGGATAACCTAACGAACGCTTCAACAGCTTGCCGAACTTGAGAAAAGGCGAATGCGCCGGATTCGACCACTCACGGTTCGCCGGAAACATCGTATCCGTCGGATCGTTCAGCGGATGCGTCGCCAAATCCCATCGTCCGTTCAGCCGCAGCATATGAACGCCCATCTCCGGCGCGTCGTCGTATTCGCCGCGGCCGTAACCGGCGGCGTTGCTCTGGCCGGCGATAACCCAAATGTCGCCGACGCCGACATGGTGGATCATGTCTCCGCGAACCGGCCATTCCATCGCGGGATCGTCCTTGCGCATGCGCAGGCAAGTCTCGATGCGGTACAACCCGCCTACCGGCACATTAAGCGCAATGCGCCATTGTTGCCCCGGGGCCATCTCGCAAGGCTGCCAAGCAACGACGACTTCCCCGCTCGCCTCAAGCACGACGCGAGCGAACGCTTGCAGCCGTGCCGGATCATATTCCTTGCTTAGATGCCAGTTCCCTTGAAGCGTCATCGAGGCGAAGCCGTTCTTATGTTGCAGGACGGTCCATGCGGCAGGGCCTTGCTCGATCACGATCCCGTCGATCTTGTTCTCCACTAGGTTCATCCCTCCGCTCCGGATACGGCCGCTGCCTGCTCGGCCATGAAGGACATGCCGAGAAGCGCCGATATTTCAGGGTCTTCGGCGACGGCGAACCGCGGCTTGCCCCAAGGCGTCCATGCTAGCGCGCCGACTCGCTCTTGCAAGCGAGGGAGCAGCAGCTCGGAGGACTTCATCAATCCACCGCTCAGCAGAACGACTTCAGGATCGTAGGCATGCACGAGATTGACGATTCCCGCGCTCCAATGACGAATCAAATCCTCCAGCAGCTCGGAAGCGAATACGTCTCCGTCCGCGCTTGCCTTGATTACCGCTTCATAGCCCCACTCCCGGTCATTCGCCAAGCTGCTATTGGCGAAGCCGGGCAGCTTGGAGGCCCGAATCGGAATCGCCCAATGGCTAGCCTGCGCTTCCACGCAGCCTACGTTCCCGCAGGCGCACGGTTCTCCTTCTAGATCCGTCGACAGATGGCCGCCGAGAATACCGGCTTGATGATGACGTCCTCGCAGCACCTGTCCGTCCATTAATGCAGCCGTTCCGATGCCGGTTCCGAATATGATAAGCACGGCATCCTTCTCGCCTTGCGCGGCCCCATAGGCGGCTTCCCCGATGAGAGCCGCCCGAGCGTCGTTCTCCACGGCGATCGGCAATCCGAACTCTTCCTTCGCCCAACGGGAGAAATCGAAACCGATCGCGTCCGTATATTTCTCGTTAATCGAGGTCAGCGTCTTGCGGCGTGAATCCACGATTCCCGGCAATGCTATTCCAATGCCGACGCATTGCGACAGCTCGGCGCCGACTTCGGCCAGCAGCTCCCGTACGGAGCGTGCCGAATCGGACAGACGGGCGAGCAATCCCGAATCGGACCACGCGGGAATGCTCGACTTCGCCAGAAGCTTTCCATCCTGTACTAGCCCGACTTTAATGTTCGTTCCGCCAAAATCGATCGTGACATTCATGAAGAAACCTCCTTTCGACGATCGTTAGGTTCTGACATACGCTTTGATCGTTCCCAGCTTCTTCTGCTCGCCCTCTCCGATTGGTCGGATCGTATAGGCGCCTACCGCCGCCGGTACGATGAACGTCTCCGCGTAACGGATTACGAACGGCTCGAATGCGTTGTCGGGACTTTCCACGACCGCCTCTTCCCCTTCGACCAGATTCAGCATATGGAAGCCCCCTTCCGTGTGGTGGGGTACTTTGTCCGTAAACCAGTGGCGTCTCGTCTCGATAAATTCGAGCTCGTGAAGCCCTGTCCGTTCTTCGGTCCAGCCTATCCCTCCCGTGACCGGTTCCTTCCGGTCGACCAAGTTACGTTCGACCCACCCGGTACGGCGGCTCCAATCGATATTCTTTTTACCGTGCTCCAGATGAACGGGACGGGGTTTGCCGTCTAGCCCGAGTCGGTCCCAATCCCATAGCTTGAACGTGAAAATATAAGGAGTAGCGCTAATTTCCAGCACCATCGCATCCATCCCGGAGCAATGAACCGTTCCAGCCGGAATAAGGAAGTGATCGTGCTTGCGCGCCGGAAATTGATTGATGTATTTATCCGCCGGGAACGAGAAGCCGCCTTGTTGGGCTTGTTCCAGATCGGCGATCATTTCCTCGGGAGCCGTATCGTCCTTGCACCCCAAGTACACGGTCGCGCCTTCTTTGGCGTCGAGAATGTAGTAGCTTTCGTCTTGCGTATAAGACATTCCGAATTGATTTTTGATATAGTCCGTCTTCGGATGCACCTGCAAGCTCAAATGCTGGCCGCCGATCGTATCGAGAAAGTCGAAGCGGATCGGGAATTCGGCGCCGAAGCGCGCGTACACTTTGTCGCCCAGCAGCGCTTGCGGCTCGAAGAATACCAGGTTGATCGAAGGAAGCTCTATTCTCGTATCGCCGTACAGGAAGTAGAGGCTATTCTCTTCCGGTACGCCGTCGAAGCCCCAAGCATAGGGATGCTTAACCGGCTCCAGTCCGATATGCTCCTCCAGCCAATGACCGCCCCATACTCCGGGATCGAAATAAGGAACGAGGCGGAACGGCCGGCGCGACGTCTGATTCAAGCCGTCGAATAGCGCTTCGCGCGTGAGCATTCGAGGATCGTCTTTCCGATGCGTATCCAAATAATAGTCGGCCGTAGGCAACGTCTCGCGCTTCAGCCTGTCCGCCGCGCGCCATTCAATGAAATAACCGCGCTTGTATTTCCGCAAAATCTCTTCGCCATTGTTGTCCGCCCGCCAGTTGCCGAATTCCCCGGTGCGGTATCGGAGCTGAATTTCCCAGCGCGCTAGGTCCGCGTATACGTTAACATCGCCGCGACCGAGCAGCGAAGCGCCGAAGCCGATTACGATAACTACCCCTTGCTCCACGCCGTTAACGTTGCGCTTCATTTGTTCCAGCAGCGCCTGATCGTACCATTCGCCGATCGTGAACGGGGCGAGATAGCCAAATACGCGGTCATCCGTCAAATAACGCTCGAGCAGCTCGTTCATTCGCGCGGGCTCTAGCGCCGCCTCCTCCGAGCGAATGATCAAAACCGGTTCAAGCGAACCGAGTCCCGCCACGATTTCTTCGATCCGGACGCCTGGATAAGTCTCGACGACGACGACCGTTTTTTCCCGTTGCCCAATCCGATCGCACAGTTCCCCCGCGATCGCGGAATATCCGTGCCAAACCTCGTCGTTCCGTCCGTTAATGCGAATAGTCGGTTCCTTATCGTAAGAAGGCAAGGCAAATCTCTCCTTTTGGGCGATTGTATTAGTTACCTTCAGTATAGAAAAAGACAGCCCCTTAGTCTTTTCAACTCGAAGACGGAGATTTATAAAAAGTGGACACCCGGACCGAGCTATAATAAGATGAGGGTATTCTTATCGGGTGGTGCACAACATGGATTTCTCACAACAAGAGCTAGATGCCGGCAATGCCTTACTTAACCGCCACGCCGCTAATGTACGGGGACGCGAGCTGTCCTTTTACGTCCATTATTGGGGCGGCGAGAAGCGCCTTTATACGAACCATTTGCACAAGCATTCGTTTTTCGAAATTTGTTACGTCGCCGAAGGCGAAGGCCAGTACGAGGAAGGGTCACGCACGGTTCCGTTAACGAACGGTACGCTGTTTATGTCGAGGCCTAACTTGAAACATCAGATCCTCAGCGACGACGGCTTGAACATTCTGTTCGTCGCGTTCGAGCTTATTCATTCGGAATCCTCGGAAGAAGCCATAGTCCGTTACAGCAGCCTTGAAAAGTCCGAGTCGTTCTTGATCGAGCGCGCCGCGCAGCATCCCTCCGTCATCCTCTGGCAAGCGTTGCTTAAGCAAGCCGTGGCAGGCTCGCATTTCATTCAAGACGGCATTGTCGGCTTGTCCGGTGCGCTGCTCGCCGCTTTCGAGGGCGCGTTCGCGGACGAGCGCACCCGCTCGAAGCAAGCCGCATCGTCGGCTTCGTCGTCGACGCTCGTCCATCGCGCGAAGCTATTCATTCGCGATAACTTGTCCCAAGAACTATCGCTATCCTCCGTGGCGGACAACTTGCACGTTTCCTCGCGACACCTGTCCCGGTTATTCGCGGAGGAGCTTGGCCAGTCCTATTCGAACTACGTGCGCCAAGAGCGCATCCGGCAAGCCGTCGTGCTCCTTTCGTCCACCGACCTATCCATCAAAACCGTAGCGGAAGAAACCGGCTTCGATACGGTGCACTACTTCACGACCGTGTTCAAATCCGAGATGGGCGAGCCGCCCGGGCAATTCATTAAACGCCTTAAAGAGCAGACGGATATATTCTGATCTTGTCGTCCCCTCATTGCCAAAAGCCCGTCGGCGAATTCCGCCGACGGGCTTTCATTCATTCTATTAGTCTTTAAGCGCGAATCCGAATTGTCGCCCATTCGCCTGATGCTAAGCGTCCGAGGGCTTGTCCGCCGGACACGTCCAGCTCCTCGATCGATTCCTCGAGCAGATTGGCGCTCGAAGCGCCCTTGAGCGCGACTCCCGGCAGTCCGATGGAGAAAGTCGTCTCCAATGCGGTCGGATTGTGCAGGCGGACGATCAAGCCATCGCCGTTCTCCGCCGGTTTGACGTAAGAAGTTACGACGCCGTGACCCGACACTTCAAGTAACGTGCCTTCTTTCTCCGCTTTGCAATGGATGGCAGGGAACATTTGCACCGGCAAGGATGCCTCTGCGCCGCGGCCGATCATCTCGATCGGATCGAAATTGCCGAACGGATAGAGCACGTATTTCAACGTCAGCTGACCCGGCTGGGTCGCTTTGAAGTTCGTATCCCAATAGTTGTTCAAAGGCCACGCGAGCAGCAGCGGATTTTCGTTCCGCGGAATTTCCTTGCTCTCTTTGCCGAAGTTGAAGTCACCGATTTGCACGAGCGGCGCGTCAGGGCAAGCGAGCGTCACGCCATGCTTACCGTCGAACACAGATACCGCGCGGTCAACGGTTACCCAGTCGCGGGAAACGCCCGGCAGCTGATCCTTGTCCAGACGCACGAGAGCATCCGCACTATCGTACACCGCTTCCCATCCGGCTGACAGCTTGAGCGGAAGCGCGAAGTAAATCGACTCCGGCGCTTTCTCGTCCTTCTTGTCGAGTACGGCGATCATTTCGATGCCCGGCTTGTTTCCGAACAACGTAATACGTTGTTCCAATCTTTCGACGCCTGGCGCTTGCCAGACGAGCGACAACGTAACGCCGCTGTCGTGACGATCCGCTTGCAACGAGATGAGCTTCTCCGCCCCGCGGCGATCAGCCGTCCAATCCCGCTTCCAGCAGCTGATGCTGTAGTTACAGCTATCGACGTCCCGATGGAACAACGACTCCCGGTGACTTCTTTGGTGCAACGGATTCGGCGTCTCGCGGACGTATTGGAACAACGTCCACTCGCTAGACGTATCGATCATTTGCCAGCTTGTCTTCTTATCGACGAGTCCGAGCAGTCTGCCCGTATTCCCATCGTAAGTTAGCGTATAGAAAGGCGTGTCGATCAACCCGTCTTCGATACGGATATCCGCATCCGCGGCTTTGGCCGTCGAATTCGCGAGCGGGACGATTTTGTAGCTGAACGGTTTCAGCTCCACCGTACCTCTGGACGGCATCGTCCAATCCGTATCTCCGTTGTTTTTGTGGAGGTGGAACCGGGCTGCAGACGTATGGCGGCCTCCGTGGAACCAATCGTCCCCAGCTCGAACGTCGACCGATTGCGGGAAGCCCGACGGATTAACGAGCAGCACGCCTTCCGGCGGACCGGATTGCAGCGGGTTGCCGGACAACGTCTCTAGCTCGCGGTTAAGCAAATAGCCGCTTAAGCTGTTTGCCAAGAAGGCATAGTGCGCTTTATGTCCCCATAGTACCTTCGTATATTGCGCGTTCGGCTGCGAAATCGAGATATTCGCTCCCCAAGTATGCTCGTCGTATAGTTGGACTTGCTCCCACGCCTCGCCGTAAGCTTTCGCTTCCCGCTGAGACAGAGGCCCGCGGAATGCAGCCACGAACTCCGCGCTTTGCAGGCTCGTCTTCGTCCGGCGGCTAAGCCGCGTTTCGTCCGCAGAGCTCGCGGCTCCGAAGTTCCAGAAGTCGGTCCAATCCCCGGCGTACGTTGGCACTTGCTCGGAAGGCAACCTCTTCAGACGCTCAAGCAGCATCTCCGGCGTGACCATACGTATTTTCGGTCCAAGGTTATCCTCGTTCCATTTGCGGATCATGGCGAGCAGGTGCTGGTCGGGCGGCGTATTGTCGAGCATCGGGCTATTCGTCGCCGACAAATAGATGAAGTCGTAACCGTAGTTTTGCTTGGCCAGATGGTCCATATAGCGTTGAAGTCCAGCCTGCATTTTGCCCATATCTTCGTCCCAGAGCTCTCCGAACTGCGTGAACAGAGAGTAATGCTCGCCATGGAACGTCAGCAACTTCTTCTTATTCGGCGCTTCCCAATGGAACGCTTGAGGGCGAGGAATCGGAATGCCTCCGAAGTGGGTGTTGATGCCCGTCGTGTACAGCTCGACGCCGGCATCGATCATAAGCTGACCGAACATCCACGGCTGGCCGTTAATATCATGGTTGATCGCCGTCCGGATAGGAACGCCGAACCGTTCGCGCAACGCCTTAACCGGATACAGGGAACGGGCGATCTCCTCCGCGGAACAGAGCGGTGTGCTGTGCATGTAAGTCGCCGTCAAGCATATTTGACCGCTGCGCACGAGCTTTTCGAATCTGGCGACTTGCCGTTCGTCGGCTTGCTCGAGCCAGTTCAGGACCGGGGAGGTTGCCTCGCAAGTCCAATAGAAGCGATTGTCAGGCGCTTCGCCGGAAGTCGCCTCGCACAAGTCGATCGCTTGGTCTATATACGTATTTTGCAGCTCCCATAACACGGGTTGAGGATGCGTGTAGCCGACATCCAAATGGCTATGATGATAGACGAGAATTTCTTTTATGTTAGACATGAGATCGCCTCGTTTCCCGGTCTAGGCTTCGCGCGCCTGAGATTTCGCGTATTTCTTCTGTTCGAGCAAGCGGGACACACCCGCGAACGTGCTGACGGAAGTCTCGTCGGTCACTTCCAACACGACGTTATAAGGTTGCAGCGCTTCCTGAATGCTATCGATGAATAATTCTTGGCTCTTCACGATTTGACCGCCGATGACGACGGCATCCGGCCGGAAATCCTGTATGAACGGCACGAGCATTTCCGCTACGGACTCTCCGAACCGTCGGAATACGCCGATCGCCTGTTCGTCGCCCGCCTTCGCGAGCTCTGCCGCAAGCTTCACGTCGAGCTCTGCGATCTCGAAGCCCGCTTCCTTAATGAGGCGAACGATGCCCCGTTTGGAAATATAGTCGTCGACGATCGACGCGCGGAACGGTCGGTTGTAGATCCAACCGTTCTCTGGAACGTCGCCGCGGCTCTTGACCAGTTCCCCGTTGTCGAGGAACGCGGAGCCCGCGCCGGTACCTATCGTGACGCATAGCGATTTGTCGTATTTGCCGGCTTTGCCGATCGCGTATTCCCCTAGCGCGAATAAATTCGCGTCGTTCTCGAATACGATCTGGAAATCCTCCGTCATCCGACGGGCGAAGATGGGATCCCTTTCGAGCCTCGCCATCAATTCACGACGCAGATTTACGCCGTAAATGCTCTCGAACTTATCGACGCCTTGAATATAGCTGATTCCGTTGTCATAATCGAACGGTCCGGGAAAAGCGAATCCGATGCCTTCGATCCGGTATTCCTTATCGATGATCCGGCTCGCCTGACGTCTCGCCAAATCGACGATATGCGTTAATATCTCTAACATCGAAGCCTTGGATTTGGAAGGGTAGATCATATACGTATCCGGTACGACTTGGCCTCCGCCGTTCAGTACCGCGGTTTTGATATAAAGTCCGCCGACGTCGAAGACGATCGCGTAACTGTTCATGCTTATCTTCTCCCTGCTCGGCTATGTCGGTAGTTAAAGCTGCTGGGTCTCACGGAATTTGCCTTAAGCGTACGAATCTAGGACGATAGATGCTTCCGTAAGCCATGTTCGCTTCCATGCTTGTCGTATTCACGTTATAGCTGATGAGCAGCTCGCCAGGGGCAGACAAATGTGGATGGCCTTTGGCGTTGTAAGTGTAAATGCCGCGGCCTTCTTCGGATTCCGGACAATAATAGAGAGGCGTGCTTGCTCCGAAAGGACCGACCGGGCTATCCCCGGAATAGATGGCTAGACGATTTCCCGTTGTTCCGCCAAGCTGGCAAAGGACGACGTATTTACCGTCCAGCGAGCCGCCGGTCATCCGGGATACGCTCAATTCGCATGACACTTCCGGCGCGATCGGAGCGCAATCTTCTTTGCGGTCCGTCCACTCGCCGCCGTTCCAATAGGTCCATT
Organism: Cohnella yongneupensis; assembly: GCF_042655785.1. Classification (NCBI taxonomy): domain Bacteria; kingdom Bacillati; phylum Bacillota; class Bacilli; order Caryophanales; family Paenibacillaceae; genus Cohnella; species Cohnella yongneupensis. Next base: position 76,036 of record NZ_JBHSNC010000045.1, read on the forward strand.
GCCCGATGTCGGCCAAGTCCTCCGGAAGGACGCGCGCCGCGACCAGCTGATGGATACCGTTATGTTGCAATCCGTAAATATAGACGTATCCGTCGGGTTGAGGCACGCCGGCCTCCGCCGTATTCGGCATGATCGCAGCTCCGAAATAAGTCGTGTGGCCGCCGGCGGACTTGAAGTACAACGGCGTATCCGTCTGTTTGACCCGCGACAAATCCGGTCCGGCCGCCGTAAGCGGCGCGGTCACATGCGTTATGCCGTGCACCGCGAACTGGAACCCTTCCGGACCGTCCGGATCGTGACCGATAATCAACGGAAACCCATGATAATGACCACCGATGGAAGCGCCGTCCTGAAGCCAATAATACGTATCGTGATGGCTCGTCGCTTTCGGCGTCGTCGGAACGATCGCGCTTAGCGGATCGCCGTTCTCGCCTTCTCTCCATACAAACCGAAGCTTCTCCGGGTCCGGCTCCGCGCCGTCCATTATGCCCAGCGTATTGTTCAACATCGCCGTAGAAGGATCGCGCGCATCCGTGCGTTCATCCACGTTGCCGACGAATGTGTCGCCGAATACGAATACCGTCGTCGTGCGTGCCGCGGTTCCATGAGCCTCGACGCCGTTAACAGGGATAGAATAAATGCCGTCGCTGCCGCTCCAAGACTGCTTCTTGTGAAACAGGTTCGTCCATTCGTCCGCCGGTTCGACCGCAAAGCCCGAATCGGCGATAAATTGAATGTCCGTATCGGGTAAGGCAGCAACCGGCCCAGACACCCGGACGTATCGCGCTTGTTCGCCGCAGGATCCGCCAGCGATCGCGGGTTTCCAGTCTTTGCCGTTAAGCGAATACTCCCACTGTGAATCGTTCGCACAATCATCGCCGACAATCTTACCGTTCAGAACGATGCTTGCAACCGCGTAAGTCCCCTCGAAATCGAATCTCGCATTGCTTGTTCCGTCTCCGTCGATACGACGAGCGGGAATACGATCACCTTTGCTATGCGGCCTATCCGCCGCTGTTGTCGCTGTATCCTTCAAGCTGATCTTCTCCTCTATTCCGGAACGATTTCCCTGATTCTCAGCCAGCGCGGACGGTAAATGTTCGCGTTCGCCGAGGAAGCCATCGCGTCGGTCGTGTTGACGTTGTACGAAACGAGCAGCTCACCTTGCTGCGATAAATGCGGGTGTGCTTTCGCATTGTAAGTAATAATGCCGTGACCGTCTTCTTTCTCGGCCGTATAGTAGAGCGGCGTAAGTTGTTCGAACGGGCCGAACGGGGAGTCCCCGGCCGAATAGGCGACTTTGCCGCTGACCGAATCCTGCTCGCATACGACGAGATACTTGCCTTTCCATCGCCCTTGCGTCATCGGAGTTACGCTAAGCTCCGGAGATACGCCGTCCAGCAAAGGCGCCGACTCTTCGATTCGCGGCGACCAATCGCTTCCGTTCCAGAAGCGCCAGTCCGCGAACGATTCGAGCTTGTCCGGCGTTGTCCTCGCAACCAACATTTGCTTCTTGCCGTTGTTCTTATCGTTGATATAGCCGTAGACGTATAAGAATCCGTCCGGATTCGGAGCGCCAGACGCTACCGTGTTATCGGTAATGCCCGCTCCGAACACGATTTCCTTTCCAGCGGGCAGTTCCGCGTAGAGCGGCGCGTCCACCTGCGTTTGCTTGCCGTAATCCGGGCCGTCCTCGCCTAGCGGAACCTTGATCATCGAGACGCCCTTGATCGCAAATTGGAAACCCGCGGGCTGCGACGGATCGTTCGCCATCAGAATAGGAAACGCGTACAACTCGCCGTCTTTCGCTAAGCCGTCCTGCAGCCAGTACCAGCTTCCCGGCAACGTCTGCGACAGAGGCGTGTGCGGGGTGAACAGGGACAAGTCTGCCGATTTCGGCGCCACGTCGAAACGAATAGCCGTCGGATCCGGCTTCGAACCGGTAAGCAAGCCTATGGAGTTGTTCACGATGCCGCCCGACTCTCGGATACCCGACACTCCGTTTACCCGGCCGGCGAACGTATCGCTGAACTCGAACAGCGTGCGTGACGACTCTCCGAGCTTGCCCGGCTGATCGTAGCCGTCCAACGGGATGGAGAAGATGCCGTCCGCTCCCGTCCAGGCTTCGAACCGGCTGAACAAGCCTGTCCATTCCGGCGCGGGTTCCGCCGCGATGCCCGCATCGCTGTAGAACCGCAGCTCGCTAAGCCCGTAATACAGCCGTCCTTGCCCGTCGGCCGCGCCCCAGTTTCCTTCGCCGGCGCCTCCGATAGGCTCGAGCTTGACGTACCTTGCTTGCGCTCCGCCGAATGTGACCGCAACGCCATCGTTACCATCCAGATTCGTTGCTTTCAGCTTCCCGCTTCCGTCTGCTCGCGCGAATCGATACGGATACCCTTCGCCCTTCAGCTCGGCCCACGAATGGCCGTCGATCGAATACATAATCGAGACATCACGCATGCCGCGGTCCGACATGTCGCTGCCGTCCGCTCCGGCGCCGTTGTAATTCCAGACGCGCATTTCGCCAAGAGGATAAGTACCTCCGAGGTCCACGGTCAACGAAGGCGCGGCCTTCGGGTCCGATGCGGTCAACCACATCGTGTTCGCGTCATTGCCATGCACGTCTTTAGAGTCCGAGACGCCATTCATGCCATAATGGTTGATCACGTTCTCGGGATGCGATAATCCGGCTTCGTCGGCAGGGAACTCCGTTGCGGCGAGCGGATCGATCTGTCCCTTATACACGACTTCCCGGGAATAGCGATACAATCTAACCTCGCTCAGTCCGAACGTCCGCTCGCCGGATTCGGACCAATTCCCTTTGCCCGCCTTGTCGTCTGCGACGAGTTTGACGTATCGCGCGGGCGCCCCTTCGAACCGAACGGGAGCCTGCGCTCCTCCATCTTCGAGGTTAGTCGCGCGCAGCGTATCCGAGCCGTCCGCTTTCGCCAGTCGGAACGGATACCCGTCGCCTTTCCATTCGTCCCACGTTTGTCCGTCGGTCGACATATAAATCTTAATATCCTTTAAGCCGTTTTCCGGCTGTGCATTGTAATTCCACACCCACATCTCTCCGAGCGGCTCTACCCGTCCGAGGTCTAAGACGATGCTTGCCGATTGCCCTTCCGCAGGGGAAGCGCACCACATCGTCTTGGCATCGTTGCCATGAGTGTCCGCTTTGGCTTCGGAGCCGGACATGCCCGCCCGATTCGCGACGGAAGCCGCATTGCATTCCGGCTGCGTATCGCTTGCCTCGACCGCCGCTTCAAGAATGGCTCCGTAATTAGCCGCGGCCGCATGCTCTTCTTCTTCGGAGCCGAGCGTCCGGATTGCCACGACGGAGGCGACCGCCACGACCGCTGCGGATATAGCTAACCGGGCAGGCCAACCTAATCGTTTCTGCATCCGGAATCCCCTTTTCCGGTCTTCGACCGCTTATTTTTGCTCGCCTTCGTAATACACCCAGCGCTTGCTCGTCACGAACACGACTAGCGTCAACGCCATCGAAATGAGCAGCAGCACCCATGCGAGCGCGGAAGCATAGCCCATCTGCAAATCTTTGAATGCTTTGTTGTACAAGTGGAACGCATAGAACAACGTCGAGTTGTTCGGGCCGCCGCCCGTCATGATGTACGCTTGTAGGAACACTTGGAAGCCGCCTAGAATACCCATGATCACGTTAAAGAAGATCGTCGGCGACAGCATCGGAATCGTAATCGTCCAGAACTGCCGGATACGTCCGGCTCCGTCCACGGTCGCCGCTTCATATAAGCTGCGCGGTACGCCCTGCAAGCCGGCCAAGTATACGATCATGCTCCCGCCGACCGCCCACAGGTTCATGAGAATCAACGAAAGCTTAGACCAGTGCTCGTCGGTCAACCAGCCTGGGCCGATAATGCCGAAGTGGGATAGGAACGTGTTCAGCAATCCGAAGTTGCCGTCGAGTATCCATTGCCAGAGTAACGCTACCGCGACGCCGGATACGACGCTCGGCAAGAAGAAAATGGTGCGGAAAAGGCGCATGCCTTTTATTTTCTGATTCATAAGAACCGCGATTAGAATACCTACGATCGTATTGAGCGGAACGCTGATCACTACGTAATAGAGCGTGTTGTACAAGCTTTTGAAAAACAACGGGTCTTGCGTAAAAATTATGCGGTAATTGAGCAGGCCGATCCATCTCGGCGAGCTGAACATGTTATACGAGGTGAAGCTGAGATAAAGCGAATAGGAAATCGGAAAAGCCATGAATACGAGAAATCCGATCAAGCCGGGAGAGAAAAATAAATAGCCGTTAAGCGCTTCCCGGGTACTCATTTTCATCGGTCGTCTTTGGCGCACGGCGAATGGCCCCCTTCATTGCGGTTAGAAGCATCTGCCCGTAGGGAGGGCGGATGCTTCTAGCCTTAAGTTACAGCTTACTTTTGCGTCTTGCCGAAGTTCGCTAGCGCGTCTTCCGCGGCTTTTTGCGCATCGTCAAGCGTTTGTTGCGGATCTTTACCGGAGTTCAGTACAGCTTGCTCAACCGGGTCGAGGCTTCCGTGCCAAGACGGCATTGCTTCGATGTACTCGATGAAGTGGGACACTTGCATTTGGTCTACGATCAGTTTCCAATTCGGATCTGCCATGAATTTCGGATCTTGAGCCGCCTTCATATTGGAGACGAGAGAGCCGGAAACTTCGTGGATTTGTACTTGCACTTCAGGGCTCGTCATGTATTTCATAAGTTCCCAAGCCGCAGCGGCGCGTTTGTCGTCTTTGTTGTTCGTTAGCTCCAGGTCGAAGCCCGCGGACCAGCTTGCCGGCGTGCCGTTGTTAGGAATCGGAGCTACGCCGAAATCCATGTCCGGAGCGCGCGTCTTGATGTCTTGGTACAGGTTGTTAACGTCGACGACCATAGCCGCTTTGCCTGCGATGAACGGGCTGAAGCCGAGCGCGCTAGCTTGTGAGTTAAAGGCAGCCATCGCTTTCACGCCGTATTTGTCTTGAATTTTCTTCTCCCATGCGAGCGCGGCTACGTTCTCTGGCTTGTTGAACGTCGGCTTGCCTTGGTCGTCCCAGAAGTCGCCGCCGTTCGCCCATGCCAGCGTCCACAAGTGCAGGTTGCCGATCGCCGGGGAGAAGCCGATGACATCTAGCATCTTCTTGTCGTTCCACTTCGTGAGCTTGTCGGCATATTGCTCAAGCTCGTCCCACGTTGCAGGCGGTTTGTTCGGATCGAGACCGGCCTCGGTGAACATCTTCTTGTTGTAGTACAACACGCGCACGTCCGTGTCGTTCGGCATGCCGTACATTTTGCCGTCTACTTTCATCTTGTCGACGAGCAGCGGGAAGTAATCTCCCGTATTCAAGCCGGATTTGGCGATGTAGTCGTCCACGCTTAGAATGGCGCCGGCTTTGGCGCGCGTCGGCAACGTGCTCGTATCGTTCAACGCCAAGTCCGGGCCGCTTCCCCCAGCCATGGACGTGGATAGCTTCGTCCAGTAGTCGAAGAAGTTAATGCCGAGCTGTTCGACCGTGATGTTCGGATGCTGCGTATGGAAATCGGCGAGCAGCTTGTCCGTCAAATCTTTCATCGGACCATCCGTATAGATGTGCCAATAAGCAATTGTGACCGGTTCCGCGTCTGGCGTAGTGCTCGCTGCCGCGGACGACTGCGCCGCTGTTGCGCTTGGGGATGGAGAAACTGTTCCGGTGCTGTCATTGTTGCTCTTACTAGAGCAACCCGCGAGCGCGGAGGAAAGCAAGATAACGGATAGCATGAGGGAAAGGCTTGTTGTTTTTTTCATAATCGATTTGACCTCCCGAATTTGAATGCTGATTAATTTGCTGTATCCAGTTCTTCTCGTGATGCCGCTAGCTGGTTAGCGCCGCATCACCCCTCTCTAGTAATTGATTGCCTTAACCTTTAACGCCGGTAAGCGTGACGCCTTCGATAAAGTACTTTTGGAAAGAGAAGAACAGGGCGAGCGTCGGCAGCATGACGAGCACCGAAGCCGCCATCATAACGTTCCATCTCGTGCCGAACTGCTGTTGGAAACCGCGAAGCCCGAGAGCCAGCGTGAATTTATCCGGATCGTTCAAATAGATGAGCGGTCCAAGGAAGTCGTTCCACGTCAGCGTAAAGGTGAAAATACCGAGCGTTGCGAGTGCCGGTTTGGACAGCGGCATGAAGATGCGCCACCAAATGTACACTTCGCTGCAACCGTCGATCTTGGCCGCTTCGCTTAGCTCTTTGGGAATCGTCATGAAGAACTGCCTCATGAGGAAGATGTAAAAGGCGCTTCCGAAGAAGAACGGGACGATCAGCGGCAAGTAAGTATCGATCCATCCGAGCTCCTTGAACAGGATAAACAGCGGAATCATCGTAATCTGCGTCGGCAGCATCATCGTGGACAGCATAACGATGAACCATGCGTCTCTGCCCGGCCAGCGCAACCTAGCGAATGCATACGAGATAAAGGAAGAGGACAACAGCGCCCCGATCATCGACATCAGCGTGACGAACACGGTGTTCATCGTATATCGGAAGAACGGAAACGTATGGACGGCTTTCGAATAATTGTCCCATTGGAGCGGATCCGGGATCCATTTCGGCGGCATATCGAATATTCCGGCGTCTGCCTTAAGAGATGTCGATAGCAGCCATGCTAGGGGCATAAGGAATACGAAGCAACCCGCGAGCAGCAACACGTATACGATAATGCGAACTTGCCATTCATTGCGTTTCAATGCCATGGTTACTACCACCTCGATTTCTGGTTGTATCCGTTTTCAATTACATTATTAGTTTAGAGCTTTTAGCGGGTTATCGTCTTTTGGATAACGTGACGCGTTTTTATAATTTAGAGACATGCTCGGACGCCCCCATACATTAATCCGCTCGGCTAGTCGACGTTGACCAGGCGCGGTTCGCATGCGGTACCCCGTAAAATATCCACACTTGGCACGAGGCTTATTCTAATTAATTGGGTTGCGCTCCATTCACTGCATGCACAAAAAAAAGACCCCTGCCGCATCCTGCAGGAGTCTAAGCGTCGCTATTCCATTACCGGCGAGCGTATTATTCGGATTTGCCGGGAGTCACGGCCATTCGGAAGCTTTGCGTCTCGAAGGGGCCGATCGCTGCCGCCGACCCGTTGCGAATCGCCGCTTCCAATCCGTGGGTCGGATAGCTGGAGAACGGCTCAAGCCCAATATTGTAATGCCTGCCGTACCAAGGATAGCCTTTGGTGGCGCCGAATTCCTGCCAGTACCACAGATAAGGAAGCTTGTCCGCATCCCATTCGACTTTGACGGCAGCGCCTAGCGTAGGATTGGATACCCGATACCATGCGCAAGGCGGGAAATTCGTTAAATACACGATGTCCGTCGGGGTTCCGACGGGCGGCAGCGCGGATAGATCGACGTTGTCGCCGCTGCTGATGCCTGTCGCGTAAGGCCATGCGTACTTCGCCGAAGCGCGTTCGACTCTTCCTCCCGGCACGGCAGCGGCATCGGGCGCCTCCGTAAGGATTTCGACCCGGTCCGGCATTTCGATCCGGCATTGTTCGTCGAGAAAAGGCTTGCCGAATACGAGATGCTGGCCCCACATATAATGCAGCGGTTCGCCGCTAAGATTCGTCAGCTCTTCCTCGATTGACAACGTCGCGCTCCCCTTCGAGAGCGACAGCACCTTCGACAGGCGGAATGGAACCTTCTTCGTGCGGACGATAAACCTTACGGAGATCCGTTGTTCCGAATCCTCGACGATCTCATAATCCCAAGGCATGTGCGCCACTTCGCCGTGCTGCCCGAACTGAGCGCCAAGATAGGCGCTGGTCGGTCCCCCGTTCGGGAAAACCTCCTGCCAGCCTCCCGGATAATAATCGATGAATGCCGCGATCGGATCGGCCGAGGTCGACAAATACTCGTTCGGATTTTGCACGCCGTTGGCCGTCAGCCACATCAGATCGAGATCGAGCGGCTTATATACGAACTCGTAAATTTCCGTGCCTTTATCCAAGAGCAAGGAAATGCGCACCAAATCGTTTTCCAGCACGATCGCGCGCATCCCGAAGTACGAGTACTGATCGTGAATGCGGCATCCATAGTTGCGCTGCGGGCGATACTTATTCAACGGCCGCCGCCCCCTCGATTCGGGTAATATGCCAGCGCCCGAGGTTAGCGGCGTACAGATCGTTCCCGCGAACGGCGCAGTTGGTCGGGTGGCACAGCGTATGGGCTTCCGGATCGTAATAAAGCAGCTGCAGCCCTTGCGCGTCCGTGTATCGGTAAATCAGAGAAGGCTCATAGCACGAAATATACAGAACGCCGCGTTCATCCAGCGTCAATCCATCCGGCAGCGCGTCCACCTGGCATACGGCTTCCTTCGCGCCCGGCGAACCGTCCGGCTTAATCGGAATTCGGCTGATCGTGCGCCCGAACGTCTCCGCGACGTATAATGCATCGCCATTCGCCGACAGCGCCAACCCGTTCGCGAAATGCAGCGGCTCCTCGTACCAGAGGCCGCCCTCCCCGGTCGCGAGATCGAATCGCCAGATGCCGGGTCCCGGCTGCTTCGGATCATAGCTATCCGATACATACAGCCAGCCGTTGCGCGCGTCTACGACGGGAACGTTCGGAATGCGGATGCGGTTGCCTCTTCCGTCGCCATCGGCGAACTTCGCCAACGTCCCGTTCGACGGATCGTATCGGAATACGGCGCCATGCTTGAGATCGCACGAATACAGTTTTCCGTCCGCATCGAATGCAAGACCGAGCGTAAAGCCGTCGGTCGAAGCCATTAACGCGATGTCGGAGCCGTCCGCCGCGATGCGGAAAATTTCTCCGCGTTCGCCTCCGCACCAGATGTTGCCCGCCGCGTCGAAGGCTAGGCATTCAGGATGGTTCAGCTGCGGATCCGTGAAGATCCCATCGAAGAAGATGATCCCTCTATCTTCGGGAAGCAATGCCGGTTGGCCGTTCCAGGACGGATGCCTCAATGAATTTATCGTTGCCATGCGCCTTCCCCTTTCGTTGTATGGAATTAGCGATGATCCGCCCATCGGTCGTTCGGCACGAGAGGGAACCATTCAGGTCTGGACGGATCGCGGTCGTATGGATACCCGCCCAGCTTCTTATACAGCTCCGCGTACTCCGCCAGCTTGTCCCGATTAAGCGTAACGCCGAGGCCCGGCCCTTCCGGAACGCGAATCGAGCCGCCTTCGTACGTCATCTTCCCGCCCTCTATAATATCGTCGGTCAGTTGATGATAATGCGCGTCCGCCGCGAGCGCAAGATTCGGAACGACGGCGCCGAGATGCAGCATCGTCGACAGCTGGATGCCGAGCTCGCCGGAAGAATGAACCGCAATGCCCGTCTGGAACGTTTCGCACACGCCCGCCGCCTTGATGCAAGGCCGGATACCGCCCCAGAAAGTGGTGTCCAGCAAGATAACGTCGATCGCCGGATCCAACACGTTCGCAGCCAGCTGCTCGAAGTTGACGACGACCGTATTCGTCGCGGTCGGAATTCTGACCATCGAACGCACGCGGCGCATACCGTTAAGCCCCCAGGTCGGATCCTCGAAATAGTCGTTGTTCAGCCCCTCGATCGCTTGTCCGAATCGGATCGATTGTTCCACGCTAAGCGCGGCGTTAGGGTCGTAACGTAGCCGATCCTCGGGAAAAGCTTCGGCCAGCGCGCGGTAGCACTCCAGCTCGTAATCCGGATGGAATACGCCGCCTTTCAGCTTGTGCGTCGTGAACCCGTGCTCTGCCTTCAATGCGCGCGTATGCGCGATCAATTGCTCGACGGTACGGATTTCGCCTTCGCCCTTCTCGTTAGGCAGCCGGAAGAACAAATAACTCGCGAATGGCACACGGTCGCGGACTTTGCCGCCGAGCAGCTTATAGACGGGAACGCCCAGCTTTTTGCCCATCAAATCCAGACAGGCGAATTCGATCGCCGCATGCAGCTGGGTGCGGTTATTGTACAACGATGCAGTCGGATTGCAAATTTTGTAGCGAAGCTCCTCCAGCTGAAACGGATCGTGTCCGATCAAGTACCGCTTCAGTCCGGCGAACGCCAGCTCGGCGCTCTCGCCGCCGCCGCCCATCTCTCCCAAGCCGGTCAACCCTTCGTCGGTATCGACTTCCACGATCGTTCTGACGAATCTGCCCCAATGCGCGCCGTTGCTATGGCGCAGAGGCGCCTCTAGCGGCACGGTTACCGTCGTCGCTCTGATGTCCGTAATTTTCATTCGTATGGTCCCCCCGTGTTATTCCGGTAAATGAACGCCGAGCGCCGCCAGCATACCGCCGTCGATTTTGTAATCGCCGCCCGTAATGAAAGCCGCCTTGTCGCTCGCTAGAAAAGCAATTAATTCAGCGACTTCCTCGCCTTTCGCCACCCGTCCGAGCGGATGCATTTTCCCCCAGCTGTCCAGGGTTTGCTGTTGCGTGCCTTCGCCCTTGAATAGGTCGGCCGACCCGCGCAGCATCGGCGTATCGACGGAAGCCGGACAGACGACGTTAACGCGAATATTGTCCGAAGCGTGATCGAGCGCCATCGCCCGCGTCAGGGCATTGATGCCCCCCTTGCTCGCGGTGTACGCGGCTACTCCTTTTTGCGAAGCGTATGCTTGCACGGAGGAGATGTTAACGATCGCCCCGCCGCCGCGCTTGCGCATCTCCGGGATCGCGTATTGGCTAGCCAAATAAATCCCCTTCAGATTAACGCCGAGCACCTCGTCCCACACCTCTTCCGGCGTTTGCGTCACGTCTCCGTAACGCTGAACGCCAGCGCAGTTCGCCAAGATATCGATCCCGCCATGACGCGAAGCCGCAAAATCCATGAGCTCTCGCATATCTTCGGCATGGCGGACATCAGCGCGTTTAAAATCCGCAATTAGCCCGGCTGCTCGCAATTCGGCTGCAACCTGCTCGTCTCGCTCGTTCGGCGAACAAATGACTACGCTTGCCCCGCCTTGCGCGAGTCTTCTCGCGGCTGCGAGTCCGATGCCTTGGCTCCCCCCGGTTACGACCGCCGACTTGCCCGTGAAATCGTCAACTCGTTGTACCACTAGGCTCCCCCTTGTCTTCGCCTCGTTTAGTTAGCAAGCGATTCCTTAACCGTTCTTAGCCGATCTTTCATACAGAAAATCGACCACGTGCATTACCTTCATCCGGTCGGACACGCCATGCCGCTCCGCTCCCAGCTTCATCTGAAGCAAGCAGCCAGGATTGCTCGTGAGCAGGTATTCCGCTTGCGTCGCTTCGGCGTGCACCATTTTATGATCGAGCAGCTGCCCGGCCATCTCCGGCTGAGTAACGTTATATATACCCGCAGAACCGCAGCAGCGGTCCGCTTCTTTCATTTCCTTAAAGGCGACGTTCGCGACCTGCTTCATCAGCTTCCTTGGCGCGGAACCGCTTTTCATAACGTTGCGCAAATGGCAAGAATCCTGATACGTGATGACGACCGGATCCGCCGCCGTCGCCGCTTCGTCGGCGAACGCAGGCAGCCTGCCCTTCGTCGCGAGCAACTCGCTAACGTCGATGACCCGGCCCGCGAACCAATTCGCGTCCGTCCGCGCGCTCGCATCCTCGCTAAGCAGATGATCATATTCGACGAGCGCCGCGCCGCAACCGCCGGCATTCGTAACGATATAATCGACGTCAAGCTTGCGGAATATCCCAACGTTAGTTCTCGCCAATCCTCTCGCGCTTTCCAACTCCCCGCTATGCGCATGCAAAGCGCCGCAGCAAGTCTGATCGTTCGGAATAACGACCTCGAAGCCCGCCGCGGACAGCAGCTTTACCGTATTCACGTTCGTGCCCGCGAAGAGCACGTCCATCACGCAGCCTCGGAACAACGCGACGCGCGCGATAGGAACGCCTTGCGCGGGATAGAAGGTGCCGAGCTGCTCGACGACGCCCCGACCGGTCGCGGCGGGCAAAATCCGCTCCATCTCCCGAATGTGCTTCGGAAACAGCTTCATGACGCCCGTCCCTCTCGCGAGGCGCTGCAAGCCCGACTTCCGGTACGCCGATAGCGCTCTCCCGACCCATTTCAATCGGTTGCGGTGCGGGAATAAGCCGTTGAACATCAGCTTGCGCAGCCCTTTGACCGGTACGCTATGTTCGGCGTGATCCTCGATGGCGTCTCTGGTCTGCTCGATCAATTGGCCATATTTAACGTCGGCCGGACAGGCCGGTTCGCAAGCCCGGCAGCCGAGGCAATGGCTCATCTGGTCGCGGAACGCTTGGTCCGGCGTCATGAGGCCGTCGACGGCCGCTTTCATGAGCGCGATCCGGCCGCGCGGAGATTCCGGCTCTACGCCCGTCTCCTTAAAGGTCGGACAGGCAGGCAAGCAAAATCCGCAGCGCATGCAATTCGTCAGCTGGTCGTAATCCAGCTTAGCGAGCAGCGTACGCGATAGGGGGTTGTCGTGCGTGATATTCGGTTTTTTCATAACGCTAGCGCTATCCACGATCGATGACCACCCTTTTACGCGTTTCTTTCGCGAACACTTTGCCGGGATTAAGCAGATTGTCGGGGTCGAAAGCTTGTTTGATCCCTCGCATGATCTCCATACCCGCGGCACCGACCTTCCACTCGAGGTAAGGCGCCTTGACGACGCCGACGCCGTGTTCACCCGTAATCGTCCCGCCAAGCGCGATGGCCGCCTCGAATATATCCTCGAACGCTTGCTCCACCCGGTGGATTTCTTCCGGATCGCGGGCATCCGTAGTTGCCGTAGGATGCAAATTCCCGTCTCCGGCATGGCCGAACGTCGCGATCGCTACATTATGTTTTTTCGCTATTTCGTTAATTCGCAATACCATGTCCGCGATCTTCGACCGGGGCACGGTGGCGTCTTCCAATATCGTCGTCGGCCGCAGCCGCGCCAAAGCGGTAAAAGCGCTCCGTCTCGCTGTGAGCAGCTTCTCCGCTTCTTCCCGATCGGCGGCGACTTCGATGCGATCCGCGCTTTCCGCTTCGCATATGCTCCGAATAAGCGCGATATCGCGTTCTACCGTCTCCGGCTCGCCGTCTTGTTCGATCAGCAGTATCGCTTCCATGTCATGCGGCAATCCAAGCTTGGCGAAATCGTCGACGACGCGGATCGTCGGGTTATCCATAAACTCCAGCGTAGCCGGAATGATTCGCGATTCAATAATTTTGGATACGGTTCGCGCGGCCCCATACAAATCACGATACATCGCAAGCATCGTTTTCTTGGTCTTCGGAGGCGGGACTAACTTTAAGGTCGCCTCCGTCACTATGGCCAGCGTGCCTTCGGAACCGACGAGCAGCTTCGTAAGATCGTATCCCGCCACGTCTTTCATCAGCTTGCCGCCCGTACGGATAATTTCCCCGTTCGCGAGCACCGCTTCCAAGCCGAGGACGTAGTCCTTCGTCGTTCCGTACTTCAGGCCGCGAAGGCCGCCCGAGCATTCCGCGATATTGCCTCCGATCGTCGAGATGCGCATGCTGCTCGGATCAGGCGGATAGAATAGGCCTAGCGATTCGACGTGCGAGATGAATTCGGCCGTTATCATGCCCGGCTGTACGGTAGCCGTCAAATTCTCCAAGTCGATCTCGAGCATGCGGTTCATGCGATGCGTAACCATCACGACTCCGCCTTGCAAAGGAACGGTTCCGCCGCACAGGTTGGAACCGGACCCTCGCGTAATTACGGGTACGCGGTGCGCGGCGAGCAATTTCATAATCGCCGCGACTTGCTCCGTATTCGCCGGATACACGACGCCATCGGGCAAAGCTTGAAGCATCGGCGTACCGTCGTATGAATGTGTAACGAGCGCCTCGCGATCGTCTCTATAGTGAGCCGCCCCCACGATCTGACGCAATTGTTCGACCAGAGTTGGATTCAGCATACGATCAACCGTTAATCATCCGGTTCGACAAGCGTCCGAGTCCTTCGATTTCAATGACGACCGCATCGCCTTCGCGCAAGTATACGCGGCGATCCGCCGGCTGTCCGAGCACGACGCCTTCCGGCGTTCCCGTCAGAATGACGTCGCCCGGAAGCAGCGTCATGTGCTGGGACAAGTAGCTGATGATTTCGTCGCAACGGAAAATCATATCGGACGTGTTCGAGCGTTGGCGGATCTCTCCGTTAACGGTCGTTTGCAGCGACAACTGGTTCGGATCCGGTATTTCGTCCGCCGTAACCAAGTAAGGCCCGAGCGGCGTGAACTTATCGCAGGTTTTGCCGAGCAGCCACTGCGACGTACGCATCTGCAAATCGCGCGCGGATATGTCGTTCGCGCAGCTGTATCCGAACACATGGCCCAGCGCGTCTTCCACGGCCACTTCCTTCGTCTTCCGTCCGATCACGATGGCCAACTCCACTTCATAATCGACCTCGCTCGACACTTTGACCGGCAACGGGATCGGCTCGCCGTGACCCGCCAACGTATTGGAAAATTTGCTGAACACGACGGGCGTCGTCGGGATCGCCGCATTCGATTCTTCGGCATGTTTCCGATAGTTAAGGCCGATGCAAATAATTTTGCTCGGTTCGCTGACGCAAGCGCCGAAGCTGATATCCGATTCTTGCTTGAAATAGGAGGGCGTCCGGTCTTCGCTTACCCGCTCGACATACAGTCGCAGCCGTTCCAGCGCCTCGGCGCCGCCTCGGATGAGCTCCGTCGTGTCGACGGGAATGCCCGGTGCAGGCACGGTCTCTAACGCTTCTCTCACGTCCAGCACCCACTGGTCGTCGATTTTCACGCCTAAGCTAAGGTGATCTCCGCTATTGATCGATAATAATTTCATTTCACTCGATTCTCCCTTCTAATCTCGCGCGAATTATGCGTTCTTGCAAAACGTTGCGCCGCCGTCGATGTAAAGCGGCGAGCCCATCATGAATTTCGATTCGTCCGACGCTAGATACAATGCGGCGTTGGCGACGTCTTCCGGCTGTCCCAGTTCTCCGCTTACTTGTCTCGACTTGATTGCCTCGATCGCGGCGGTCGGATCGTCATAAGACGATTTCAAATAGTTTTCTACGAACGGGGTGAAGATCGTGCCCGGAAGCAGGGCATTAACCCGGATTCCGTAGGCGGCGTAATCGACCTGCATTGCCTTCGTCATGGCGAGCACGGCGCCTTTCGTCGCGGCATAGGAAGCTCTGCGCGCCAATCCGATTTCCGCAACGCACGACGACATGTTGATGATGCTACCCCTTTTACGTTCCATCATGTGAGGCAGCACGTATTTATTCATTAAGTAGACGCCCTTGATATTCACGTCGGCAATCCGATCCCACTGCTCCGGCTCGATCTCATGAATCGCGCCTATGCCGCTAATGCCCGCATTGTTGAACAGAACGTCGATTTTCCCGTAATGGGCCAATGCCTCGCTTACGAGCCGCTGTACCGATACCGGATCGGTTACGTCGCCTTGAACGAAAACCGCCGAACCTCCCCGCGCGCGGATTTGCGCAGCCGTTTCCTCGCCATTGTCCGCATTCACGTCATTAACGATCACTTCCGCGCCTTCAGCGGCGAACAGCAACGCGCTCGTACGGCCGATTCCCGACCCGGCGCCTGTAATTAGCGCGGTTAATCCTTTGAGCCTCATCTGATCACAACCTCGTCATTTTAGTTTATTATTATAAACTTAGTTGAATATATTAAACTTCGGCATCAGTTTACACGCCAATCCTATTTGCGTCAATTAGAAAAAGAAGCCTTTTCCAAGGCTTCTTAGCGTTTAATTATATACGATGATCGAACGATAGTTTCTTTCCCAGCTTCTGGATTTGCTCGCAAGCTTCGCTCTTTTTGCGCTCCCAATTGCGCGTCAGCATGGATACGCTGACGGCAGCCGTTATCTTCCCGTCCCGGTCGAATACCGGCGCGGCCGTACAGCAAATGCCGAGGACGGCTTCCTCCAAATCGAACGAGATACCGGTGCGACGAATTTCCGCCAATTGCTCGACAAGACGTTCGACCGAGACCAGGGTGTTCGGCGTGAGCTTTACCATCGCGCGGTCTTGGAGTAGCTCCCGCACGATGTCGTCCGGATATTGGGACAACAGCAACTTCCCCATCGCGGTCGCATGCGCCGGCATTCTCATGCCCGGCTCCGATACGAGCCGAACGGGGGACGTCGCCTCCTTCTTGGCGATGTAGACGATTTCGCCGCGGTCCAATATGGCCATCTGAACCGTTTCCCCAAGACGGCTTGCGGTTTCGTCCGCCCATTCCTTGAATTGATCCGCCAAGCTGAAACCGGAAAAGTACGCGTTGCCCAACCATCCGAAAGCGGTGCCGATCGCGTAAGTATCGTTGCTTTCCCTTTTCAGCCAATCCAGCGATTCCATCGTGTGCAGCAAAGAAAACATCGTGCTCTTGTTAATGCCCGTCTCGTTCGTCAAATCCGTGAGTCGTAGCTTGGACGGGCTTTTGACGACCGCCTGCAGCACGGCATGCGCCCGCTCCAATCCAGGCACCCAATACTTCCGTTCCAAGGTAACACCGCCTCCGCCTAGACAAGATCATGATTCAGCCGATTTTTCGCTATATTATAGCATACGCTACCCTGCGCACAACTCGTGGAAGGCAACAAAAAAAGCAGGAAGCATACGCTTCCCGCTTATCCGCTTTAGATCATTAACCTTGTCCAACGACGTAAGCAACTACCAAAGAAAGGATAAAGAACCCGATTGCCAGACCTACCGTTACGCGTTGCAGGAAAAGGTCTAGTCCGCGAGCTTTCTGTTTACCGAACAAGTGCTCAGCACCGCCGGAGATGGCGCCGGAAAGACCTGCGCTCTTACCGCGTTGCAGAAGAACGACAGCAATCAAACCTAGCGAAAAGACAATCAGTAGAATTTTGAAAAATACGTCCACCGCTTACACCCCCTTGGCACCTCACTGGGTGACCTATACAAAAACAGTATTCTTATTTTATCACAGTTCCTGGCCTATTGACAACCTGTCAAATTTTCGGTATTTATGACATCTCCAGAAAGCCAACTCCTAACGCAAAAAAAGCCCGGCCTAAGCCGAGCTTCTCCCCTGTAACTAAGCTTATACCCAGCCGCGCTCTTTGAACCAGGCGAAATTAAGCTTGGCGCTCTCTAGAGACGATACGTCGTAACGCTCTTGTTCGATGATGACGTATTCCACGCCGGCCGTCTCGCATGCCGCCAGCGCCGAATCCCAGTTTACCGTTCCGCGTCCGATTTCCGTATCTACACCGTCCGCTTTGAAGTCTTTCGCATGGACGAGCGGCAATCTGCCCGCGTATTTGTTGATGTAAGCCGCAGGGTCTTGGCCCGCGACCTTCACCCATCCGAGGTCGAACTCGGCGAACAGCTTCGATGCCGGTACGCGTTCTAACAAATGGTCGATAACGAGCTTGCCTTCGACGGGCTTAAACTCAAAATCGTGGTTATGGTAGCCGAACTCAAGACCCGCCGCCGTCACGATGTCAGCCGCTTGCTCGATCGTATCGATGAACTTCGTCACGTCTTCCGCCGTCGGGTTGCCGCCGAGCGGATAATAAGGCACGACGAATCTTTTAAAACCGAGCTCTTGAGCGGTTTCCACGGACTTCTTCAGGTTGTCCCAGATCGCAGCGTCGTTGATCGTCAGCCCCATGTGCGCCGATGTTACGTTAAGGCCGCAATCCGCAAGCACCTTGCGAACTTCCGTCGTGGAATGCCCGTACAAGCCTGCAAGCTCTACGTTCTTATATCCAATGTCTGCGATTTCCCGGATCGTCCCAAGGAAATCCTTCTCGCTGCGGTCGCGTACGGAGTATAACTGAATGCCTAATTGCGGTTTGCTCATTGTCTGCACCATCCTACTCGAATTAATCGCGTCCTTACTCTTCTACATTATAGGCGAATGCATTCATCCTCACGAGCGAGCTTTTTGCTATCTTTATATGCCATTTTGGAGCGTTTCGGACAAGCGGCAAACCTTTTTCGAGTGTTGGAAAAACTTTCTGACGCTTTGCATCGTATATTTAGCTGAACGCTCATTGGAAAGGATGGGTCCCGTGAATCCCGATCAACAGCCGCCTTCTGAACAACCTGCGCCTACCGCGCGTATGCGCAAGCGTATCTCGCTCAAAACCCGTCGCATTATTCTCTATACCAGCCTTAGCGTCGTACTCGCGGCCGGGCTTGTCATTGCTTACTATTATTATTCGGTCCGCTCGTTCGCGGAGACGATCTATAACAATTCGAAAGACATTCCGACGATGGACACGGCGCCGATCGGCGGCGGTCCGCCCGTACCGATTCCGGCTCCGCCGGAGTGGGACGGAACCGAGCGCATTAACATCCTGCTGCTCGGCGGAGATGCCCGAGGCGTCAAAGTCGACTCCTATCCGCGCTCCGACACGATGATGATCGCTTCCATCGATCCGGTCGCCAAAGACATTCATCTGTTTTCGTTGCTTCGGGACACGTATACCGCCATACCGAATCACGGCTCGAACCGTTTGAATGCGGCTATCGCATTCGGCGGACCGCGCCTGGCGATGAATACGGTCAGCGATCTCGTCGGCTTGCCGATCCATCATTATGTGTATACGGACTTCGAAGGCTTTATCTCTTTGATAGACGCGCTTGGAGGCATTGATTTCGAGGTGGACAAAAAAATGGTGCATCCCGACACGCGCGACGATCCCAGATACAATATCGCGCTTGAGCCCGGCATGCAGCATTTTGACGGTTTGACCGCACTCGAATATGTTCGGTTTCGCAGCGACATCAAATCCGATTTCGGGCGCTCCGACCGACAACGCAAGTTTCTAACCGCGATCGCCGACGAGATGAAGAAGACGACGTCGCTGATCAAGCTACCGCAATTGTTGGACAGCATCGCCCCCTACATCGAGACCGACATTCCGCCGGGCGATCTGATGAAGCTGGCGCGTCTCGGCATGAAGCTCGACACGGGTAACGTCGCCGGCATTCAATTGCCTCAGGACGGCGCTTTCCAAGACGCGACGATCGATAATATGGCCGTACTTGTCATCGAACCGGATAAGCTCAAGACTTACGTGCAAGAACAGCTGACTTCGTAAAATAAAACCATCAGGGACGACGCGTCCCTGATGGTTTGTCGTTATTGTCGCGTTATTGCGCGCCGGCCGCGGCTTGGATGTCTCCATAAGCCCAGTACGTCGCAGAAACGTCCTTGTAGAGAGGTGCGCTTGCCGTAGATGGCTTGCGGCCGATGAGCCGGTTAATGATCGTTACCGCCTCGGCGCGGCTGAGCGCCTTGTCCGGACGGAACGAGCCGTCCTTGAAGCCGGTCATGATGCCGGCTGCCTTCGCCTTCAGTATGGAAGCTTCGGCCCAATGTCCGGCGATATCGGCGGAGGGGGCGGCGTTCGCGCTGCCTGAGGATGCGGTCAGCAAGCTTGCGACGATCGTCGCCATCTCTGCCCTTGTCATCGGCTTGTCCGGCTGGAAGCTTCCGTCCGGCATTCCCTTCATCAGCCCGAGCTTCGCTGCTGCTTCGATCGCGTTCTTCGCCCAATGCGACGCTGGCACGTCTTTGAACGTGATCGGCGCGGCGGCCTGGGTGGTAGCCTGTAGCTTGTTCGCGTAAAGTCTAGATAGAATCGTCGCGAGCTCCGCGCGCGTCAGTTCCTTATCAGGTTGGAACATGTTGTTCGCAAACCCGCTCATGTAAGGCTTCGCGGAGTCCCGTTGCGCGAATGTATCCCAGCCTTCGACATTTACGATCGCGAACGTGCTGAATTTGGCGACATCGAATGCGTACGCAGGCCTCTCCGGGTTGCCATACGAGGCTGTCCGTCCTTTGACCAACTCCTTCGTGCCGTCTTCGTGCACGATGTAGACGCCGATATTCCGGAGCTGTTCTTCGCTTGGAGCTGCGCCGTCGAACGGAAGCAATAGCGTAATCCCGCGTCCTTCTCCGCGCAAATTCGTCTCGATCGTAACGGGAGCGCCGATCACGGTAACTTTACCGTTGCCAGCCACATCGCGTACCGAAGACTCGCCGCTTGCCTGCTCGCTCAGCTTTGAGGATTGGTCCGCATCGCTAACGGAAGCGATGCTCAGCACCAGTTCCCGACCCCAACTACGAAGCGAGTCGGCCGGGACGCGTACTTCGGCTGCCGTCGTCGCAATCGATAAGCTCACCCCTGCATCGGCCAAAGCCTGCGCAGCCTCGGCCGGCATACTCACGGTCAACGGCGGATGTCCGTTGCCCCCTGGGATCGTAAGCGTCAATTGTGACAACCCCGTCTTGCTCAGCTTGTCCACAGCCTGCTGTACGAACGCCGCGGACAAGCTTAACTGCTCCTCGTATCCGCCATCCGTGTTTGCGACGCTTATCACTTCAAGATCGCCGAGCGACACGTCACCCGCACTCACTATAACCTTATAGGAGAACGATAATTCCGTAGATCCTGAGCCGCTCGTTATCGGGGGCGTAGATCCGTGTGGCGTCACCGCCGCGGATGGACTCGACGCTGCAGAATTCCCTCTTAAGTTGGTCGCCACTACCGTGAACGTGTAAGCCGTTCCGTTCGTTAACCCCGTGAACTGTGCTTCGCGCTTATCTGCTTCAAGGTGCAATTGCGCGCCTCCCGGGCTCGCCATTACCGTGTACCCGGTGATCGGACTGCCTCCGTTATTCGCCGGAGCCGTGAAAGTCACCGTCGCAGTTCCGTCACCGGCGGTTGCCGTAACATTAGTCGGAACGCCTGGCACCGCGCTTGGCGTCACGGCCGCGGACGGACTCGACGCCGCCGACCAGCCGTTTTCATTATAGGCTTCTACGGTGAACGTATAAGTCGTGCCGTTCTCGAGCCCTGTCACCTCGATCGGACTGGATGAACCCTCGGCCCACCCGGCCTCAACGTCATCAATCCATGCCGTCACTCGATAGTTCGTAATGGTATTCCCGCCGTTGTCCGGTTCATCGAAAGATACAGTCGCCTTTGCATTCCAGGCCGACGCGACGAGGTTGAACGGTACTGCGGGCTCTTTCGCCAATGTCGTCCATAGGGTCGTCTGCGCCTCGCTGGACTCGCCAATACCGTTAAGCGTAACCACTTTAAAATGATACATGGCTCCAGGCCTTAACCCGGTCAAGACTGCGGAAGTCTTGTCGGCACCCACGATCTCCGATACCGGATACTCAAACGGGTTGTACGGAATCGAATCGACCCTGTAACCCGTGATCGGACTACCCCCGTCGCTGACGGGAGGCGTAAATGTTACCGTAGCTTGTGCATTGCCGCCGATCGCCGTTACGTTCGTCGGGGCGCCCGGTACTGTAAGCTGAGTACCCGTAACCGCAGCCGACCACCCGGAGTCCCCCTTGACGTTAAGTGCCTTCACCCTGAACGAATACGTCTCTCCTCTCACGAGACCGCTAACGATGATAGGAGAGGTGCTGCCCGAGGTGCTTTTTTTCGCAACGCCTTCTTGAAGCGCTTCAACGGAGTATGAAGTAATCAGTCTTCCCCCATCGCTGGCAGGCGGCGTGAAATAAACCTTTGTATCCGTGATCCCGCTCTCGATCCTCGTAATCGTCGGCGCGCCAGGCACCGTGAACGGTACGACTGTCCTAAATTCCGATGTCGCAGATCTCCCGATGCTATTCATGGCGGTTACCGAGATCGTATACGATACCCCATTCGTCAACCCCGTCATCGTATAGACCATGTCCGTCGTATCTTGAACAATATCGCTTCCGCCTGACACGGGGTGAGCAGTAACCGTATAATAAAGAATTTCGCTGCCCCCGTTATCCGGCGCATTGAATAACACGAACGCTTGCCCGTCGTCCGGGATGACATCGATCACCTCCGGCGCGTCCGGCACCGTTGCGGCGGTCGTGAACGTCCACTCGATTTCCGGCGCCGGGTTACCGTTCAGATCTGCGAAAGCCCCCGCTTCCGCGACGGCCCGGTAACTCGTAAGCCCTCGCAAATCGACCGGCATGTCGATGCTCGCAATAGCCCCTGCCGTCAACACGTTCGCGCTTCCGGCATCGACTTGCTGGCAATCCGTCGATGCCGTCGCGCAAATTTCGATGACATGTCCCGGAACTTTCTTGATCGATTCGTTGAATGTCGCCGTCAGCATCGCGCTTGCGCTAGCGTTCGTCGCCCCGGCTTCTGGCGTGATGGACACCAGCGCAGGCGGCGTTGTCTCTAGCGCATACCGGACGACGTTAGGTTGGCCCAGCCCGTCCACAAACGCCAAGTAAGCCTTGCCATCATCCCCGAATGCCATATCTAGGCCGTCCGGGTTAACGACCAGTCCGTCCAACGGGGCCGTATCGGCCAAAGCCGCGCCGTTCCACTGCTTAACTTGGGCTATCCCGTTCCGGTCGACGTACGCCACGAACGGAGCATCCGTGAGCGGATCGATCGCTAGGGCGGCCTTCTTCAGCCCGTGCATGTCCCATTGCGCGAGCGGTTGCCATGTTCCGGCCACTAGCTTATAGAGATAAGCGACCCCGTTATCGGGCGCGTTGCCGGTATAGAACGCCGCATATGCGGTCCCGTCGGAAGCGAATCTCAGCGTAGCGTATTGCGCCGAGACGCCCGAGAATTGATCATTGCCTAACGTTTGCCACGCCGAGCCGTCGTATATAATGGCTTTCGCCATATAATAGCCGGTGGAGCCATCCGCGAAAATCATCGCGGGTTGACCTGACGGATTGGTCGTCAATTCCGGTAAATTGCTATTGATGCCCGACACCGCCGCGGCCGTCGTCCAAGCCGTCCCGTCGAACTGGCGGACGAACGTCTGCTGCGAGCCTAGCATCTCCTGATAGTACATGAACGGATTACCGCCGGGACCTGCGGCGACCCCGGTATATCCCGCGCCTTCCGGAGCGGACAACGACCCGCCGCCTCCCAGTTCGGCCCAACTCTCGCCGTCAAGCTTGCGAACGACAGCCGAATAGGGATAGCCGTTTCGATTCGTATAAGCCACGTAAATTTGTCCGTTCTGCCCGATATCGATCGACGCGCTGCCGATATCGTCCGAAGACACGAAATCGCCGCCGATCGTCGCCCAACTCGACCCATTCCAAGCTTTCACTCTTCCCATGCCTCCGCCGCTGCCAACACTATAGAACAAATACGGCTCGTTATCGTGAACGGCGAGATCGAATGTCAACGCCTGGCTGCTTTCCACCGCCCCCGACCCGACCGACTCCCATGTCCATTGCCCGGTTCGCGCCGCCTCCGCCCGGTCCGTTCCAACCCAAGCCGCGGCCGCCTGCCACGCAACGGTCAACGCAAGCGCCGTCCGCGCGAATTTCATCCATTTCCTTCTCATGCTTTACTTCATCTCCTATACGCTTGCACGATTTGACATTTCTCGGACAAGCTTACTTCCCCTTCCTCCCAAAATACTCACAAAAAACGACAAAGGGACGACGCGGGTATGATCCGCTTCGTCCCTTACAAACCCGTTATAATGACAGCCTCGCCGCCAACTCCCGCAGCTCCGCCGCAGGCGCGATCCCAAGCTCGTCGGCCAACAGCTTCGAGTAACCCTCGTAATGGCGTCTGAACATTCCCGCCTCGCCGCCGTCAGCGTACAGCCGCAGCAACGCCGCGTTCATCTCTTCGTCGAGCGGAGCAAGCCCGAGATAGGCGCGCAGCACTTCTTTCGCGGCGTCGAGTCCTCCGCCTTGCTCGCGATGCCATGCCGCCAGCATCCGCGCCAGCGCTCCATGATGCGAGGCCGCTTCCGCCGCGACGCCGACGCTCCAAGGGTAATCTTTGCCGCCGAACAGTTCCCCAGCGTACGAGCCGAACGCCTCCGTCGCTTCCGCCGCATCCCGCTCATCCGAGATGGCCGCCAGCCTTCCTTTGACGTCTCTCAATCGTTCCAAATCCGAGAATCCCTTAGGCGTCTGCATCCGATATCCTTCGTTCGTATGCGTCACATCGACCGCGAGTCCGGCTTCCTTCAACGCTTTCTTCAACCGGTATACGGTGTTGTGAACGTTATGAAGCGCCCGTTCTTCGTCCATTTCCGGCCACAACAGGTCGGCAAGCTGCCATTTGCCCGCCAGCCGGTCAGGGTAAGCGATCAAGTACGCGAACAGCTCCTCCGTCTTGCGTGTCGGCCAACTCATCAATTGTCCGTCCAGGCCTCTCGTCTCGAATGTGCCGAGGCATCGTACCGGCGCTCGCTCTCCAGGAACGGGCGCCGACCGTATCGCCGAACGTAACGCTTGGTTTTTCGCGAGACGCGCGGCGACCCGCTCCAACGCATCCGGCGTTACCGGCTTCAGCAAATAATCGACGGCGCTCACGCGGAACGCCTCCACCGCATAATTCGGATACGCCGTCGTGAAGACGATCTGCACTTCTTCGTCCATCGCCTTCAGCTTCTCAGCCAGCTCGATACCTCCTAACCGCGGCATCTCCACGTCGAGGAACACCGCGTCCGGCTTAAGCTCGCCGAACCGCTCCAGCGCAATTAGCGGACTCGTATACGCACCTACCGCCTCCAGCATCGGATGGCGTCCGACAAGCAGCTCCATCAGCCCGAGAATCGGTCGTTCGTCTTCCACGATCATGACGCGAAGCATCGCTATTCCCCCTTGTTCATCCGGTCGATTTCGGCAAATAGACCGTCACTCTAGTGCCTCGCTCCAGCGCGGAATCGATCGTTAAGCTCGCCCCCGGAATCGTAGCCAGACGTCTACGGACGTTCGTCATCCCGATCCCCGATCCTTCGGGGCGTTCCCCGTAGCGCAGCAAGTACACCGCGTCATCCGGCATTCCGACGCCGTCGTCGGAGACGTCGAACCGCAAATATCCGTTGCCGTCTGCGATCGTCAGCGTAACCGTGCCTTCCCCTTCCTTCTCGAACAGCCCGTGGCGAATCGCATTCTCGACGAAAGGCTGAATCGTCAGCGCGGGGATCTTGTAATCCGCTAGCCCAGGATCGGTTTCCAACCGGAATGCGAGCCGGTCCCCGAATCGCGCCTTCTCGATCTCCACGTAAGCTTGGATAAGTTCCAGCTCTTGTCCCAGCGGCACGTAAGACGTCCGCCCGTCCCGCTCGAACACCATGCGCAAATACCGGCTCAGCATGGAGAGCAAATAAGCAGCCTTTTCCCCGTCCGTGTAGCAAAAAGCGATGATGCTGCTGATCGCGTTATACAAAAAATGAGGCTTGATCTGCGCCTGCAGAAACGCCATCTCGTGCCTGACGGCCTGCTCCATCGACGACTTCATCGAGAGCAGCGTGCGAACCCGGGCCGCGAGCGTCTTCGGATCGAACGGCTTGGCGATGAAGTCGTTGCCACCCGCCCGGAAGCATAGCTCGATGTCGTGCAACGAATCCTTCACCGTCGCGAACAAGACCGGCAGCTCGATTACCGAACGCGACTCCCGAACCGCGCGACATAAGTCGATTCCCGACATTTCCGGCATCATCACGTCGAGAACCAATAAGTCGATTGCAGGATTCTCGTCCAACTTCCGCAGCGCCTCTTTGGCAGATAGCGCTGTCAGCACGTTATACTCGTCGCCGAGCAGATTGAGCAATATTCTCACGTTGGCCGCTTCGTCGTCCACGACGAGCACCGTATGCTCGCGATCGTGCGCAACGATGTCCAACCGGTCGTTAGCCCGCGGTTGGCCATCGATTTCCGTTGCCGCCGCAACGAGCGAATCCGCCAGAACAAGCTCGCCCCGACCGTCGGCGGACGGTAGGACGAACGCCATCCGCGTGCCTAGCCCCGGTTCGGAACGATCGACCCAGATACGCCCGCCCATTCTGTCGATGAGCTGTCTGCTAATGTACAAACCGAGCCCCATGCCGGTATAACCGTCGCTCGGAAGCGCGTCCGCCTGCTCGAAATAGCCGAACACCGCATCGTGTTTTTCCCTCGGTATCCCTATGCCGGTATCTTCTATGTAAAGGGTCGTGAAGTCACCCGATACGCTACCCCCGATCTCGATACGGCCTTGCTTCGTATGTTTAATGGCATTGTGAATAAGGTTGTACAGCACTTGCCGCACCCGGTTCTCGTCCGCAAGCGCGAAAGTCCCCGGCGGAATCCGGTTCTCCCATTCGACCTCTTTACCCGCCAGCTCGAACTCGAGCACTTGGAACGCCGTCTGCGCGGCGACTCGCAAGTCAAGCGGCGTCTTCTGAAGCCACAAATCCCCGTGCTTCATCCGGACGACGTCCGTCAAGTCGTTCACGAGCGCGGTAAGCTTCGTCGATGTATCTTGGATCAGTGACAGCTCGCTCCGCTGGCGCTCGGTAAGCGTTCCCGCCTTCTCGTCCAGCAAGTAGGAAGCGATGTTCTGAATGCCGTGCAGCGGCGTCTTAAGCTCATGCGACGTGTTCGCCAGAAACTCATCCTTGAGCTTGTCCCGCAGCACGAGCTGCTCGGTCAGCTGTTCGGTCCGGTTCGTGGCGTTCGCCAGCCGCAGCGCGAGCAGCGCATTCGTGAATGCAAGCACCGCGAGGAACGAGATGCGCCGCCCGATATCGGTCTGCACGAGGCTAAGGGAATACAGCAGTCCGAACACGAGAATCATCGTTATCGACGCCATCATTCCCATCAGCAGCATCGACTCGTTTCTGCTTAGCTGCCCTTCACGTCTCGCGAACAATCGAACTACCCGGTACGAATAGAAAATAACGACCAGCATGACGTAATGCCATGGAATATTGCCAAGTACGCGGTAATCCGGATAAGGGAAAACGATAACGGCTGCCAAATAGACGGCAATCGGGGCAAGCAGCGCATACAGAAGCTTGCGGCTTAGCAGCTTGCCGTCCAGATGGTGCAAGAATGCGCCGAGAAGCATAATATTCGAAAAGCCGCCCAGATCATACAGCTTCATCGATGCCCAGTAAGGAAGTCCAGGCACGAGCTGAAGCGTCAGCTTCTCGCCTCCCGTTACGATGAGCGTAAGCATCGTGAGGAAATACAAGGCGCTGTACAAGTAGGTCTTGTCCTTCATCCGGAGCACGTAGATCGTCAAGTGATAACCAGCGAAGAGTAGCAGCATGAATATCGCCGAGAATTCCGCCCCGAAGTGGATCCGCTCGATGAGCAGCATGTCGGCCTGACTCCCGAGCTGTACGTCCTCGAAGCCGCCTTTGTTCGTTGAATCTAGATTCGCTACTTGCAGCACGATATCGAGCACGCCATTGTCCGCCCGCGCGAACGTCAAATAAGGCTTATTTTCTGCCTGGTAGGCTTCTAGGTTTTCTGCCGGGCGCCCTCCGTTTCCAGCAAAGTGGCCGTTGATGTAGAGGCGGTGCGCGGAATTCACATTCGGTATCCGAATGCCGTAGCTTCGGTCATCTTCGCTTACCCGGACGATCAGCCGGTAGGTGCCGTAACGAGCCTGGCTCGCTTCATCCACAGGCACGCTCCCGTACCATGCGTTCGGAATCGTCGCATAGGGAGCGGACGACTGAGGCGCCCTTCCGTCCCGAAAATCTTCCGGCTCGTACAGCTTCTCTGGATAGAACGTCCACTCCCCATCCAGATTGACCGTATGCCGCGCCTCGAACGTCCAATCGCCGAGATCGACCTCGCCTTGCTTCGCCTTCGGCGCTGTACCGTCCGGCACCGTGTACGTATTAATGAGCCATAGGAGTAAGATGGATAACAGCGGAATGAGCGCGAAGCCCGTCGCCCGCAATCCCCATCTTATACCCGTTCGCGTTTTTCCGAATACATCCACCCTAGTACCTCCCGCCGCTAAATCCGCTTCCGCCAGATTAGCCGGTCCCGCTCCCAAATTACTCTCAACGCCATTATGGCACGAAATTCGACAAGCCGCATGACAAAATAAAAAGACCGAACCGCGCGTCGATCGCTGCGGTCCGGTCTTTGTTCTTCCGGTTTTCCCGGTCGTGGTGCCGTATAGGATGTTGCCGGATTACTTGAAGTTTTTGAGGTTGTAGAACGCTTTTTTGCCTGCATAAGATGCCGTCGAGCCGAGCTTGTCCTCGATGCGGAGCAATTGGTTGTACTTCGCTACGCGGTCGGAACGAGAAGGAGCACCCGTCTTGATTTGACCCGCGTTCGTAGCAACCGCGATGTCGGCGATCGTGCTGTCTTCGGATTCGCCGGAACGGTGGGAGATAACGGCCGTGTAGCCAGCGCGTTGAGCCATCTCGATCGCGTCGAACGTCTCGGTCAAGGAACCGATTTGGTTAACTTTAACGAGGATGGAGTTACCGATGCCGTCTTCGATACCTTTGGACAGACGCTCGGTGTTCGTTACGAACAGATCGTCGCCGACCAATTGGATTTTGCCGCCCAATTTCTCGGTAAGCAGCTTCCAACCTTCCCAGTCGTCTTCGGAGCAACCGTCTTCGATCGTGATGATCGGATATTTGTCGGCCCAGCTAGCGAGCAGGTCAACGAACTCGGCAGGCGTGTAGGACTTGCCTTCGCCTTCGAGGTGGTATTTGCCGTCTTTGAAAAACTCGGTGGAAGCAACGTCCATACCGAGGAATACGTCTACGCCTGGCTTGTAGCCGGCTTTTTCGATAGCGACGATAATCGTCGAAAGCGCTTCTTCGTTGGAAGCGAAGTTAGGAGCAAAGCCGCCTTCGTCGCCTACAGCCGTGTTCAGGCCTTTATCTTTAAGTACGGATTTCAGAGCGTGGAAAATTTCAGCGCCCGTGCGAAGAGCTTCAGCGAACGTAGGTGCGCCGACTGGCAATACCATGAACTCTTGCACGTCTACGTTGTTGTCCGCGTGAGCGCCGCCGTTGATGATGTTCATCATCGGAACCGGAAGCTTCTTGGAGTTGAAACCGCCCAGGTACGTGTACAAAGGCACGTCAAGAGCTTCTGCAGCAGCGCGAGCAACGGCGATGGATACCGCGAGGATCGCGTTAGCGCCCAGCTTAGCTTTGTTCGGCGTGCCGTCGAGCGCGATCATTTTGTTGTCGATTTCGACTTGATCAAGCGCGTCGTAGCCGATGATTTCAGGAGCAATGATGGAGTTAACGTTCTCGACTGCTTTCAGAACGCCTTTGCCAAGGTAACGGCCCTTGTCGCCATCGCGAAGCTCAACGGCTTCGTATGCGCCGGTGGATGCACCGGATGGAACGATCGAACGGCCGAGAGCGCCGGATTCGAGGCGCACTTCTACTTCGACTGTCGGGTTGCCGCGGGAGTCGAGGACTTCGCGTGCGTAAACATCAGTAATGATCGTCATTGGAGGAAACACTCCTTAATATTTGTTGAGGTTGCGCAGTCGGCCATCCGAATAAAAACACTCTCCAGCCGCTGTTCTCGCCCCTTTGCCTGATTGATATTTAAGGTGGCAAAGGGACTCGAAAGGCGGACGTAAACTCTTCCGAGTGTTTTTTTCTACTGTCCTAGGGCAACCAATTGCGTCGAGATTACACCAAAGATTGACCCGTCATTTCCTTCGGCTGTGGCAGCTGCATCAGCTTAAGTAGCGTTGGTGCCACGTCCGCCAAGATGCCGCCGTCGCGTAGGCCGTGACCGGCTTGCGTCACGATGCATGGCACCGGGTTAGTCGTATGCGCCGTGAACGGACGGCCGTCGTCGTCGATGACCATGTCGCCGTTGCCGTGGTCGGCGATAATGACGGCTACGCCGCCTTTGGCGATGATCGCGTCGACGACTTTGCCGAGGCAATCGTCGGTCGCTTCGACCGCTTTGATCGTCGGCTCCAGCATGCCGGAGTGACCAACCATGTCGACGTTAGCGAAGTTAAGGATTATCGCGTCGTGGTTGTCGGCTTCGATCTCTTTAACCGCGGCTTCGGCAACTTCGTACGCGCTCATCTCCGGCTGAAGGTCGTAAGTCGCTACCTTCGGTGAATTGATAAGAATGCGAGTCTCGCCGTCGAGCACGTGATCGCGTCCGCCGCTGAAGAAGAACGTAACGTGCGGATACTTTTCCGTCTCGGCAATGCGCAATTGCTTCTTGCCTTGTTGGACGAGCACCTCGCCGAACGTGTTGTCGAGCTCTTTCGGCTTGTAAGCCACGAGCCCGCCGACCGTCTCCGCGAACAGCGTCATGCAGACGAAGTACAAGTTGCGAGGAACGCCTGGTCCGCGATCGAAACCGCGGAAGTCTTCGTTCGTGAATACGTTGGACAGCTGAATGGCGCGGTCAGGACGGAAGTTGAAGAAGATAACCGCGTCTTCGGATTCCACAAGCGCATTCGGTTTGCCGTCCGCGCCCACGATTACTGTCGGCACGAAGAACTCGTCGTATACCTTGTTCTCGTAAGATTCCTTTACCGCGGCGATCGCGTCGGTTGCCGTAGGGCCGTCGCCGTATACCATGGAACGGTACGCCTTCTCGACGCGATCCCAACGTTTGTCGCGATCCATCGCGTAATAACGTCCTTGCACGGTAGCCAGCGTACCGATGCCGACTTCTTTGATCTTGTCTAGCAACTGTTGGAGGAAGCCTAATCCGCTGTCCGGAGCAACATCGCGTCCGTCTAGGAACGCATGAATGTATACTTCGTTCAGTTCTTCCTTTTTCGCCAGATCAAGCAATGCGAACAGATGGTCGATGTGGCTATGAACGCCGCCGTTCGACAGCAGTCCGTACAGATGAAGCTTCTTGCCATTCGTCTTAGCGTGACGAACCGCGCCAAGCAACGTCTCGTTCTCGTAAAAGTCTTTATCGCGAATCGACTTGGAAATCCGTGTCAAGTCTTGGTAGACGATACGTCCCGCGCCGATATTCAGATGGCCGACTTCGGAGTTGCCCATCTGTCCCTCCGGCAAACCGACAGCTTCGCCGCAAGCGGTAAGCGTCGTATGCGGGTAGGTGTTCCAATAACGATCGTAGTTAGGCTTGTTCGCCTGAGCGACGGCGTTGCCGTGCGTCTCTTGGCGAAGACCGAAACCGTCGAGAATAATGAGCGCAACCGGTTTAGGAGCGGACATCTTACTTCGCCCCTTCGACTAGCGCCACGTAGGACGCCGGCTCAAGGCTCGCGCCGCCCACTAGGGCGCCGTCGATGTCGGACTTGCTCATGTATTCCGCTACCGTATTCGGCTTAACGCTGCCGCCGTATTGGATGCGGACTTTGCTTGCCACTTCAGCGCCGTACAACCCGGACACTACATCGCGGATATAAGCCGTAACTTCGTTCGCGTCGTCCGCGGTCGAAGATTTGCCCGTTCCGATCGCCCAGATCGGTTCGTAAGCGATAACCGAAGCAGCGACTTGTTCAGCCGACAGGCCGACAAGCGCGCCTTCCGTCTGCACGCGGCATACTTCTTTCGTCTGTCCCGCTTCGCGCTCCTCTAGCTTCTCGCCGACGCAGATGATCGGCGTAAGACCGTGCTTGAACGCCGCATGGACTTTCTTGTTCACGGTCTCGTCCGTTTCCGCGAAATATTGGCGACGCTCCGAGTGTCCGATAATAACGTAATCCACGCCGAGATCTTTCAGCATTACGCCGCTGATCTCGCCCGTGTAGGCTCCGTTATCTTCGAAATGCAGGTTTTGCGCGCCGATCTTGATGCTCGTGCCTTTAACCGCCAAGGCAAGCGCTGGCAGTGCCGTGAACGGAGCGCAAATTACACTCTCCACGCCAGCTACTTCCGCTTTGCCTTTCACTTCGGCGACGAAGGAAGTCGCTTCGGAAACGGTTTTGAACATTTTCCAGTTGCCCGCAATAATCGGTGTTCTCATCGTATCCAACTCCTATTTGTCGTTCAGCGCGACTACGCCTGGAAGAGCTTTGCCTTCCATGAACTCCAGCGATGCGCCGCCGCCCGTCGAAATATGATCCATTTTATCGGCTAGCTTGAATTTCTCTGCCGCTGCAGCGGAATCTCCGCCGCCGATGACCGTATAAGCATCGGTCGTCGCGCAAGCTTGTGCGACCGCACGGGTACCGTGGGAAAGATCTTCGACCTCGAATACGCCCATCGGTCCGTTCCATACGACCAGCTTGGAGTTTTTAATAACGTCCGCATAGATTTCGCGAGTTTTCGGTCCGATATCGACGCCTTCCATGTTAGCAGGAATGCCGTCGATGCCGACGACTCTAGCGTTGACTGCTGCTTTGAAATCTTCCGAGATGACGATATCGACAGGCAAAAGGAAGTTTTTGCCGAGCTTCTTCGCTTTCTCCATGAATTCAAGCACGAGGTCAAGCTTGGAGTTATCGCACAGCGACAGGCCGATTTCGTGGCCTTGCGCTTTGAAGAACGTATAGGACAGACCGCCGCCGATCAAGATGTTGTCGGCGATTTCGATCATTTTGTTGATGACATCGATCTTGTCTTTAACTTTGGAGCCGCCGACGATCGCGGTGAAAGGACGCTCTGGATTATGAAGCGCCTTGCCGAGTACGTCGAGTTCTTTCTCCATCAGCAAGCCGGATACGGCCGGGAGGAAATGCGCTACGCCTTCGGTCGAAGCGTGAGCGCGGTGTGCCGCGCCGAACGCGTCGTTCACGTACAGGTCGGCAAGCTCGGCCAACGCTTTGGCAAGCGCCGGATCGTTGCTCTCTTCGCCTGCCTCGAAACGTACGTTCTCGAGCAGCAACACGTCGCCGGCTTGAAGCGCGTCCGCTTGCGCTTTAACCGCTGCGCCTACGACTTCGTCGGCTTTAGCAACCGGCTTGCCGAGCAACTCGGACAAACGAGCCGCAACAGGCGTCAAGCGCAGGCTATCGACCGCTTCGCCCTTCGGACGGCCAAGGTGGCTCGCCAAAATGACTTTCGCGCCGTTCTCGATCAAGTAGCGAATCGTTGGGAGCGTCTCGCGAATCCGCGTGTCGTCCGTAATAGCACCATTTTCAAGCGGCACGTTAAAATCAACGCGCACCAGTACCTTTTTGCCTGCTACCTCAACATCTCTTACGCTTTTCTTATTCAAGTACGATTCCTCCTCGGTCAGCTCTATATGCCTATCCATGAAGCAGGACACCCATCAAGGGTGTCCAGGGGGCAACACCCTCGAAATCCCCCTGCATGAGGGGGACCGAGGGGTTGCGTATGGCTTAATTACAGGCCTTTGCTAGCGATGAATGCAGCCAAGTCAACGACACGGTTGGAGTAGCCCCACTCGTTGTCGTACCAGGAAACGACTTTAACCATGTTGCCTTCAACGACCATCGTGGACAGCGCGTCGATCGTGGAGGAAGCAGGATCGCTATTGTAGTCGCTCGATACGAGCGGCTCGTCGGAGTAGTTCAAGATGCCTTTAAGCGGTCCGTCAGCAGCAGCTTTCAACGCTGCGTTCACTTCGTCAACCGTTACGCTAACTTTCAGCTCAGCAACGAGATCCGTTACGGATACGTTAGGCGTAGGAACGCGGAATGCCATACCGTTCAGCTTGCCTTTCAGTTCAGGCAATACGAGGGAAACAGCTTTCGCAGCGCCCGTCGAAGAAGGGATGATGTTCTCAGCGGCAGCGCGAGCGCGGCGCAGATCTTTGTGCGGAAGGTCAAGAACGCTTTGATCGTTCGTATAGGAATGGATCGTCGTCATCATGCCTTTTACGATGCCGAATTGGTCGTTGATAACTTTAGCGAACGGCGCGAGGCAGTTCGTCGTGCAAGATGCGTTGGAGATGATCGTGTGAGCGGAAGCATCGTATTTGTCTTCGTTAACGCCAAGTACGATCGTGATGTCTTCGTTCGTTGCAGGAGCAGAGATGATGACTTTTTTAGCGCCGCCTTTAAGGTGAAGCTCGGCTTTTTCTTTAGCCGTGAAAATACCCGTCGATTCAACGACGATTTCAGCGCCTACGGAAGACCAAGGGAGGTTGCCAGGATCGCGCTCTGCGAACACTTTGATCGTTTTGCCGTTGACGATAAGAGCGCCTTCGCCCACTTCAACGGTTCCGTCCAGACGACCATGCGTAGTGTCATACTTGAGCAGGTGAGCCAGCGTGCTTACGTCAGTCAAGTCGTTGATTGCTACGACTTCAACGTTAGGGTTGTTCAGGGAAGCGCGGAACACGTTACGACCGATACGACCAAAACCATTAATACCGATTTTTACCATTTTGGTTTCCTCCTTGTAATAGCCATTCTTTAATTTGATCTATGTCAAGCGCGTGAGGCGCCGAGACAACATTTCTACACTTTCATTGTAAAAGGTTGCAACCGTCAAATGTGCTTAAGCGCTTCTTCGGCGCCCGCTTCGTCCGTCACCAGCACGTCGTCGTGACCGAACCTCATAACCGAAGCGATCGCTTCGCCTTTGCTTCGTCCGCCGGCGATGCCGATTACGATGCCTGCCGCTTCGATATCTTCCAGCCGCAAGCCCGCCGTCGCCATCCGATGCACGACTTTGCCGTTGCGATCGAAGTAGTAACCGAACGCTTCCGCTAGCGCGCCGTCCTTCAACAGCTCATTCTTCGTGCCGTCGTTCAGCTTGCGCCTGCGTGCCATCGTGAGCGCATCGCCGATTCCGTGAACGACGATTCTTGCGCTGCGGATCATATCGACGACTTCGCGAACGTTGGGCTCTTGCATCAGCGTCTGGTACGCTTCTTCGCTGAGATGATCCGGTACGTGAAGCATCCTATAGCGAGCTCCCGTACGTTTGGCGAGTTCGGCGGCGATCGTGTTCGCTTGATAATCGACGCTTTCGCCTAGCCCTCCGCGCGCGGGTACGAACCAGTTGTCGCGAAGCTGGACCGGCGCCGCGAATTGCGAAGCCATTCTAGCCATCGTCGAGCCGCCCATCACTGCGACGACATCGCCGGATGATAAGCTCTCGCGCAGCACTCTGCTGCCCGCTCGCCCCATCTCGCGTTTAATGTGATCGGAGGTGTCGGAATCGCCCGGCACTATGATCACGCGCTTCAATCCGAAAGCTTGTCGAACCGCTTCTTCCAGATCCGATAGCCCGAACATTTCTTTAACGATCGGCTCCATCTCTTCGACGAGTTGCCGTCCGGCATCGCTTAACGCCATCCCGGCGGTCCCGATCTCGAGAAGCCCTTGCGAACGAAGCACTTCAAGCTCCGACCGCAGCACGCGCTCCGTTAAGTCGACGCTGGAAGCCAGCGTTCGCCTGCCGATCGTTCCCGTCACGAAGATGTGCCGCAAAATGTCGTACCGCTTCTCCATCGTCTGAAGAATATCGGGTATAAGCTTCTTTTGTATTTCTACGATTTTTCGCATGTATCCGCGTTTCCTCCCGGCAACCGACAGTCATCCTCGGCACTCATGCGATTCAGATTCGCTGGACGCGAATTGTCCCACCACTTCTATTTAAGTCCCACTTCTATATTATCGAAAATCGCGGTCGCTTGCAACAGCAATGTCCACGAAATGCACAAATATACTCATTGTGAATCGCTTGCTTTTCATACCTGTATGACCTATAATAACTCTTGCTGTCACGCATAAGCGGCTATCGGTTCCTTTTATAAATCAAAGCATGCGCCCGTGGTCCAACGGATATGACGCAGCCCTCCGAAGGCTGAGATTGAGGTTCGATTCCTCACGGGCGCGCCAATCTTCGTTTTTGCAAGCCAACCCATAGCATACAGCATAACCGACCGTTCCATACGGTCGGTTTTTTGTTTTCGCCTCTTTGACGTTCTTTGACTTTTGCATCCGATTTCGCTATGATCATGTATAAACCCAATCACGAGGAGGGACGTCACACATGAGTTTCATTCCAATGGTCGTCGAACAGAGTAATCGCGGGGAAAGAGCCTATGATATTTATTCCCGTCTGCTGAAGGATCGTATCGTATTTTTGGGTACGCAGGTGAATGACGTAGTCGCCAACTCCATCATCGCCCAGTTGCTGTTCCTTGCAGCTGAAGACCCGGAAAAAGACATTCACCTTTACATTAATAGCCCCGGCGGATCCATCACTTCCGGCATGGCCATCTACGATACGATGCAATTCATCAAACCTGACGTGTCCACGATCTGCGTAGGCATGGCTGCTTCGATGGGCGCGTTCTTGCTCGCGGCCGGCGCCAAAGGCAAGCGTTTCGCTTTGCCGAACAGCGAAGTCATGATCCATCAGCCACTCGGCGGAGCCGAAGGCCAAGCCAGCGATATTGAAATTCGCGCTCGTCGCATTTTGAAGCTGCGCGACAAGCTTAACGGAATTCTCTCCGAACGTACCGGTCAGCCGATCGAGCGCATCGAGAAAGACACCGACCGCGATAACTTCATGGAAGCGGAGACGGCGCGTGAATACGGCCTCATCGACAAAGTAATCGAAAAAGTCGGCGGATAACCCATACTACAACGACGCGATTGTGTCAAGACAAATTCAAATCTTTGAATGCCCCCTCTCCGACAAGGACGATCCATGGTATGCTATCACAAAGAGGGAATACCATATCCCTCCAGTTCTATCATCGCCTAGGAACGCTGGAAGAGGGGGATCCTGCATGAATCAACGGTCCTATCCGTACGTTGTAAGCAGCCATATCGAGCCGAATACGCATTTCCGACAACCCGGCCACGTACCCACCGACACGATCGCAGCACGCCGGTTAAGCGATAAAGCATCCTTGCTTCGTCCGCTACGGGATGAGCACTTGCTGGAAGTGTACCGGGAAGCCAAGAAGATGAATTTATCGCTCGAGTTCATAGAGTTGCTGGAAGAAGCCATATCCATACGTCAATTGGATTATCAAGAGGCTTAAGAGAACCGCTCGCTGCACCGCCGCCCCCTAGGGGACGGCGGTTTTTTGTTGTGCGCAAATAGCAAGGACGCAGCTAATGTAAGAAGCGGCTACGTCCTTGTTCAATATTAGGATTAAGATGCAAAAAGCTCCCATAATGGGAGCTTTTTGCTAAGTAATATTATTGATTCTCAAGCTCTTCCTTGCTTACCAGCTGCACTAAAGCGGTTACAGCTTGCTCTGCGTCAGAACCTTCCGCACTGATAGCAACCTCGGTCCCCGAGCTGATCGCAAGACTCATGATACCCATAATGCTCTTGGCGTTAACTTTCTTGTCATCCTTCTCCACGAATACATCAGAGGAGAATTTATTGGCTTCTTGCACGAATAGTGCCGCCGGTCTGGCGTGAAGCCCCGTTTTTAGCCGAACAACCACCGGCTGTCTCGTCATGGAACGGCTACCCCCTATCTTTGTTCGTCCCGCTTTTTCGGAACCCCGTGCATCGTTTCTTTGCTATTATAACATTGAACAAACCAAATACGCTATACGCTTATGCGCCGCCGTTTCGGATTTTTTCAGCCCATTCATCCAATTTCCGCAATCGGTGGTTGACGCCGGACTTGCTCACTTGGCCTTTGAGCAAATCCCCGACTTCTTTCAAATTCATGTCGGGATGCTGCAGGCGGATTTCCGCGACTTCGCGCAATTTATCAGGCAAATTATGCAATCCGACTTCTTTCTGCAACAGCTTTATGTTGTCGATCTGCCGTACGGCGGCTCCGATCGTCTTATTCAAGTTGGCGGTCTCGCAATTCACGATCCGATTGACCGAGTTGCGCATGTCCCTCATGATGCGGACGTCTTCGAATTTAAATAGCGCTTGGTGAGCGCCGATGATGCTAAGGAATTCGATAATCTTCTCGCCTTCCTTGATATAGAGAACGAAACCTTTCTTCCGCTCGATGAATCTGGCGTTGAGCTGGAATTTATTCGCCAAGTCGACGAGCGACTGGCAATGATCTTCGTACAAGGACGCGATCTCGAGGTGGTACGAGGAACCCTCCGGATTGTTCACGGAGCCTCCGGCCAAGAAGGCGCCTCGCAAGTACGCGCGTTTGCAGCACGGCTTCTTGATCAGAGTCTTCTCGATAGTCGGATGGAATTGGAACCCTTCCGTCGTAATCGATAATTCCTTTAGAATCTCCTCAACGCCGGCAGGTATGCGAACGACGTACACATTGTTCTTCTTCAGCCGCATCTTCTTGCGGACGAGCAGTTCGGTAGGTACGGTAAAATGCCGCTTGAGCAACGTGTAAATCCGGCGCGATATCGCCGCGTTTTCTGTAGCGATATCCAGCGCTACGCGTTTGCCGTTTAACGACACCGTTCCGTTCATCCGGATGAGCGCGGATAGTTCGGCACGCTCGCAGCAACTATCGGCGACGACCATCGTAAGCTCTTTTTTCGTTTGCGCCGCAAATGACATGCTTTACTCATCCTTTCGCATCATCCAGTCTTCCACGAGATGATAGATATGATCACTTAATCTAGCGGCATCATGTCGCAAATAAGTGCGGAACAACACAAGCTTATCGGCAATGACTTTGTAGCCTCGGCGAGTTACCTCTTCCAAGTCCAGATGTACCGCTTTCGAGCCTTTCTCAGCGTAACGGTCTTGCACTTGCGGAGGAATCTCGCCATCGTTCACGATGACGTAGTCGAATAGATGATGCCCGATATGCTTATGAATCGCGACCAAATGATCGCTGACGGAATAGTTGTCGGTCTCGCCCGGCTGCGTCATTACGTTGCAGACGAACAGCTTAACCGCGTCGGAGTTCACGATAGCCTCCGCAAGCTTCGGCACGATCAAGTTCGGAATAATGCTCGTATAGAGGCTCCCCGGTCCGATCAGAATCGCATCCGCTTGCTCTAGCGCTTCTACCGCCTCCGGCAAAGGTTCGACCTCGGCAGGCTCGATGAACACTTTGCGAATCGCCAGCCCCGACTTCGGTATGGTCGACTCGCCGACTACGATCGATCCGTCTTCCATTTCGGCTTTCAGTACGATCGCCTGGTTAGCCGCCGGAAGCACGCGGCCCCGCACGGCAAAGATGCGGCTAAGCTCCGTCACGCTCGTCACGAAGTCTCCGGTAATGTCCGTCATGGCGGCTAGAATCAGGTTCCCCAGACTATGTCCGGCGAGCCCCGTGCCGCTATTGAATCTATATTTGAGTACTTCCGCGAGCAAAGGCTCCGTATCCGCTAGGGCGGTCAGCACGTTACGAATATCGCCGGGTGGCGGAATCTGCAGCTCTTCCCGCAAAATGCCGGAGCTGCCGCCATCGTCGGCGACCGTCACGATCGCGGTAATATCGAGCGGCTTCTGCTTTAAGCCGCGCAACATGACCGACAATCCAGTGCCGCCCCCGATGACGACAATCCGCGGTTTGCGCGGAAGGTTCGCATGTCTAGTCATCGCGCCACCTCAACTCTGGCGATCGCGATCTGCATCGCGATGGCTGACTCGTACGAACTCTGTTTCGCTCGATCCTAGTCTGCGCCCCAAATATTCCGCAAGCGCAACGGAACGATGTTTGCCGCCCGTACAGCCGATACCGATCACGACTTGACTCTTGCCTTCCTTGTGATAGAGCGGAATCAAATATTGCAGCATATCCAGCAGCTTTGCTAGAAACGTCTGCGTCTCCGGCCACTTCATCACGTAATCGTACACTTCCGGCTCTTGCCCCGTCTTCGGCCGCAGCGCTTCCACATAATGCGGATTCGGCAAAAACCGTACGTCGAAGATCAGATCCGCATCGATAGGAACGCCGTATTTGAACCCGAACGACGTCACGTTGATCGAAATGCTGTTGCGGTCGAGATCCGTGAACCGTCCGATGATCTTCTCCTTGAGCGCAGCCGGCTTCAGGCTGCTCGTATCGATAACCTGGGTCGCCCAGCCTTTCAAATCTTCTAGCAATTTGCGCTCCAAGCGAATACCGTCGAGCGGCATGCCTTCCGGTGCGAGCGGATGCCGGCGGCGGCTTTCCTTATAACGCTGCACCAAGACGCTATCGGTAGAATCAAGGAACAGAATCTCGTAATGTATCGTGTAATGCTCGCGGATATAATTAAGCGATTCCGAGAGCGCGGTGAAAAACTCGCGACCGCGCAAGTCGATGACGAGCGCCACTTTCGCGATGCGCCCTTGCGACTGATCGATAAGCTCCGCAAACTTCGGTATAAGCACCGGCGGCAAATTATCTACGCAGAAAAACCCGAGATCCTCCAAGCTTTGAACGGCGATCGTCTTCCCCGCACCTGACATCCCCGTAATAATAACGAGCGTCGGTTGCGCCGTTATCATATCCATAAGCTTCCTCTCCCTTAGGTGGCTATGAACGACAGAACGCTTGACCCGCCGCGCGAGCAGCGGAGCCAAGCGTCAACAATTCCCGCATCACGCGCGTAGGAACAATCCCGCCGCGCCTACGACGCCCGCGTTATTCCCAAGCTCGGCGGCCACGATCTCGACGCCGTCTTGCGCGTTGGACGGCGTAAGCTTCTGGAATACTTCGCGAATTTGCGCGAACAGAAATTCCCCGGCTTTGCTGACTCCGCCGCCTAGAATGAACCGTTGAGGATTCACGACGACCGCTACCGCGGCCAGCGACTTGCCTAGATAGAAGGCCGCGCGGCTAACGATCCGCTGAGCAACTTCGTCGCCGTTTTTGGCGGCATCGAATACTTCCTTCGCTTCGTTAACGCCATTCTCGAGAAGCGACAACGAAGTCCGGTCTC
This sequence comes from Cohnella yongneupensis, assembly GCF_042655785.1. Lineage (NCBI taxonomy): Bacteria > Bacillati > Bacillota > Bacilli > Caryophanales > Paenibacillaceae > Cohnella > Cohnella yongneupensis. Next base: position 116,440 of record NZ_JBHSNC010000045.1, read on the forward strand.
CCCGGGCTACGGCGTCGCGCGCCATTTTAATAATACCCGTCGCGGACGATACCGTCTCTAGGCAACCCATCTTGCCGCAGCCGCATTGGATCGCCTCCAGATCCGGAACGACCGACATATGGCCGAGCTCTCCCGCCATACCCGTAGAGCCTTCGATGAGCCGATCGTTCAAGATGATTCCGCCGCCGACTCCCGTACCGAGCGTATAGCACACGCAGTTCGCAACGCCTTTGCCGGCGCCGCCCCATGCTTCTCCGAGCGCTGCAACGTTAGCGTCGTTGTTGATCTTGACCGGCTTGCCAAGCTTCTCTTCCATGATCTGCTTCACCGGCACGTTCTTGAACGGCAAATTCGGGGAGAAATTAATGATCCCCTCCGGTATGTTCAGGAAGCCCGCGATGCCGATGCCGACGCCGGCAACGGCATCCCATTCGGACGTGCCCGGAGGCACGAGCTCCTTCACGTATACCGCGATATTGTTCAGAACGGTTTCCGCGCCGCCGGCAGCCTCAGTCGGACCTTCGTGCGTGCGAAGCAAATCTCCCGAAGCATTGCACAATCCTACCTTGATAGCTGTCCCGCCAAGATCTACGCCTACGTACAACAATTGTGACATGTTAGTCGACACCTCATAGAGAATAATGGTTAACGCGTGGGGTATGAACGATTCAAAAGCAATAAAGTTAGCCTAGCGTCTGGCTCCAATCGTGAACGGCGGAATGTTCCAGGAACTTCTCGCAATCGAGAGCCGCCATGCACCCGCTGCCCGCAGCCGTGATCGCCTGGCGGTATTTCGTATCCTGCACGTCGCCGCAAGCGAACACCCCGGGAACGTTCGTCTCGGTCGTGCCCGGCTTCACGTTAATGTAGCCGAGCTCGTCCGTATCGATCTGGCCGCCTAGGAATTTCGTATTCGGCGTATGTCCGATAGCCACGAACAACCCTTGCGTATCGATGATCTCTTCTTCGCCGGTCGCGTTGTTCCGAACCTTCAGGCCGGTTACGCCAGTATCCCCCGCGATAACCTCGATCGGGGTTTTGTTAAGGCCCCACAAGATTTTGTTGTTCTCCCGCGCCCGGTCTTGCATGATCTTCGAAGCTTTCATCTCGTCGCGACGATGCACGAGCGTCACTTCGGACGCGAACCGGGTCAAGAAGTTCGCTTCTTCCATCGCGGAGTCTCCGCCGCCTACGACGATAATTTTCTTCCCTCGGAAGAAGAAGCCGTCGCACGTCGCGCAAGTACTCACGCCGCGGCCGACGTTATCGCGTTCGCCCGGAATGCCCATGTACTTCGCGGACGCGCCGGTGGAAATAATGAGCGACTCCGCCTTGAGCGTCTCGCCGCCTTCGAGCGACAGCGTGAACGGCTTTTGCGAAAGATCGACTTCGTTAATCCAGCCCGTGCGGAATTCCGCTCCGAACCGTTCGGCTTGCTTGCGCATGTTCGCCATCAAATCCGGCCCCATAATCCCTTCGGGGAAACCCGGGAAGTTCTCGACCTCGGTTGTCGTCGTCAATTGGCCGCCCGGCTCCGGTCCTTCGATAACAAGCGGAGACAAGTTCGCGCGCGCCAAATAGATCGCTGCCGTTAAGCCGGCAGGTCCCGTACCGATTACGATACATTTATGCATCCGTAGTGCCTCCTAGTCATGCTGTTCGCAAAATTCTAATGGAACGACGGTGTCGTTAAGTCCAGTTTCTCCCGAATGCCGCATGCTTCATCAATCCGATTCGCGTAACGGCTAATGCTCGCTTGGGAAACGCCGTAACGGTTCACCAAATCCGCGTACGTGACCGTGCGGCGATGCATCTTGGCCGTCCAATATTCCAACGCCGCCGCCCATCCCGCCCGCTTATGCAGCTTCGGAACCTCGGGATAGACACGCGATAAGAAATCGACCCATAACGTCATCATATCGTGCTGCTGAACGACGTCGTAACGACCGGACATCCCAGCGAGCGCATGCTCCAGCACGCCCTGCCATGCGCTGTCCCATACCGGCAGCCTAGCCGATTTGCGTCTGGCCTCCAGCGTAAGCGTCCGTCCGCCGAACGTAACCGCGAGCGAATCCTGCACGCCGATGGAGCGCAGCACGAGCACGGCTACTCGTTTCAACTCGTCGTCTTCTTCCGTGTCGATCAGAAACGCTTTGAGCGCTTCGATCACTTCTTCGTCCGCGATCAAGCCGAGCGCCTGAATGACCTGCACCTTCGTCTTCCGATCGCCGTGGCGGAGCGCCCAGAAGAAAGAGGATCGAATCAAAGGCTCGCGTTTAAGCGCCTCCGTAACGAGGGCGGGATTGTTCTCCCACTGACGGAACTGTTCCTCGAAAGGAAGGTGGTAATGATAATGCGCCGGAGCGCTATCTTCGCCTTCGCGTACTTTTTCCAGCCTGCGCAAGTAATAAGCCGGCACCGGCGAGTCCGTATCCAGCTTCTCCGCATGCTTCCAATGCTTCTCCGCTTCGTCGTACCGCGACAGATTCGTTGCCGCGACCGCCGCGAAATGGTGCAAGCTCGGTTCTCCCGCCAGCTCTCCCGTCCGCAGCAAGCGGCGGAAATGCCGGTAAGCCTCCCGATGCTCGCCTACGATGCCGAGCGTCGTCGCCATTTTGAACACATGCTCGGGATGGAACGGCACCGTCTTGTTAAGCCGCTCGATAAGCGAGCGCAGCGGTCCTTCTTGATTCGAATGCTGATAAAAAATCGCCAGGTTGCAGAGCGCGTGCAAATTGCCGGGCTCGGACTCCAGCACTTCGGTTATCGTTACGACAGACTTTTCGAACAGCCCCATATAATAGTATGCCAGTCCGAGGTTATTGCGCGCCGCCAGAAAGCTAGGTTCGCGGACGATAATGTCTTCCAATATTTTCACCGCGTCGGCAAAGCGTCCGGCTTCGAGAAGCTCGCGGGCTTTGTCGTGCGCGAACACGTTTTCCTTCGACTTGATCGTTGCGAGCTTCGTCGGGCGGTTCAGCTCGTACTTTAGCAGATCGAGCAGCTCATCCGCTTCGTCCAGAAACTGACCGTCGAGATCGTTTTCCAAATAGTGGACCAGCGCCTCTTCGGCCGCCTCGTAAAGCTCCATATTCGCGTAATTGTTAGCAAGGTAGTAGTAACACTCCGTCATCGCGGGATCGATACTGTCGATTACGGAACGCAGAATGTCGTTTGACTCCTGGTAACGTCCCATTTCCGACAGAATGCCCGCCATGTTGCAGTGATTGACCGGATTTTCCGGCTCGTATTCGACCGCCCTGCGGAAATATTTCAATGCCTTGTCGTAATGATACCGGTCCAGCGACTGCACGGCACGCTCGAAGAAAAAGGTCGCGTCCAGTCGAATCGGGATCACTTTGGGACGTCGGGGTTTGGCCGCGCGCTTCCGCTGACTCATCGGCAAGGCACCTCCTGTTGTTCTTAGATCATCAAGATTATAACACAGCGCACCCGATCCATAAAATAAAAACCGCCGACCCCCGGAGGCTGTCAGCGGCGGATATGCGGTTAAATGCCTGCGTTCTTGAACAACGTGCTGATCGAACCGCCCTCCATAATGATGCGGGTCGCGTCGGCCAGCATCGGAGCAACGGAGATGACCTTGAAGCGCGACGAGCGATCTTCCGGCAACAGGATCGAGTCGGTAACGACGACTTCCCTGATGTTAGGATGATCGAGACGTTGCAGCGCGGGGCCGGAGAACAACGGGTGAGTCGCGCAGACGAAGCCGTCTTCCGCGCCGCGCTCCTTCAAGCCTTCGACAACGTTCACGATCGTCGTGCCCGTGTCGATCATGTCTTCGATGATGATCGGCGTGCAGCCTTCGACGTCGCCGATGACGTGAGTGATGACCGACTCGTTGTGCGCCGGACGTTTCTTGATCATGATGGCGAACGAGCAGTCGAGCTGATTCGCCAGCTTCTCCGCCGTCGATGCGCGTCCCGCGTCAGGCGAGACGACGACCGGATTGCGTACATTTTTGGATTTTAGATAATCGCTTATGAGATCGAGAGCGGTTAAGTGGTCGACCGGAATATTGAAAAAGCCTTGGATCGCCGGTGCGTGAAGATCGATCGTCACGATCCGGCTCGCGCCTACCGTCGTAAGGACGTCCGCGACCATTTTTGCCGAGATCGGCTCGCGCGGGGCAGCCTTTCGCTCTTGGCGAGCGTAGCCGTAATACGGCAGCACTACGTTAATTGTCCGGGCCGAAGCTCGCTTAGCAGCGTCGATCATGACGAGCAGTTCGACGAAATAGTCATTGATCGGATGCGATAACGATTGCACGATGAAGACGTCGCAGTTCCGGATCGACTCCTCATAGTGTACGTACACTTCGCCGCTCTTGAATCTGGAGAGCTTGATTTTCCCTAGCGGCAATCCGAGATGCTCTGCAATCTTACCTGCCAATAATGGATTCGATGATCCGGAAAAAATACGAAGTTTACTGCTGCTACTGTCCATGTGACCCTCCAAAATAAATTATTCGACACGCGCGTGTCGAAATCCGTCAAAACCAACTCTCATTATACATGCTATACGGTCGGAATTCAAAAAGGAATCAGCGTGCGCTTACGCCCTTCGAAGGTCGCTAGATGAGCGTAGCCCGCTTTTTTCAGCATCGCTCTCGCTTCTGCTCCTTTTTGTCCTACTTTATCCGGATGATGGGCATCGGAGCCGTACGTTACGGGAATGTCCAGCGCGCTTGCCCGTTCCAACATACGCATGGACGGATATTGCTCCTTGCATGGGGCATGAATGCCCGCGACGTTCAGTTCGAACGCTAGTCCGTGCTTCTTCACCGCTTGCAGAGCCGCCTCTTCGAGCGCCGTTACGTCTTCCTCGGGAGGTCTAGCAAACCGCTTGATCGCGTCGATATGCCCGATATAGTCGTACAAGCCGGTCGCGGCCGCCTTCTGAATGGCATCGAAGTATTGCTCGTAAGCATCCACGACGCGGCGCCCTTCCCACTTATGCGCTTGACGGAAGTCCGTGACGTCCCACGTCCCGAGAAAATGAACCGATCCGATCACGTAGTCCCACGGATACGCGCGCACGATCGCGGCGATCGGCTCCTCGTAGCCTTCGACGTAATCGCCTTCGAGCCCTACGCGCACGTCGATCGTGCCTTTATAGCGCTCCTTCAGTCGGAAGCATTCCTCCACGTAACGCGGAAGCTCGTCCATCGACATGGCGATATCCGGGTGCTCCTCCTGGGACAAGTTAACGAGCGGCATATGGTCGGACAACCCGATCTGAATCATCCCTTGAGAAACCGCGCTTTGCACGTACTCTTCCAGCTCGCCTACGGCATGGCCGCAGCGAACGTTGTGCGTATGGTAATCGATCGGCATCCCTTGCGCATTCGTCTTCACGTCGGTCATTTCGTTCACCTAATCCTTCTTGATCGGTTTGCGATGTCTGAATTCAAGCTCCTGAAGCACATTGTCGAACGGGATGCCTTGTTCGCGCAGCAACACCATCAGGTGGAAAATAAGATCGGCAGCCTCGCCTTGAAGCTCGGCGGCGTCGCGTTTCATCGCGGCGATGATCACTTCCGCGGACTCCTCGCCTATCTTCTTGACGATCTTCTCCACGCCTTTGTTGAACAAGTATGTCGTGTACGCGCCTTCCGGACGCTCCGCGTCGCGCTGGGCGATCGTCGTCTCCAGACGGCTTAGCGGACCGAAGCGGTCCGATTGTTCGCCTTGCGCGGTTGCGGTTTGGGCAGCATCGGCGGGTTCCGCCTCGCGGTAGAAGCAGCTATACGCGCCGGTGTGGCACGCCGGCCCTTGCTGCAGCACCTTTACGAGCAACGTATCGCCGTCGCAATCATAAGCCAACGACTGGATCTGCTGCGTATGGCCGCTAGTCGCGCCTTTGTTCCACAGCTCGTTACGCGAGCGGCTCCAGAACCACGTCTGCCCGCTCTCGAGCGAGAGACGCAGCGATTCCTTGTTCATATAAGCAAGCATAAGTACTTCCTTGCTAATCGCATCCTGAACGACGGCAGGTACTAGTCCGTCCTCGCTCAAGGTAATTTGCTCCAACAACCCGTTATCTTTGAACTTCGCTGTCATCGTACGTTTACTCCTTCGCCGCGCAACGTATTCTTAACTTCTTGCACCGTGATTTCTTTAAAGTGGAAAATACTCGCCGCCAGCCCCGCGTCCGCGTTCGCTTCCGCGAACACGTCGACGAAGTGCTCGGCCGTGCCCGCGCCGCCAGAAGCGATGACGGGAATGCCGACGCCGTTCGATACGGCGCGCGTGAGAGCCAGATCGAAGCCGTTCTTCGTGCCGTCCGCGTCCATGCTCGTCAGCAGCAGCTCCCCGGCTCCCCGGCGCTCCGCTTCCTGCGCCCAGGCGATCGCGCGAAGGCCGGTCGGGTTGCGTCCGCCGTGCGTGTATACTTCCCAGTCGCCCCACTCGGCGTTCCACTTCGCGTCGATCGCCACGACGATGCACTGCGCGCCGAACATGCGCGAGCCTTCCGTGATCAAGTCCGGGGTACGGACCGCCGACGTGTTAATGCCTATCTTGTCCGCGCCCGCGCGAAGCAACCGCTTCATGTCCTCGACCGAGGAGATGCCCCCCGCGACGGTGAACGGAATCGTGATCTCGCCCGCCGTCCGGCGGACGACCTCGACTATCGCCGCGCGACCTTCCACGGAGGCGGTGATATCGAGAAATACGAGTTCGTCCGCGCCTTCGCGGTCATAGATCGCCGCAAGCTCCACCGGATCCCCGGCGTCGCGCAGATTCACGAAATTAACGCCCTTAACGACGCGTCCGTCTTTCACGTCTAGGCATGGAATGATTCGTTTGGCTAGCATAATGGGTCCCTCCTATCTATAGCGACCGCTTCGGATCGCAATAGTCGACGACTGCCCGATACGGAAGCGCCCCTCCGAAAATATCCAAAGCGCTGCCGATCGTAATATCCAGCTTGCCCCCGGTCAGCTCGCGGAACCGCGCCAAGTCCGCGATCGAGCGCGCGCCTCCCGCATAGGTCGCCGGAATTGTCGACCACTCGGCGAGCTTCTCGGCCAGCTTCTCTTGAACGCCTTCCCGCTTCCCTTCCACGTCGACCGCGTGAATAAGGAACTCGTCGCAGTAGCTTTCGAGCTCGCGGACGTTCGCCTCGTTCACTTCGAGGTCGCTGAACGTCGTCCACTGGTTCGTTACGACGTACCATTTGCCGTCCCGTTCCTTGCAGCTAAGATCGAGCACGAGCCTCTCCTTACCGACCTCCGACACGATTTTCCGCAAATTGTCCCTATGCAGTTGACCGTCACGGAAAACGTACGAAGTCACGATGACGTGCGAAGCGCCTTCGCGTAAATAGTCCGCCGCGTTGTCCGCCGTAATGCCCCCGCCGATCTGAAGGCCGCCCGGATACGCGCGAAGCGCCGACACCGCAGCTTCGCGGTTGCCTGCGCCTAGCATAATAATATGTCCGCCGGTTAACCCGTCTTCCTTGTACAGCGAGGCATAGTAGTCCGCCCCCCGCTCGGAGACGAAGTTTTCCACGACTTTCGAGGCATCGGCTTGCAGCGTCTCGCCGACGATCTGCTTAACTTTGCCTTGGTGAATATCGATACACGGTCTAAAACGCAACGTTAGCTCAACCCTTTCGCGTCGGGTCCGCGAGACCGACGAACTTCTCCAGCAACCGCATGCCTAGCGCGCTGCTTTTCTCGGGATGAAATTGCATCCCGAACAGCGAACCGCGTCCGACGATCGCCGTTACCGGCTGATGATAGTCCGTTACCGCAAGCAAGTCTTCGGACCGCTCCGGTAGCGCATGATACGAGTGCACGAAGTAGACGTGACCCGGCTCTACGCCATCGAATAACGGGCTAGCTTGCTTGAACGTCAATTCGTTCCAGCCCATATGCGGGACCTTGTAGCTTCCTTGGAACCGCACGACGCGGCCGGGAAGCAGGTTCAAGCCTTGATGAACCCCATGCTCCTCGCTCTCGGTGAACAAAAGCTGCATACCCAGGCAGATGCCGAGCAACGGCTTGCCCGTAGCTGCATATTGCTTGACTACGGCATCCAGTCCCGTCTCCCGCAAGTTCGCCATCGCGTCGCCGAACGCGCCGACTCCCGGGAGGATGGCTCCGTCCGCCGCCATAATTCGCGCCGGATCCGCCGTGACGACCGCTTCGCAGCCGAGCCGTTCGACGGCTTTGCTTACGCTGTGCAGGTTGCCCATACCGTAGTCGATAATGGCGATCACTTACAGCACTCCTTTCGTGGAGGGCACGCCCTTCACGCGTGGGTCGATCGACGTCGCTTCGTCGAGCGCGCGGCCGAACGCCTTGAATACCGCTTCGACCATGTGGTGCGTATTGCGTCCGTAGTGGACGATAACGTGCAGCGTTACGCGCGCCTCGAGGGCGAACTTCCATAGGAACTCGTGCACGAGCTCCACCGTGAAGCTGCCTACGTTCGTCGACGGGAATTCCCCGCGAAGCTCGAAGTGCGGACGATTGCTCACGTCGATGATGACTTGCGCCAACGCTTCGTCCATCGGAACGAATACGCTAGCATAGCGCTTGATGCCTGCTTTATCGCCGAGCGCTTCGCGCAACGCTTGGCCGAGGCAGATGCCGATGTCTTCTACCGTGTGGTGGTCGTCGATGTCGACGTCGCCTTTCGCGTCGACTTTAAGGTCGAATTGTCCGTGCTTGGCGAATAGGTCCAACATGTGGTTCAAGAACGGAACGTCCGTCTCGAGCTCTACGTTCCCCGTGCCGTCCACGCCTAGCGACAACGTAATATCGGTCTCGTTCGTGCGGCGGGATAGTGCGCCATTACGGCCTTGCTTAACTTCTAATTCGCTCATTTGGATTCCCGTCCTTCCAATCGGATTTCGACGGCGCGCGCATGTCCCTCCAGCCCTTCATGGCGGGATAGCGTGGCGATGCCGGCAGCGTCTCTGAGTAGCGCTTCCTTGCTATATCGGATAAGGCTCGATTTCTTCATGAAGTCGTCGACGTTCAGCGGCGAGGAGAATCTAGCCGTGCCGTTCGTCGGCAAAATGTGGTTCGGTCCGGCGAAGTAATCGCCGACCGGCTCGGAGCTGTACGGCCCGAGGAAAATCGCGCCCGCCGTCTCGATGCGGCCGAGCAGCTCCATCGGCTCTTCCGTCATCACTTCCAAATGCTCCGGCGCCAGCTTGTTCACGACCGCCACGCCTTCGTCCAGGCTGTCCACGACGAGAATCGCGCCGTGCATCTCCAGCGACTTGCGCGCGATGTCTACGCGCGGCAGCGTCGCTACCTGCAGCTCCAGCTCCGCCGCTACCGCGTCGGCAAGCCTTTGCGACGGCGTCACCAGCACCGCCGACGCCATCTCGTCGTGCTCCGCTTGCGACAGCATATCCGCGGCTATGTATCGCGGATCCGCGCCTGCGTCGGCTAACACGACAATTTCGCTCGGGCCCGCGATGCTGTCGATGTCGACCGCGCCGAACACGGCGCGTTTCGCCAGCGCCACGTAGATGTTGCCGGGCCCGCATATTTTATCGACGGCGGGAATGCTCGCCGTCCCGTAAGCCAGCGCGGCCACCGCTTGGGCGCCGCCGACCCGGTACATCTCCGTTACGCCCGCTTCAGCGGCCGCCACCAGGATGTACGGGTCGATGCCTTCGCGCCCGCCCGTCGCCGGCGGCGTAACGAGCGCGATCTCCGGTACGCCCGCGACCTTAGCCGGCAGCACGTTCATGAGCACCGACGACGGATACGCCGCCTTGCCGCCCGGAACGTACAATCCGACCCGGCGAAGCGGCCGGTGTATCATGCCGAGCATCGTGCCGTCCGGCTGAAGGTCTACCCACGTCCCGCGCTTCTGCTTCTCGTGGAACGCCGTAATGTTCGCCGCGGCTTGCCTAAGCGCCTCGAGAAATTCCGGCTCGACCCGCGCATAGGCGCCTTGGATTTCTTCGTCCGTTACGCGAAGCTGGTCCGGCGTCAGCGATACTTTATCGAATGCCGCCGTGTACCGCAGCAGCGCTTCGTCGCCTTCGCGGGCGATCGCCTCGACGATCTCCTTAACGGCCGCGTTCTGCTCCGGCGACCCGTATTCCACTTTGCGATCCAGCTTGAAGCCTTCCGCTTTACCTATATACATGCACAACCCCTCCAATCCGCTGAACTTAACCTTTTCGCATTCGCGTTTACACTCCGACCGGGATAACCGTACCTAGACGATCGCATAACGCTTGAATCGCCGTATTTTTCAGACGGTAGCTTACGCGGTTCGCGATTAATCGGCTCGTCACTTGGAACAGCGTCTCCATCTCCACTAGACCGTTCTCTCTAAGCGTCGTGCCCGTCTCTACCATGTCGACGATACGATCCGCAAGGCCGATAAGCGGCGCAAGCTCGATCGAGCCGTTCAGCTTGATCACTTCCACTTGCTCGCCCTGCTCGCGATAATATTGAGACGCGATGTTCGAATATTTCGTCGCGACGCGCGGATGGATGACAGGCTTCCAATCCGGCAACCCGATGACCGACATCCGGCACTTGGCGATGCCCAGGTCAAGCAGCTCGTAGACGTCCTTGTTTTCCTCCATCAGCACGTCCTTGCCGACGATGCCGATATCCGCCACGCCGTATTCGACGTACGTCGGTACGTCCACCGGCTTCGCCATGATGAATTCCATGTTCGCTTCCGGCACCGGAATGATCAGCTTGCGGGAATCGTCGAAGTCCTCGGGAATCGGAAGACCTGCTTCCCGGAACAGCTTGCTCGCTTGCTTATAGATACGCCCCTTGGGCATTGCGACTTTCAGAATATCCGCAGCCATTACGCCTGGCCCTCCTTCCGATCCCACAGCTCTACCGCTTCGTGGAACGTCGTGCCCCTGTATTCGAATCCGCTCGATTGGAACGCCGCCGTACTTAACCGCTCGTTCTTCCAACCTTCTACGTCCGATTCCGTCACTACGATATGACCTGCTGCCCGACGCTTCGTTGCCTCCGCGAGCGCTTCCGCACGATGGGAAGGAGCATAGACGATCAGTGTCCGCTTTGCTTCCTCCGCGACGTCTTCGACGACTTCCATGATCCGGGTCGTCTTAAGCGCGAAGCCGGTCGCGGGAGCCGGACGTCCGAACTGCGCCAACAGATTGTCGTAGCGACCGCCGCTGCACACCGGGAATCCCAATTGCGAGGCGTAGCCTTCGAACGTCATGCCCGTATAGTAAGAGAAATCGCCGATCATCGTCAGATCGATCAGCACGTTCTCTTGCACGCCGTAAGCCGTAAGGACGTCCCAAATCGCGCACAGATGATTAAGCGCGTCCTTGGCGCTCGCGTTGCCGCTCAGCAGCTGCGCTTGATCGCATACTTCCTGGCCGCCGCGTAGCCGCAGTACGCCTTCGAGCTCCTGACGCAAGCTATCGTCCAGCGATAGCTTCTTCAGAATGTCCCGATAGCCGACGTGGTCTCGCTGCAGCAAGCACTCTTTGAGCGCTTCTTGCTCGCTTGCGCGGCCCGGCAACGTCTCCTCGAACAAGCCGTTCAAGAAGCCGACATGGCCGATCGCGATCTTGAAGGAGGGCACGCCCGCCGCCTGCAATGACGCGATCGCAAGAGCGATCACTTCCGCGTCCGCCTCCGGAGAAGCGTCTCCTACGAGCTCGGCGCCGGTCTGGAAAAACTCCGCCTCTAGGCCGCCTTTCTCCTCGAACGCCCGGAACACGTTACCGTGATTACTGAGTCGCAGCGGAAATGGCTTCTCCTTAAGCAAAGATCCGACGACGCGTGCGATCGGAGCCGTCAGGTCGGATCGAAGCACGATCGTCGTCCCCCGTTGATTAAGAAGCTTAAATAGCTTCTGGTCCGACGTAGTGCTCGCTACGCCGACCGTATCGTAATATTCGATCGTAGGCGTCATGATCTGCTCATAGCCCCAGCGTTGCATGCAGGCGAGCACGTCTCGCTCGATCCGGCGCAGCTTCGCGACGGCATGAGGCAAATAATCTTTAACGCCCGTCGGTTTCTCGAATACTTTTGGTTTTGCCACTATACGCACCCTCGTTTCTAAACCCGTTCATATTTGCTTTACCGCTGTAAAGCGATAACAAGTTACCATACTGCCAAAATAAAGAATGTTAGACGTAATATTATCATGCCTTGTTGCACTCGTCAACCCATTTTACCGTTGGCAGATGACCGATAGGTAAGGCAAAAACCGCTTGATAGCCTAACGGCCACAAGCGGTCGGTTATGTTACTGAACCTTCACTCCGGTGACGTTCTCCACGAGGTCGCGAACGACCATGTAGGAGTCGCCGTTAGTGAGCTGATTTCTGTTTCCGAAGCTTTTAATCGTCTGCTCGTTGATCCATCCTTGATCGACAAGCCAGGCGGATGCTTGCTCGCGAGCGACGGATTGTCCGGCTGCCTGCGTAATCAAATACGCGACGTCGTCCCATTTCAACGCGGGATCCTCGGTCTTCAAGTAGCTGCCCGCGTCCGACTTCGATTGCAATGCCGGATATTTCTTTTGCATTTTGCGATAAACGTTGACGAAGCGCTTCGGACTAGAGATCTCGTCGAGTCCCCAATCCTCGTTCTTGTAGCCGCCAACCGCGGCGAACAGGTCGGCCGCCACTAGCAAGCCCGGATAATCTTTATGCTTGGTGTACGCCTGAGCCTTTAAATCCCTCATCTTAAGGTCCATTCCTTGCTGGGTCAGACGCTTGCGAAGCTCCGACATGTCGGCCTTCGAGCGAGACAGCTCGCGCAGCGACTTGTGCTTGTCCTTCGCGAGCTTCACGGCGGCGCCCGCCGCTTCGCCGGTCGCCATGCCGAGCGGTATGACGCGCGCGCTGCCGTGCGGAAGCGTATCGAAGCTTGCCGAGCGTCCGACGACTAGCAAGCCGTCGATCTTCTGCGGCACTAGCGCGCGGAACGGCACGCCGTATTGCAACGGATTCATCATGATCGAACCGGTCATGACCGAACCGGGTTTTCCAGCCGTGCTGGATCCTTGAATATCGACCTCATAAGAGCCGTAGGCGATCGCGTCGGAGAAATCGCGGTTCTCCAGCAGGTCGGCTATCGTCAACCGATACTCCCCGATGATGTGCCTAGACTCCCGCACATACAGCTCGGGCGCTACGCCCGCATATTGCACATTCCGGAACGGCTTATATTTTTTCTTCAAATAATCGACGATCAGGGGAGCTTCTTTCGTGCCGATCTTGATACCTTCCTCGAGCGAAGCCGGATCGAGCGGGTCGATGCCGTAGATCTGCATCGTATTCAGCAGAATCGTATTGTCGTCCTGACGCCCGATGTTTAAGCTACGGATTCTCACGCGGTCCGGATCGCTGGACTTATACGCCCTGGCATCTCCGTATCCCCATATGCTTCGCGCATCGGAGCCCCCGCCTGGGCCGACATGCTGCTTCATTTCCTGCCACACTTGGTCGGTAACCCCGCTAATCTTGAAGACGAGCGTTACCGCCACTCGAACGTCCGGAGACTCCCCGAGATCTTCTCGCAACAGCGTATAAGGAGCACCCGCGGCAGCGGCGATGTCGGCGTCTTGGGTCGCGTCGATAATCGCTCCGGCCCGAATCGTCTGCTCCTTGCCGTTATCCCTCGTAAGACGCATCCCGCTCACTTTGGAACCTTCCAGCAACGGAGTAACTTGCTTAGCGTTCATAACGAGATCGATATTCTTTTCGTCCTGCACCATCTTCTGGAACGCCCTCGCCGCTCGGTTCACGTCAAAGGAGGTACCCTGAATCATTTTGTACCACTCTTGGAACAAGCCGCCGTTCAAGTTTTTCTCCGGAAACTTAGCGTTAATGGTCGGCGATTTATTCAAGTCCAACGAGTTCAGCCAACCGATCGTCATCAAGCCACCCAGTACTTTGCGCGGCCGCGGCTCAACAAGCAGCACCTTCAGTCCATTACGGGCAGCCGATACGGCGGCCATTACTCCTTCGGGATCGGTGCCAACGACGATAACGTCATACGTTGCGGCCGGAGAGAGCGTCGTTACGAGCGGCTGTGATTGGATCTTTACATTATAAGAGGCTGCGAACGGTTGCGGTATTAGCAGGAATATCGCAAGCGCAAGAACGAGCAAGGTCCGCGCATATTTCAAGGCATATCGCATATTCGGGCGAAGCTTCGATTTCATATTCATTCTCTCTTTCTCTTATTCTTCCAACGAAGATAGCGTACTTCTTTAACAGAATAACACGCGGCCCTTCATAATTCGACATGCAAACAATGGCGACGGCGCTTTTTTACATGAATTTTAAGTCTGGGACATCCTATAAATCTCTTTACAGAACGATAGAATTTAGGTACCATTTGTGTGCTATTCACAAGAAATGCTAGGGGGAAAAAGACATCTAATGCTTCTACATCGCCGAAAGCGCCGCCACCGTCTTGCACCCTATATTTGGGCCTTCCTAATCGTACCTTTATTCATGACCACGTTCGGTTTACCCCATCTATCCGCCGCTACTTACAAAGTAGCGCTTAAACCGTTCGCTCCGATCACTTCCGTACTTGCACCCAAAAGCTATTACGACGTAATCGTAGTCGGCACCGATCCGGAAGGGGTTACCGCCGCGGTTTCCGCAGCACGTAACGGTCTCAAAGTGCTTCTGGTCGAGCCTCGCGGGCAACGAAGCATTCTCGGCGGCTTAATGACGCTCGGTTGGCTCAATTCGCTCGATTTGAACAAATCGCCGCTCATTTCCTCCAAGTACCCTGCTCCTTACTTGAACAAAGGCATTTTTCAAGAATGGTATCAATTGATCGAAGGCACTTCCTTCGACGTCAAACGCGCGGCAAGCGCGTTCCAGAAGCTCGTGCAGGACGAGCCGAACATCGACGTACTCATGAATGTGAAAAGCGTAGATCCGATCATAAGCAATCAAGCAATCGTTGGCATACATATCGTTAAAGCAGATCAATCTTCGTTAGACATACAAGCAGGATCGGTTATCGATGCTACGCAGGATGCGGATATTGCCGCCGCGGCAGGCGCGCCCTATACGATGGGACGTCAAGACATCGGAGAGCCGGACGCGCGCATGGCCGTTACGCTCGTGTTCAAGCTTAGCGGCGTTACGGACAAAGTATGGCAAGAAATGAAACAGCGTGTTGGTCCAGGCGGAGGCTCCGATGCTCGCAGCATTTGGGGATATTCCGAAGCCAAAGACTATCCGTCTTCCGACCCGACCCGCATAAAGATGCGCGGGCTCAATATCGGCCGCCAAGACGACAACACCATCCTAATCAATTCGATGCAAATTTACGGCATTAATCCGCTCGATCCCGCTTCCTTGCAAGAAGGTATGCAACTAGGCGCGAAGGAAGCGCCGCTGATCGTCGATTATTTGAAGAAAAAGTTCCCGCCGTTCAAAAGCTTGAAATACGCCGGTGTCGCTCCCGAGCTCTATGTCCGGGAAACCAGACATATTATCGGCGAGTATCGGCTGCGCATGTCCGATCTTATGGACAATCGCGACTACTGGGACGCAATAGCTTACGGTTCGTATGAAGTCGATATTCAATCGCTCAGCGCAACTTCGGGCGGCGCGATCATGATGCTGCCTGAACAATACGGCGTACCTTTCCGAACTTTGGTTCCGAAGGTTATCGACGGGTTGCTCGTCGTCGGCAGATCCGCTAGCTTCGATTCGTTGCCGCACGGAAGCGCGCGCGTCATTCCCCTGGGCATGGCCACTGGCCAGGCCGCAGGCGTCGCGGCGAAGCTAGCTAAGGAGCGCAACCTGACGTTCCGTCAACTATCGGCGTCCAGACCGGCCATTGCCGAATTGCGTAGCCGTCTGACGAAGCAAGGCATGGATCTGGCGATGAGACCTTTTGCGAAGCCCGATTACGCCAAGCATCCCGATTATGTCGGATTACTTATGGCTACCAGCCTTTCCCTGACTGCGGGCGGTTACAAGAACGACGCATGGAAGCTGGATACTGCCGCCAATCCTGCGTTATTGCTTAACAGCGTTCGCAGGCTACAACTAATGTACCCATTGAAGTTCAATACAAACATCGATGGCTTGCTGACCATAGAAAAACCGCCTGCCCCTCTAACGCTGGAACAGACGGCTTATCTAATGGCAAAAATGATGGGAATTAACGTAGAGCCGGACGCCGCGCTTAAGGAAATGACCGATCATTACTGGATTAGCCGCAATACGGTTAACGGAATTAAGGACGCAGGTCAGCTAACGAACGGCGAGTTGTTCATGATCATTAATGACGTATTGGTTAATTACGGCATCGTCATCAAGTAAGCTATTCCTGACGTTGCGGAAGCGACTTAACGTATTGATCCGATAATTGCTCCAAGGAAAGAATGTAATCATAGTCTTTGCGATACTTGCTGAAATCCGCTACGGGCTGCAACGTTTTCAGATCGATGGCGGAACCGTCGTCGAAGCCTTTGCCGGGCACGAACAGTACATCGTCGTTGAAGAACGAACCGGTCGGCAAGTAATATCTCATTCCGATTACGTTATGCTCCACGTTAAGCAAATCATGTCCGAACGCGGTATAATTGCGGTCCTTGAACGAAATCCCGAGCAAGTTGGCGACCGTCGGCATAATGTCGACTTGTCCGCCGACTTGCTCTTTTGTTTCGCCCTTGACGCCCGGCACGTGAATGAACAACGGAATGTTAAACCGGCTAACCCGCTCTTGGTAGGTGATGCCGAGTTGTTCGCTTACCCAAGCAGGGTCGTTATCCTTCGGCTGCAATCCGAAATGGTCGCCGTAGGCGACGAGAATCGTATCGTCCCACATGCCTTTTTCTTTAAGCCCTTTAATGAACTCGCCGAGCGCGTAGTCGGTATAGTTCAACGCGATCAAATAGTTACCGAGCTGCGTGCCTTCCATCGAAGCGGGCACTTTAATCCGTTGCAACGCTTTTGGCACCTTGAACGGATGGTGGCTGGATGCGGTAACGAATTGCGCGTAGAAAGGCGTCTTGGCCTCGTGCAAGTCCGTCAGCTTCTCCAAGCCAACCCGGTATAGCTCCATATCGGAAGCGCCGAACGCGTTGAACTTATCGTTATTGAAAGACGGCTTGTCGTAATACTTCGTGAATCCTAGCGCAGGATACAGCTTATTGCGATCCCAGAACGTAACGTCGTTAATATGGAACGTATTCGATACGTAATTGTCTTGCTTCAGCAATCTTGGCATGCTCGGAATTTCCCGATCTCCATATCCGGTGGACATCGCGATGACGCCGGTCGGATAAATCGAAGTGTTCGACATGAATTCCGCATCGGAAGTATTACCTTGCCCGATCGTCTGGAAGAAGTGCGGGAAGTAGAAGCTATCGCCGATGAGCGCGTTTAAATTCGGCGTAATGACTTGACCGTCGATGGACATATTAATCGCGAAGTTTTGGAACGCCTCCATCTGAATGACGATTACGTTCTTCCCTTTAGCTACACCGAAGTAAGCGGGCGCTTGTCCGTTCGGTTCGGACGTGCCTCCGTCTTTCGCGAATTCCTCCTCCAAATTTTGCTGCATCGAAGGAATGGCGGCGATCGTCTCTTTGGACACACCGTCTTCTTGGGCTACTTTGATGCCCGCCGTAAGCTCATAGTTCAGGAAGCCGAGGCTTTCCGCTTGTACAAGCTCGTTCGGAATGTCGTTGTTTGCCCTGATGAAGCCACCGGAGATGACGGCAAAAGCAATCAGCGAGATGAGCACGTTCATCGGCTTGGCGATGTGATGCTTCGTGAAAATCCGAATGCCCTTCAACAAGCTCCACAAGCCGACAATCGCCAAAGCGGCCACGTCGATAAAGAGCAAGTAGTTGGACGTCTGAATCGACGATTGAACGCTATCGTGGATCTGTCCCACTTGATCGAGCCCATAGAGGGCCGTATAGATCGGGACCGTACCGTAGTAGCTAAAATAAACGGTTGCGGCGAACAATAAGGACGAGATAATGGCGTTAACAATGCCATGACCGAGAGGTTTCCATTTTGATGGAACGATAAGTTCGAACAGGCACAGTATCGTTAATATCGCTGCCGCGTCGGCGAGCAGTCCGGTTAGTTGAATGTTCTCGAAGATGAAATGACGGAACAACATCATCTTCAGCATTAATAAAATGAACGTCAGCACAAACGGCGTTCGCACGAAGCTATTCCAAGCTGCCTTCATTAATTTCTCACTCCCAATACAAAGTTGAACTCTATTATTGTAATGTTATCGGAGTTTGATAACAATGTTAAATTTTAAGAGCCGCTTCTCAGCGGCTCTCTGTTATTTCTTGCTATTGGGTTTTTATTCCGCCTTGCGCTCGATCACTCGGAGCGGATTTCCGCCGACGAAAGCGCCCGGCGCAACGTCTTTGTGTACGACCGAACCAGCCGCCACGACGGCTCCGTCCCCGATCGTTACACCCGGCAAAATCGTGACGTTAGCCCCGATCATTACCTCGGAGCCGATCACGATGTTACCGAGACGATATTCCTTAATTAGATATTCATGGGTGAGCAACGTGGAGTTGTAACCGATAATGCAATTGTCTCCAATCGTGATCCGTTCCGGAAAGAAGACGTCCACCATCACCATAAGAGCGAAAGAAGTATGCCGTCCGACCTTCATGCCCAGTATCCGCCGATAAATCCAACGTTTGGCCGGCAAGCTCGGACAATATCTCGCGATCTGGATGAAGATGAAATTACGTACGGCTTTCAAGCGGGATACCGTTCGATATACTTGCCAGAGCGCGTTAGGCCCCTCTACCGGATACCGCTCTACGTTCCTCAATCCCCGCCACCCGCAATTCCGCATAATGTGAGAAGCTCATTCATTTCGCGCAGCATGTGAACCGCTCCGGCTTCGTACAGATTGTCCGCTCCTTTGAGGGACCATGCTACTCCGACAGGCACGGCACCCGCGGCCAGCGCGGACTTAATGTCCACCGAGCTGTCTCCGACCATTAACGTAGCGGATGCGTCGACCCCTAGCGCCGCGATCGCTTTCGCTACCGGCTCGGGATGAGGCTTCGCATGCTGGACATCGTCCAACGTCACGATCGTATCCATATACTCGGACAATCCGAGCAATTGAAGCGCGCGCAGCGTCGTCGCTCGCATCTTCGTCGTTACGATTCCGATTCGGATGCCGGCCGCATGCAAAACCGGAACGACTTCCGCTACGCCCGGGAATAACGCCACCATCTCGTCATGCCTGCGGTGGTTATATTCCCTGTAGATCTGGGTAAGCTCTTCGACGTTCTCCCGTCCGGAAAACTGCTGCAGCTGCATCGTCAGCGGTTGTCCCATGCTCGGTATAATATGCGTCCTTCCGAAGCTTTCAGGAACGATTCCTTTAAGCGCGTGGAGGAAGGATTGAATGATCAGTTCGTTCGTATCGATGATCGTCCCGTCAAGATCAAACAGGACCGCTTCGATCTTCTTGCTTGGCGTCATTCTCGGTTGTCTCCGTTTCTTCCTGTTGTTGCGCGGTCTCCGTAGTCGGAGCCTTAAGCTCCTGGGATTCCGTTACATCGGTAGCCGCAGCCGTTTTCGTACTCACGAGCGGATCGGTATACCGTTCTTTCGCCCAGCCCATTTGGCGTCTGAGCACGATCATAGCGATACCGATTATGACAATAAGTAACGCGAGGAGCTGAGAAATGCGCACATTGCCCTCCGCCGGGTTCAAATATCCTTCTCCGGTATCGAATATCGCTTTCATTGGCGTCCATAAACCGTTCATCAGCGATGCGAGCCAATCCGGTCCATTGAAGGCCAAGCTGTCCGTACGAAGCGGTTCGATGAAGAAACGTCCGATCGAGTACCAGATGAAGTAGATGAAGAACAGTTCTCCCGCGCGCAGAAACTTCTGGCGGCGAAGGACGAATAGCACGCCCAATCCCACCAAGCTCCACAAGGACTCGTACAGGAACGTAGGGTGGTGATAAACCCCTTGCACGTTCATCTGATCTACGATGAACGCCGGCAGGTGCAACGTGTGGCGGAGGAACGACTCCTCTACTTCGCCACCGTATGCTTCCTGGTTAACGTAGTTGCCCCAGCGACCGATCATTTGACCGATCAGCAGCGACGGAACGCAAATATCGACGATACGCCAGAAGGAATAGCCTTTGGAGCGTATGTAGAAAAACCCGCACACCAACGCGCCGATCAGCGCGCCATAGATCGCAATGCCGCCATTCCAGATCTGAACGATTTCGCCGGGATTTTTCGAATAATAATCCCACTTGAACAGGACGTAATAGAGACGTGCGCCGATAATCGCCGACGGGACGCCGAACAGCATCAAATCCAAGAAGAAGTCGGGAATAATGCCGAAGCGCTTACCTTCCCGGATAGCGATCAATAACCCGGACAGCGCAGCTAGTCCCAGGATAATACCGTACCAATGAACCGTGATCGGTCCGAGCTCGAATGCAATCGGATCCAGTGTTAGACGAAACATAGACATCCTCCGTAGCCCTTATTCGAATTCGTCGTCCGAGATAGCCTCGGTCAACTTGTTCGTGAATTGCAATGCCGCATTATAGCCCATACGCTTCAGCCTATAGTTCATGGCGGCGACTTCCAATATGACCGCCAAGTTACGACCTGGTCTTACCGGTACGGTTAAGAGCGGCACGTCGGTCTCGATGATCTTCGTCGTCTCCTCGTCCAAACCAAGACGATCGTATTGCTTGTCTTGCTGCCAGTTCTCCAACTTCACGACCAAGCTAATATTCGTCTGATTGCGCACGGCGCCTGCGCCGAACAAAGTCATGACGTTCAAAATGCCCAGTCCTCGTATTTCGAGGAGATGACGAATCAAGTCAGGAGCGCTTCCGAATAGCTGGTTATCGGACGTCTGACGAATTTCGACCGCGTCGTCCGCGATGAGACGATGTCCGCGCTTGACGAGCTCCAATGCCGTCTCGCTCTTCCCGATGCCGCTCCCCCCGGTAATAAGCATACCTACGCCATATACGTCTACTAGTACGCCATGGATCGTAGCCGAAGGGGCAAGTTTCTTCTCCAGGAAGTTCGTTATCCGGCTAAGCAGTATCGTCGTTGCTACGCTGCTGCGCAACACCGCGCATTGCCGTTCGTTAGCAATCTCGATGAGCTCGTTCGGAGCATCTAGTCCGCGCGTTATTATAACGCATGGCGTCTCCTCATGACAGAGCCGCTCCATGCGATCGCGTCTTTCCTCCGTCGTAAGCGTCTCCAAGAATGCTAGTTCGGTTCTCCCGAGGATCTGCGCGCGATCCGCAGGGTAATAGTTGAAATAACCGGCCATCTCCAAGCCGGGACGGTTCAAGTCGTCCGTCACGATTTTGCGGCGCAGTCCGTCTTCACCTGCTACGATCTCCAAGTGAAATTGCTGCACGAGTTCGGATACTCTCACTTTCTTAGCCATCGTACAGCTCCTTTTTCCAATTTACCTCTTCTCATCGTATCGAAAATAAACGGACAACGCAATGAAAGGATTCAATCGTCGTACAAGAAGGAAAACCGCTCGGCCATTAAGCCGAACGGTTCTCTTTATTTGCGCAAATTTTACTCGTGCTCGAAGATGTTCTCTTCGGTATCTTTATCGAACACGTGAATTTTGTTCATATCGATAGCGAGCTTAACGTTCTGACCTTCGCGAAGTCCGGAGCGGCCGTCAACGCGAGCGATAACGTTGTCTTTGCCAAGACCGTTCAAGTACAGGAACATTTCGTGACCCAAGTTCTCGGAAACTTCGATTGTAGCGTTCACGATGCTGTTCGGGGAAGCTTCGATGAATACTGGCTCTTCGTGCAAATCTTCAGGGCGGATGCCGAGAATGATTTCTTTGCCGATGTAGCCTTTAGCGCGAAGCGCCTTAGCTTTGCCTTCGGTAACGACAACGTTGAAGCCCGTAGCGCGGAAACGTACGGAACCGCCGTCTTCCACGAGTTGACCCGTGATGAAGTTCATCGCAGGAGCGCCGATGAAGCCAGCAACGAACAGGTTCAATGGGTGGTTGTAGAGCTCTTCAGGCGTAGCAGCTTGTTGAATGAAGCCGTCTTTCATAACGACGATACGGTCGCCCATGGTCATTGCTTCCGTTTGGTCATGGGTTACGTAGATACAAGTCGTCTCTAGACGTTTCATCAATTTGGAGATGTTAGCGCGCATTTGCGTACGCAGTTTAGCATCCAAGTTGGAAAGCGGTTCGTCCATCAGGAACACTTGCGGTTCACGGACGATTGCGCGGCCCAGAGCAACACGTTGGCGTTGACCACCGGACAATGCTTTTGGTTTGCGATCCAGCAAGTGCTCGATTTCGAGCGTGCGTGCTGCTTCGCGAACGCGACGGTCGATTTCGTCTTTGCGGAATTTACGCAATTTCAGACCGAATGCCATGTTTTGGTACACGTTCATATGTGGATACAAAGCGTAGGATTGGAATACCATCGCGATATCGCGGTCTTTCGGGGCTACGTCGTTCACGACGCGGTCGCCGATGTAGAGCTTACCTTCGGAAATTTCTTCAAGACCTGCGATCATCCGCAACGTCGTGGATTTACCGCAACCGGAAGGACCTACAAGTACCAAAAATTCTTTGTCTTGGATATCCAAGGTAAAGTCAGTAACCGATGCTTTGTCAGTGCCTGCATATTTTTTATACACATGTTCTAAACGTACGCCAGCCATTATATTTCCCCCTAAACTTCGTTTGAAGGTACACGACTATCTTACCTCAGACCCAAGCCAAATGACTATGCACAAAGCGTACAAAAAATTCATTTCCTTTTCGTGACTTTGTACAATAGCAGTAGAATGCGTACTAATACTGCGTCGTTAAACGACCTGACATCCAGTCCGGCTTCGTGCTTAATTTTATCCAAACGGTACAATAAAGTGTTGCGGTGGATGTACAATTTCTTCGCTGTCTCGCTTACGTTACAGTCCATCGAGAAGAACGCATCGAGCGTCGTGATCGTCTCGGAGTCGGTGAATAGATCCGGTCTCCCCATCATTTCCTCTACGAATCGGGAGCGTACGAGCTCGGGAATACCGCTGAGCAAACGCTCCAAATGAACGAGCCACGGTAAATGAACCTGCATGCCTACATGGAATTTACGCCCCAGGAATATGGTTTCCCGCAACGTACCGACGATCCTAACGACGTTCTCCGAAGGTACGATCGGCTCCCCGACCGCAATATGGCATTCTCCGCCCCATTCGCCGGTGACCAGTTGGTGCAGCCCTTCGGCTAGCGATGCGAGCACTTCCTTCGTTTCCTCGTGCCCAAGCACCTCGTCGCTTTCCGCCTCGGCTTCCGTCAGCACCCGATCGGTGCTCAAAACGAGCCATTCATGCTCGCGCAAAGGAATCAGCAAAGTCTCATCGGATATAAAAGTACGTATCGTTTTCTCTAGCTCGGTATAAGTAGGTTCTTTATCTTCCACTTGCTCGCATGACAGCAGGAACGGTACCATCCCGTCGAATAAGCGATTGCGCAATTCCATGCGATCCGGAACTTCAGCGCGCCATTCTCCCGCGGTTACCGACTGTTGAATCCATTCGCCAAGCCGTCTAGCTTGACGTTCCAAATCCGTGGAAGCGGTTTGAGGTTTTGCGTTATTATTTTGCAGAACGTAGCTTAACAGTCTTTCTTCTAAAGGAGTCAACTTAGCAGCCGTCTCCAGGACGTGTATTTCGGAACCGTTCACGCGGGCGATAATACGGACTCCTTCGGGATTAACGAGCGTATCGCCTACCTCGGGATTCCTTTTGCCGCCTTCGCGTTCCCATTCCGCCGCTGTCATCACCCTAGGCAATACCGGCGCATCAAGCAGTTGCTCTAGCTGCTGCAGTCTGGTTTTATTCATGACTTGTGCCCCTTGCTAAGTAAGGATGCGATCTCTGGGTCATTGTACCATATTTGACGCAATCGAGGGCGATCCCTGGCGCGGGCTTTTTATTTAATGAAGCACCAATAACACGACGATGGATAATAACGAGAACACGGCCGCGATCAAATAAATAAAAGAAACCGTCTGAACTTGGGTCAATCCCCATTTCATGAGGCTATGGTGCGTATGCAGATTGTCCGCGCGATGCAATCCCTTGCCTTCGATTAACCTGCGTATGAATACGATGGCGGTATCGAGAATGGGTACGCCCATAGCTAGAAGCGGCACGGACAAGGATAAAATGGTCGCACCTTTGAGCGTCCCTTCGATCGCCGTAACGGCTAACGTATAGCCAAGGAAGGTCGCGCCTGCATCGCCCATGAATATTCTCGCCGGATGAAAATTATACGCCAAAAAGGCGAGACACGACCCGGCAAGCGCCACCGCTACGAGTGCCGTACTCGGTTGATTGCCGATCAGCGACGCCGCGAATAACGTCAAAGAGGAAATGACGCACACACCGGATGCCAATCCATCGACGCCATCAATGAAATTCAACATATTAATGAGGGCGAATACCCAGATCATCGTGACTAGTCCGCCGATTAGGGGAGAGAAGTGGATCATGGCTACCGATGATGGTGAGGATACGCCCTGAATGGCTATCCCTTGCCATACCGGTACGAGGGCAACGCTTATGTAAATAATTAATCGAGGCCAGACTGGAAATTCGCGGTTACGCGATTTGAAGTAGTCATCGATCAACCCGATCAAGACGAGAGTCGTGCCTCCGATGATTAAGGTGCGGAACAAAGCGTGATCGTTCATGAACTCGAACGAAGTTCCGATCACGCCTATGAAGATCGCTACGCCGCCGGACAACGGTACAGGCTGCACATGGATTTTCCGACGAGTCGGGCGATCCACGAAGCCTTGGCGGATAGCGAGCTGACGAACTACCGGTACGAGAACGAGGACAACCGCGAAAGAGAACAGGAGCGCATATAAGTACATCATAAGCCGTGCCTCCGATAAGCGAGATGATCTTAACTTCTCCCCTAGAAGGTATCGGCATACGAATATACAAAAAAAACAGACGTTTGCACGTCTGTCTGTTTGTTTGAATGGTGAGCCATGTAGGACTCGAACCTACGACACCCTGATTAAAAGTCAGGTGCTCTACCAACTGAGCTAATGGCTCTTGATGAAAAAACTGGTGGAGGCTGATGGATTCGAACCACCGAACCGTGAGGAACAGATTTACAGTCTGCCGCGTTTGGCCACTTCGCTAAGCCTCCACGATAAGAACCGATTATCATTATAACCATTAATGATGGACCGGATTAAACAAAATGGTGGCTCGAGACGGAATCGAACCGCCGACACGAGGATTTTCAGTCCTCTGCTCTACCAGCTGAGCTATCGAGCCTTACGAAGAAAAAAATGGCGGAGCCGACGGGATTCGAACCCGCGGTCTCCTGCGTGACAGGCAGGCATGTTGGGCCACTACACCACGGCTCCGCGATAAACATGGGGTCCCCGAAAAGTAATCGGAATACGCTTCGAAGACAAACTTCACTTTTTGGGGTGAAGTGGTGGAGGCTGAGGGGATCGAACCCCCGACCCTCTGCTTGTAAGGCAGATGCTCTCCCGGCTGAGCTAAGCCTCCACGGGACTTGCGTAAAGAAAGAATGGTAGCGGCGAAGGGACTCGAACCCCCGACCCTCCGGGTATGAACCGAATGCTCTAGCCAGCTGAGCTACACCGCCACACTAATACATCAAGGCTTGCGCCTTGAAAACTGGATGCGAAATCGTGCAGCTTTAGCTGGCACGAACCGTATAGCCTGTTACGGCGATACGATCAAAGCGATTGGTGAAAGTGTATGAAACATCCGTTAGCTTACCCACGTCATTAGGATAAGCCCTCGACCGATTAGTACCCGTCAGCTGCACGCATTGCTGCGCTT